>JBLIKP010000021.1:0-29706 GCA_047635375.1 Sphingobacteriales bacterium | reverse complement strand
ATGGAGACCAAATGCAGATGCCGCTAAAATTATTGGAGCATACCCATATACTGGGTCTGTAACTTTCACCGACGGTAGGACAGAGTCCATTAAAGGTGTAGTTTCAATTACTAATTAAGCCTTATTTCGACTTAAGGAATTCATTAAATTGATCTTTAAACGAATCTGAAACGGGGATTTCATGGTCATAAAATTTGATTTTTCCTTTTTCTACTTTGGAGATTTCATTGAGATTTACCAAATAAGATCGGTGAACTTTCATGAAAAAATCGGGGAGGGTTTCTTCCACATCTTTTAGGTTCATTAGTGACATTAAAAATGTCCCATCTTTTAAATGGATCTTCACGTAATCTTTGACATTTTCGACAAAACGGATTTCGTTAAAAATTACTTTGTGAAGTTTATAGTCGGCTTTTACGAAGAAGAAATTCTTGCCTTTATTAGCCCCTAAAAGTAGATCAAAATATTCTTTTGCCTTTTCGGCGGAAGCCAGAAATTCTTCATAATTAAATGGCTTAACCAAGTAGTCAAGCGCACTTACTTTATATCCTTCCAAGGCATATTCTTCATAAGCGGTGGTGAAGACAATACGAGTCGATTCTGGCAATTGGCGGGCTAAATCCATACCTGTAAGGTTGGGCATTCTGATGTCCAAAAACACCATTTGAACGTCTTCCTTCTTAATAAAATCTAATGCCTCAATTGGGTTATTGAACTCGCCCTCCAGCAATAAAAATGGGGTTTTCTTAACGTAGCTTGAAATCAAGCTTAACGCTGGCGGCTCATCATCAACGGTGACACATCTAATCTTCATCCAAATTCAAAGTTAACTTGACGGAATAAATTTGCCCGTCGTTATTAATTTGAAGTTCGTAATTTTTCTTCCCAAATAACAATACTAACCTTCGATTAATATTAACAAGTCCTAGTCCGCCTTCTTCCTTTAAACTATCCACTACCTTAGGAATAGGGTTTGATGAAGTAAACAACACTTGATTATCCTTCCGCGAAAGCGAAAATTTAATGACACATTCTTCCACTAAGCTTAAGCCGTGCTTAAAAGCATTTTCTACAAATGGAATAAAGAGTAGGGCAGGTAATTTGGCGGAATCCGTTTCGGGGCAAAAATCAGATTCGATGATTACTTTTTGATTAATCCGAACACGCATTAAATCCAAATAAGTATTTAAAAATTTCACCTCTCTACCCAAAGTTACGGTAGGCGTTTTTTCTGTTTCGTATAAGAAATAACGCATCAATTTTGAAAGCTTATGCGTTACCTCCTGTGCTTTTTTGGGCTCGGTTTCGGTGAGTGAATAAATACTATTTAGGGTATTGAAAAAGAAGTGCGGATTAAGCTGATTTTTCAACAATGATAGCTCAGTTTTTAATTGCTCTTCCTTAATCTCTTGCATACTTTTCTCTTCCGAAAGCCACCTTGAAGTCATGCGTGCTGCAAGGCCAATTGCAAATAACATAAGGGTTCTAAAAAACACAAAAACCGACTGTCTCAACCAAAATTGAGCGGTCACTTCTATCTTTTTACCTCCGTGCATGAATTCTGGGGGGAAGGTTAAATGGTTAATTAAAACCGTTAAAACCACCACTCCTAAAAGCCCAAAAATCGTCGCGAAAACGTAATTCCTTATTTTTCTCTTGAATAAAAACCGGGGAATTAAAATTGAATAATTCAAGTAAAATGCACCCACCATAAGTGTCATGGAAATTAATCCACGTGTCACAAAATTAGGATCGGCTTGCCCGCGACCACCTAATGAATTAACTGAAACGAAAAGTAAAACTAGCCAAGGGATTACGTGAAGTAACCCTTGTGCCAGTTGTTTTTTAGAGATATGCATGATTATCTTCTTCCGCTACCCATGAACCTAAACATGCTATTCCCTTCACTCTTAAATCCTGAAAGAGAATAAGTGAATGAAAGCATGAAATAACGGTCTAGGATGTTTGTTGTAGACTCTTGAACGTAGTTAAAAGTACTAGACTGTTGGAACGCTCTGTTCTGTCCCAAAATATCGTAAACTTTAAATTTAACCTGACCTTTTTGACTCTTGAATACCACTTTTGATATTTCGGCATTCCAAAGAGGAACGGCTTCTGTACCTACCAATCCGCTACCCGTATAAATCGTATAATCAAAGGAGGTGGTTAAGTTTAATCCGTCAATAATAAACCAAGTAAAATCTGTGTAATAATTGCTCGTGATAAAATTTTGATCCCCGCGATTACTCTCAGAATAAACTGTTTGATTACTGCTCAATCTTGTCCCTACAGTTACATCGATATTGTCTTTTTGACGATTACTTAAACTTGCCGTAATTGTGTTCACATATCGATCAGTAAGGTTATCAATTCCATTTACTACTGAAACACCTTTGTTATAGGTCGAGGTTAATCCCAAACTAGGGGTTACTTTCAACTTTCTAATTGGAGAACTGAAGCTCACATTACCCGTTAAATTGTAGTCATTATCGACATTAACCGGACGAATAACCTGTCTAAAATCTTCATCCACAGCGATGGAATTCGAAATTTTATCTTTAGTGTACGTTCCTCTCAAATTAGCAAAAAAGCTTGTAAAAGAAAACTGGCTAAAATAGATATACCTCATGTTCGCGGTATGCGAATATTCGGCTATTAAATCTGGGTTACCCACCGAAATTTGAAGTGGATTACTGTTATCAACCACCGGCTGTAACTGCTGCATACTTGGCTCGTTAACTCCTCCGTTATAACTAAAATTTACACGCTTGCTGTTCTTAAAACGGTAGTCCATTCTAAAAACCGGCAGCACGTTAAAGAACGATTTTGTAAATGCAGTATCAGCGCCCTCTATTTGGCCATTCAGCGCGCTTTGCTGTGCGGCTAACCCAACAGTAACATTGTACTTTTCACGGCTCAGTTTGAAGTTTAACCCGCCCTTATCGTACTTGTAAGTATTTTCATACCCTGTACTTAAAGAATCGTTTCTTATTTCTTCTTGCGTGTCAGGATCAATATCGATGAAGGTTTTGTCGAAGATTGATTTTGTCTCGCGGTGCATCACCGTTCCTTCTAAATAACGACCTCTTCCTAGTGGCTCGACATATCTTACTTCACCGCCATATTTTAATGTGTTATTGATATTAAACTGATTTTGATTCAAGGTGTCTTGATTTCCCGCAAACGTATTTATCCCTTCAAGGAAAATTGATTTATCCTCTTTGTTGAAATCAAAATCCACATCGGCAACAACAATTCTACCTTCTTTTGCCAGCTTACGCCGATAGGTTAAATTATTTTCACCACTAAGTTGAGTTCCTATGCCCACATTATTAAGGTCAGAACTGTTTACTACAGAATCATTAGCATTGAAACTCCTTTGAATAGATTCTTGGATAACATCAGCATCGTTGTAACTCACGTTTCCGCTGAATTTATACTCCTGCTGTTTGCTCACATCGTGGTCAAGGCGATAGTTAAATCTATTGTTGATGTTTGTGGTTACGTTATTTGAAGATTCTTCAGAATCGAAATTTCTGTCGTTGTTGAAATACAATTTCGACGATTCTGAAATCAATTCGTTAGAAAGGTAGTTCACGAAGTAACTGCTCGTAAATTTAGTCTTTTTTGAAAATTCGTGATTGAAATTTATCCCTCCTCCAAAGGTGGTGTTTACTCCATCATTATTACTTCCGCCTAAAGCGAAAGAAGGCGAACCGTTATTAAAAGAAGCCAGTCCGCTTTGCAATAAATTTCTAAATCCGCCGGCGAAATTCACATAGTCGGAAATCGAAAATCCCGGGTCGTTAATATTATTCCCCATTCCAATCGCTGAAATCTGCGTTTTATCGTTGAACTGGTTTAAAGAAAAAGTTCCTTCAAATTTATCGTCAGGAAAGCCGTATCCTGCTGTTGCTTTTCCGAAGTAACCGTTTTTCTTTCCTTCCTTTAAAGTAAGGTTAATGGTCTTTGTTCTATTCCCATCGTCGATTCCAGAGAAATCGGCCATGTCGCTCATTTTATCAAAAACCTGTACCTTGTCAATGGCATCTGCCGGAAGGTTTTTTGTAGCAAGTTTTGGATCGTTTCCGAAGAATTCTTTCCCGTCCACCAACACACGTTGTACCTGTTCACCTTGAGCCTTTAAGTTTCCGTCTTTGTCGACTTCCATACCTGGAAGTCTTTTCAACAGTTCCTCTACACTTGCATTAGGCTGAACTTTAAACGCCTTTGCATTATACTCTAGGGTATCGCCTTTAAGGCGGATAGGAATCATTTCTTCATCTATCGTTACCTCGTCCAAGTCGAACTTTTTTTCTTCCATTACAAGCTCACCCAAGTTTAGGTCGACCTTTAGGTCAAGCTTCTGCGAGAAGGCTTGGTATCCCATGAAAGACAGCTGCACGATATACTCGGCGTTCTCAACACCTGAAATGGTAAATGCACCTTTATTGTTGGTCGTGGTAAATTGCGCGATGGTTGAATCAGAGCTTTTAAGCATGATCACTGTCACGTAGGGAAGAGGCTCGCCTTTTCCAGAAACACTTCCTGTAACTTTACTTTTCCCTTGGGCCGAAGCAGCAAAGGAAACCACAGAAAGAAGGGCTAATAAAAATAAATTTCTCACACTATTTTTGTTTAATTATTGATTAACGACGGAAACCACCGCCACCCATCTTGCGCATCTCGTCGGTCTTTTCTTTGACGATGGCAGTAAATTCTTCACGCGTTACTTTCTTGCCTTTATTAGGTTGTTCAAGATCGTCGGCATTAATTTTTATGTCTTCTAGGGTAATTGCTTCAGCGATAAGCTCGCTGTTGTTATAGTCTAGTTTTAGTATCATTCCAGGCAAACCGTTATAGCCTTCTGGACCAGATGAAACTGGGATAGAAGGACAAAACCAAGCCACAACAGGTACGGTATCATTCATCATAGTTGTTGCTTCTTGGCAAGGGTAGCCTAAAATAGCCTCCATTTTTCCAGTTAACTTCCAACCGTCACCACGACTTTCGTCCTTGATTAGGAATTGTTTATCCATGAACTCACGTTGCTCGGTGATTACACTCTTTTCTACAGAGTAATGGGTAATGGTTTTCGCACCCATCATTCTCCAGCCTCTGCCACCATCAGCATTATCTTCCCACTCGCTATCGTCCTTGGCATCTTTTGCCGGGTCATAAGCGCGGTAAACAGTTGCCGCGCGATTAAACTCAAGCACTTTCTTGGCGTTCCCCATTTTTTCCATACGCTCTTTAATTCTATCACGCATGTCTTTGGGCATTTCTGAAAAACGTGAATCGTCGAAATTCATGGTGCGCTTAATTTCGTAATTGATTTTTCCTTCAAGGTTTTGCGCAAATCCGTTTAAAGTGAAAACTGTCAATAGCAGAGTCAAAAATGATTTCATTATTATATTTTTTTAAGGTTATTCTAAATTTATTGAAAGCAAATATGTGGTCATTAATTGAGAGAAAAAAATAAATTAGACGAACACGGGGATTTCATCGACAAATGCGTTATTTTACGTATCATACCAGTTACAATAGGCGTAAGCACCGATATTAAGGATTAATCTATAGCACGTTTCCTAAAAAAATATAAGCATGAAATCGGGCAATCACCGGATGCAATTTACTTCCGAGGCAAGAAGAAAATTGAAAACGTTATCCTTAAACTTATTGACTTTGATGCAACCAACCTTACTGAAAGCCCAATAAATGCATTAAAGGATGCGCTTACTTATCAAGAGACTCCAACGGTAACTTGGTTTAACATCGATGGACTCCATAATGAAGCTATAATGGAGGAAATCGCGGCAGGCTTTAACATCGAAAAATTGCTTATCGTCGAAGTGATGGATACCGACGGTCGCCCAAGAATAATTGAGCACGGAAACGGAATATTCCTATCCCTTAAAATGCTCCAACAAGACGAAAAAACGAACGCTATTTCGGCAGAAAACATGAGCCTTATTATTACTGAAAACGTGCTATTCACCTTTCAAGAAAGGAAGAGCGATGTTTTTGATCCGGTGAGGGAAAGCATTAGAAATCAACGCAAGCGGATACGAACTTCAGGGACCGATTATTTAACCTTTGCCCTTTTGGACATTGTGGCAGATAATTACATTTTCATTATTAGCGTATTGGGAGAAAAAAATCGAGGAGCTTGAAGAGGCTCTTTTGAAAAACCCTTCTCAGTCAGTTATTGATAAAATCAATTCTTTCAAAAGAGAGTTGAATTTCTTTTAGAAGAACATCAACCCTGCCAAGGAAATGATACTTGGACTTTCAGAACTGGACTCAGACCTTATCCATGAACGCACTGATATTCACTACAAAGAATTGGTCGACAACATCAACCAAGCGATTGAGTCCACTGAAAGTTACCGTGAAATCCTTTCGGATCAATTGAATATTTATCACACCACCATAAGCAGTAAGCTTAACGACATTATGAAGTTTCTTACCGTGTTTTCGGTGGTATTTATTCCATTAACTTTTATTGCAGGAATATACGGGACCAACTTTGACAATGTGCCAGAGCTGCATTACGAGTATAGTTACTTTATAATGTGGGGTCTAATGATTGTTATAGCTGCCGCGATGCTGGTTTATTTTAAACGTAACAAGTGGCTTTAGGCGATATTATTTTCCTCCACCATATTGCACCATTCGCAGGTTTCCTCACCACATCCCTTGGTGAATTCCATGTTTAGAATTTTTTCGTAAGATTCTTTTATTTGCTCACGCACAATATCAGTATCACCAGGCTCAATTTTCACTTTAGCTTTTACAAATTTTACATCCGGCTTTGTTCCCTGCTTTTGCAGATAGTCAAAATAAACCGATTGCACGTTCCAGTCTTGAAGAGGATAATTTTGAATCAGCAATTTGTAAAATACGGCCTGCCTCCAGTATGAACCTCCAAGAGGCTCTTTTTCCGAAGGCCCTTTTAATCGTGCTGCTATGTGCTTTCCTGTTTTATAGTCAATCACAATGCATTCTCGTTTGTCCACAAACTCCAGCTTATCAATATTTCCCGTTACGGGAACACCCGCAATATGAGTGTTTTGAATTTTCTCCTCGGTTCGCACATCCTTAATCCAAGAGCTGATATACTCATTGTAATATTCCTCCATAATTTGACGGCCTACCACAATTCGCTGCTGGAATTTTTCAAGCGTATAACAATCTCTGTTTTTTGTGAGGGCGCGTTCAAAGACGGATAAGAAAACTTCCACTTTTGGGAACTCCTTCTCAGGATGAGCGCTCATTTCCTTGAATAAATAATCCAAGGCTTCGTGCGTTGCGGTACCAAACGCGAGGGCATCATTTTTCCCAGCTGGGACACGCATTAAATTCTGGAAAAAGAACCTCAACGGGCAATCCAAAAAGTTATTAAGATGGGTTACGTTTAAGGTGTAATTACTTAAATACCCAGCCAATAATCGTTTATCGAAAAGGCTGATTTCAACCTCACGCGATGGCTCGAAAAGGGAAATTTCAAAGTCGGTGAATTCTTCTTCCTCCACGGTCATTTCAACCCTATTAAAAATCGGGCTTGACTCAATATCAGTGATGAGTCCACTTTTATCTATATCCTTACCCTTAGCATCGGCTAGAGGCTCTAGTAAATAAAGATGACGTTTCGCACGCGTCATAGCCACGAAAAGCAACCTTCGCTCTTCCTCGGCATCGTCGCCTTCAATACCGTACAACAGGGTGTCCGGGAATTTAATTTGAGCACTCATTCCGCGTGTTTTTTCCCACATAGGTTTTGCACAACCTAAAACAAAGACCGTTTCAAATTCTAATCCTTTGGAGCCGTGGGCAGTCATTAGATTAACCCCACGCACGTTTTCGATAAGCTTGGTCACGGGAAGGCGAATATTATTCGATTCAAACTTTCCAATAAGGTCCAGTAGGTCTTCGGTCTCCATGTGAGGCTTGCGATTTCCTTCGTCTTTTACGAAATCAAAGAAGGTTCGCAAAACCTGCAGATTCCAAAGTTTGTCTTTTGAGTTAAGCACAAAAGGAAGCACGCCACACACTTTTATGATTTCCTCTAAAAGGTGTAGCAAAGTCATGTTATGACGCTCAGAAATCCACTCTTCTAAATGCTTTGAAAACATTTTCACCGATTTCATTACGTCCTCATCCATCCGCTCAAGCGTGTCTTCTTCTAAATATTTCGCCGGATGTACGATTATTTCACGAAGGTTAACATTGCGTTTTTTAGCTTTCAAATCTCTTCTACCTAACCACAATCGGGCAACCTCAATTGCGGGGATTTTAAGAAAGGAGAAATGGAGGATTTTGTAAAGAAGATGCTCGCCAGAGAACGGCGTTTTTGTTTCTAGGGCAATATATTCTAGGATAAGAATTAATTGTTTTACCAAGGGGACTTCCAAAGCATTCTGCGACCTTTTTGTAGAATATGGGATTCCTTTATGCTCGAAATACTTAATTAAATCCTCAACGAACTTATGCTTGCGGTAAATTATTGCTACCTCGCTTAAATCAACCCCTTCGTTATGCATATGCTCAATCCGCCGTCCCAAATCGATTATCACCTGGCGCTGATTTTGGTAAGTCTGCACCACTGGCGCCACCTTCGAATGTTTGAACTCAGCGTTAGAAGCCTCAAGATTTTTGCTTATTCCCTTTAAAAAAGGCTCATTAATTAGACGCTCCTTATTGTTTTCAATTAAGTGACCTGAAAGGTCCAAGACTTGCTGCGTGCTGCGGTAATTATTTTCAAGCATGATAACCTTTAGGTCATCTTTATACTTAACCGCAAAATCGGTTATGTTGGCGACGTTGGCTCCTTGAAAACGATAAATTGATTGATCATCGTCACCTACTACAAACACATTTGGGACCTCCCAATATGAAGTAAGTAATTGGATGATTTCATTTTGAGAACCGTTGGTATCTTGATATTCGTCTACCAGAGTATAAAGATATTTTTCTTGATAATTTAGCAGTAAATCCTCGCTTTCTTTAAAGGCTTTTAGCACCCAAAGAATCATGTCGGAGTAATCGTAACGACCTTCCTCAGCTTTAATTTTTTGGTACTTATCGTAAAGATCAACCGCCGCGGCAAGCTTCGCCATTGAGGCTTCCTCCTTTGCGAAATCCTTAATTTTTAAATCTCCTTTTTTATAACCGGGGCCATTCTTTTTGTAGATAAAATTATCACGAAGCGGCAGATCTTCTAAATAAGTTTTGATCCCTTCCTTAATATAATCGGCGCTCCAGTTTTCATCGTTCATCACTTTGAAAACGTCTTTAATGGAATAGAAATAATGGTAGGGGCTTTTGATATTAAAAAGCGGATTGTCGACTTCGAAATCGTCAATCAAACGATTAACTAAATCGACCTCTTCTAAGTCAGAAAGAGCTTGAAGTTCACGCGTCCCAAAAAGGTGTTGATTCTCTTGAATTACGGAATTACAGAATCCATGAAAGGTGTAAATATTTACGTTATGCGCAGCAGGACCGATAAAATCCAATAAACGCTTCCTCATGGCAACGGTACCGGCATCAGTAAATGTAAGGCAGAGGATATTGTGAGGTTCTGCGTCGGTTTTTTGGAGAATATTTCCAATCCGTGCAGCAAGAATTTGTGTCTTCCCAGTCCCTGGCCCAGCGACAACCAAAACAGGGCCGTCAATGGTTTCGACCGCTTCTTTTTGTCGTGGGTTTAATGTTTCAAGAAGTTTGCCGAAGACCTCATTTGGGGAAGTAGAATTTTGCATGAATATCCTTTTTTAGAATTTTAAACTTAGGGCTTTCTAAGCAAAGTATAAAAAGGAGTTTTACACAAAAATCTAGTGAAAAAGGTCTGGAAAATTATAGCGTAATATCACTTTTATCGCCATCTATGGTTACGGCTGCCTTATTATCACATGTTCCGTCACCAAAATCAATAGTTAATATTTTTTCTACCTCTGGGGCAATCTTAAGTTTTCCTGTTCAGTTTCTTTACATGCACCAAAAGCCATTAGGGAAATGGATGCTACTAAAAAAACTCTAATTAAAATTTTTATGCTTTACGCTTATTAGCAACTAGTTAGACGCAAAATAGTCGAAAAAGTTATATGGGACTTGCAGAATTATCGTCGTTTCTAATATTAATTGTTTCATCAAGCTTTTGACTTTCCAATTCGGCTGCCTCGCCCTTAATTTGTTTGCTCTCTAGGGTGTATACCAGCGTTGGTAAAAGGATTAAATTTGCCATTAACGCAACGAATAAAGTTATACTTATTAAAATCCCGAGAGAGGCGGTACCACCGAAAGTTGAAACCGAGAAAATTCCAAAACCAAAAAATAAAATAATAGCTGTATACACCATGCTCACTCCGGTTTCTTGGATGATGAAACTCAAGGTTTCGGCGATTGACTTCTTGATGTATTTCCTTTCCTGACGATACCGGGTAAGGAAATAAATCGTTTGATCGGATGCTATACCAAAGGCAATACTAAAAATAAGTATCGTGGATGGCTTAAGGTTAATCCCCACATATCCCATAATACCTGCAGTGATTAACAAGGGCACTAGGTTTGGCAATAATGATATCAGTAATAGCTTGGGATTTCCGCTTCTAAATAAAAGAAGCATGATAATACTGATTAAAAATATCGCCAAGAATAAACTCTCTCTTAGGTTTTTTTGCAGATAATTATTTCCCTTCACAAATAATACCGCAGATCCTGTGAAGCTCACGTCATAATCGGCTGGATCGAAAATAGAATCAACACGTAATCTAAGGGTGTCTAAAAGCGGGTTCATAATTCCTGATCCTAAATCGGAGATAGACATGCTCACCCTAAGCTTTTGCCTTGCACTATCCATTAATGAAGAGGCTAACTTATCAGTATCACCGCTTTTCCCGGCATAGCTCATAATAAAGCCCATTTCTTGAGAACGTGGAAGTCTAAACTGTGATGGATTACCGTTATAAAATGCCTGTGTAGAGAATTTTAGAATTTGATTTAAACTTAATGGGTTTGCAAAAGCAGGATAGCTAAGTAGCATATCTTGCATTTGATCAACCTTTCTTAAAGTGCTAGATGTAGTTGCTTTCCTAGGCTTCTTAGTGTCAATTACAATCTCGAATGGGAGTACTCCTCTAAAGTTTTCTTCAAAGAATTTCAGGTCGACATAAACGGGATCATCTTTAGGTAAATCATCTACCATATAACCGTTATTCTCCACTTTGTAAAGTCCATATGAACCCACAATTATTAAAAGAAAAGTGACAATATAAATTGAAGGGCGATGATTTTGAACTAGGAAATCTATTTTTCCCAGAAACTTTTTCATCAGCTTATTTTCAAGATGGTCGGTGTTTTTTTCTGATGGCTTTTTGGCGAAGCTGAATAAAATCGGAACCATTATGGTAGCAATCGCATAAGTAGCCATAACCATGATAGCGGTTACAATTCCAAATTCCGTAAGAATCTGACTCTTTGTAAAGGCGAAAACTCCAAAACCCACTGCCGTGGTTAAATTGGCAATGAATGTGGTGAAGCCAATGCGCTGAATCATCATTAACAAGGCTCGTCGCTTGTCGTTATGCTTTTTGAATTCCACATGGAATTTATTGAGCATTAAGACGCTATTCGGCACCCCAATGATTACAATCAGCGGTGCGATTAGTCCGGTTAGGAAAGTGATTTTAAATCCTAAAATTCCAATAAGTCCAAGAGTCCATATCACACCTACAGAAACTACGATTACTGGAAAAACTACCGCTTCCCAGGTTCTGAAAAATATCAAAAGGATTAATGAAGAAATCAAAACCGAAAGGGCCAAGAACATATAAAATTCTTGAGCGATTTTTTCGGTGATAATGGTTCTGATGTAGGGTAATCCCGAGTAATGAAATTCGACGCCGTTCTTATGCGCAATTTTATCGGCTTGCAACATGATATCATGAACGATACCTAGTCTAGCTTTGCTATTTAAAAATTCTCCTTTGAAGCTTATTGCCATCAAAGTTGATTTCTTATCGTTTGAAATTAATGTACCGTCGTAAAATGGCAAATCAAAAATTGCCTGGCGAATGCTGTCCATTTCGGCATTAGTCTTAGGCAGGTCATGTGGGAAAGGCACCATTTTAAAAATACGCTCGGCGGTGTCTTTTTCGAGGCGGTAAAGCTTACCAATAGAAAGAACCTCAGTTATCCCCTCAATTTTCTTTATTGAATCTCCTAAGGCCTTCCAATCTCTGTAGAAATTTAGGTTAAATAGCCCCGGAGATTTTACTCCAATCACCAAAATGTTCCCATCTACACCAAACTCATTTCTGAAGTTCTCGTAGTTGATGAAATTTGAATCGGTTGTGGGTAGAATCTTGTTTGTGTTTGTGCCATGAGATATTTCTATCCCGAGGGCTTTAATCCCCATAAACACTGTAATTGATGAGATTACAATTAACAGCGCAACTCTATTTTTTAATATGAACTTGGAGACAGCTTCCCACATATAAATTTTCGGTTTTTCTTTAAAGATACAAAGATAAGGAAACTGAAGACATTTGGGTTTTGAAAATTGGTCTTAGTTGGTACGTTTAATTCGGGTGAAGATAGGATTCAATCCATATATTCCCTAGACTAAAATCTCAAAAAAAGAGTTATACCTTTACTGAAAGCTTTTTTACATGCGATTTATTCTTTTTCTCTCTGCTTTAATCTTCTGTTTTTCCGCGCAAGCGCAACAAGTACCCATAGGACAATGGCGCACCCACTTGCCATTTTCTGACGCCCAAGATGTAGAACAAGCCTTTGATAGGATCTTCTGCTCTACAGGCTCATCGTTCTTTGCCTATGGCAGAAAAACCAATCAGGTTGAAGTGTATTCAAAGGTAAACGGCTTGAGCGACAATGGCATTTCAACCATTCGTTTTAATCAAAAAAATCAAAACCTCCTTATCGCCTACAACAATGCCAACATCGACATCTTTACGCTAAAAGACATAACCAATTTAGACGATATAAAGCGTGCAAACATTCTTGGTGACAAAACCATAAATACGGTTTCGATGAAGGGTGATTTCGCCTATTTAGGGACCGGCTTTGGAATCGTGGTGGTGGACATGAAGAGGCTAGAAATTAAAGACACATACTATATAGGGTCTAATGGAGATAATGTAAATGTAAAATCATTAACGCTAAACGACTCATTCATTTTTGCGGGGTCAGAAAATGGGATTTACATGGCCCCACTTAATGGAGCCAACCTTGCCGATTTCCAAAATTGGAGACTTTTGGGTCAAGCCGATGGCGTCACCCAACAGCCTGCGCGACATCTAACCACAATACAGAATAAAGTTTACGCCGAAGTGGGCGACACCATCTTTCGATTTACAAACTCGACCTGGGAAACCACCACGCTCTGGGAGAATCGCGTGACCGATTTAAGAACCGTACGTGACGATAAACTTTTGATTTCTTTCACCTATAAAACTAAACTTTTCAATGCCCAGCAAGAGTTCCTATACGACGTGGTAAACCCTGAGTTAATCGCAAACATTAACGCAGCTATCCAAGACGAAAGCGGAAACTTATGGTTCGCCGATGAAAAAAATGGACTTGTCCGCCAAAATGGTGCGAGATACGAATCCATTATTCCCGCCGGCCCACCGCATGCAAATATCCAACGCCTTTACGCCAATAACGACGCTATTTATGTCGCCCCAGGGGAGGTTAATGGGACCTTTAGAAACAGTTTTTTACGCCGCGGCGTCTATTATTTTCAAGACGAACAATGGAATCAAATAAAAGAGGGGGTTGATACCCTTCATGATATTATTTCCCTCGCCTTCGACAATCAAAATGACAGAATTTTTGTAGGGTCTTTTGGCAAAGGAATGGGCATTATAAAGGGCGACGTACTAGATTCAGTTTTCGATAAATCCAACAGCACGCTGCGTGGGTCAATAGGTTTTGAAGCTGCCGTGCGCGCTTCAGGACTTCAATACGATCGCCAAGGAAATCTTTGGATGTTAAATTATGGCACCCCGGTCCCACTTCATAAACGCGACAAGGAAGGGGATTGGACTGAATATTCTTTCAACCAGCTTGGAGCCGGAGCGGTAAATGTTTCTGACCTTATAATCGATAATCAAGGACAAAAATGGGCGACCATTAGACAGGGTGGAATCTTTGTTTTTAAAGAAGACGAGGAGGGTAACCGTTCCTTTAAACGATACACCAATTCTGAGGGTGCGGGGAATTTAGGAACCAATAATGTGCTATGCATCAC
The DNA here is from genome assembly GCA_047635375.1 of Sphingobacteriales bacterium. Taxonomy (GTDB): domain Bacteria; phylum Bacteroidota; class Bacteroidia; order Sphingobacteriales; family Sphingobacteriaceae; genus JBLIKP01. The sequence continues at coordinate 15,431 of JBLIKP010000021.1, read as the reverse complement.
CAAAGATCTTGACGGAAGAATTTGGGTGGGCACATCCGAAGGAATCCGCGTGTTTTTCTCACCTTTCGACGCGTTAACAGAAAGCCCTTCAGATGCTCAACCTATACGGGTGGTGGTTGACGGGTTAGTTCAATTTCTGCTTGAGGCAGATGCAATAAATGCCATTGCAGTAGACGGCGCGAATAGAAAATGGGTAGGCACCAACAACGGATTATGGCTTTTCTCTGAAGACGGAACCCGCACAATACATTATTTCAACGAGAATAACAGTCCGCTAATAAGCAACGTAATCGACGATATCGCAGTACATCCAAAAACAGGAGAGGTTTTTATTGGGACCGACAAAGGAATTATTTCTTACCGTGGAAATGCCACACAAGGGGAAATAATCCACAGTGATGTTAAAGCCTTTCCAAATCCTGTTCGTCCAGATTATTTTGGTGCGATTGCCATAAAAGGTTTAGTAACCGATGCGCAGGTAAAAATCACGGATGTAAACGGAAACCTTGTTTTTCAAACTATTGCAAATGGCGGTGAAGCCATATGGAACGGGAAGAACTTCTCTGGCCAACGCGCGGGGACGGGAGTTTATTTAGTGTATTCCACCAATTCCGACGGCACTCAAACCGCTGTAACAAAAATTCTTTTCATAAATTAGAATATGCTACTCACCCTTGAGGGAATAATTCTAAAAACCACAAAATATGCCGAAAACAGCCTCGTGCTCCATGTGTTTACTCGTGAACGCGGGATGCAGGGATTTATAATTGGTGGCGTACACGGCAAAAAAGGGAGAACCAAAGGGGGGATTGTGCAGATTTTCAACCTTGTGAAAATCGTTGCCTACATGAAAGAAGGAGCGAGCTTGTGGCGGATAAAAGAAATAAAAAATCACATTCCTTACCAAGGGATCCCGTTTGACATTTCCAAAAGCACCTTAGCCTTTTTTGTAAATGAGGTGCTTTATAAAAGTCTTCGTAACATCCACGAACCCGACCATTACCTTTATGATTTCGCAATAAATTCAGCTCAAATTTTGGACTTGACAGAAAAGACAGACCCGCATTTCCACCTTGAGTTTATGTTAAAGCTTACGAAGATTCTAGGCTTTTATCCAAACAAAGTGCCGGCAGGTGGGGATTTCTGGTTCGACCTTAAGGACGCTGAGTTCGTTTCCAAAAAACCTTTACACCCCATGCATTTGGGACGGGACCATACCCAAACCTTGGTGAAATTTATCCACCAATCAGAAAAAAAGGAAGCCCACGACCTAACCAGACAAGAAAGGCGCAATTTGGCTGAAAATTTGGCAAACTTTTACGACCTTCAGCTTGAAGGTTTTGGACAACTAAAAACCCTAGCCGTATTAAAAGAAGTTTTGGAATAAGATGTATTTTGTAAAAACCCCCAAAATATTAATGAAGTTTATGCCAGAAATTTGCTGGCATATGGATCGCAAAGCAAAGGAGATTTTCCTCACTTTTGACGACGGTCCAATCCCCGAACTCACCCCGTGGGTTTTAGATCAACTCAAAGAATATGACGCAAAAGCCACGTTTTTCAGCGTAGGCGAAAACTTTAAAAACCATCCCGAAATCACCAAGCGCATAATTCTTGAAGGCCATAGCATAGGGAATCATACTTACAATCATTTAAAGGGATGGAAAACTTCAGCGACAAGCTATATTGAAAATTTCCAAAAATTTGAAACCGAAGCCCTTCACACCAATCTTTTTCGTCCGCCCCACGGAAAAATAAAATCTTCACAACGGAAAGAAATAATAAAAACCCACGACATTGTGATGTGGGATATCCTTAGCGGCGACTTCGACCAGACGGTTAGTCCGCAACAATGCGCCAAAAACGTAATTGACAATGCCACCAATGGATCGATAATTGTTTTTCACGACAATATTAAAGCCACAAACAACCTGAAGTTGGCGCTTCCAGCCACACTAAAACATTTTTCCGAAAAAGGGTTTAGCTTTTGTAAATTATAGCCAATTACCCTTAAGTTTGTTCTGAAAATTTAACACACATGAGAAATTTAGTCCTTATTTCCTTAATCGCTATAACCACAGCAGGTTGCTTGGTTCCAAAGAAAAAATTCGACGCGTTAACCGCCGAGAAATACGCCGCAGAAAAGCAGCTTAGACTTGCCAACGGTAGAATAGACAGTTTAGATGGCGCACTAACTGGAACGCAAGATCAAGTTTCTGACTTAGAAAGCGACACCACTGCAATGGGGGAGCGTTTAAGACAGGCCTTAACTCAATTGGAAACTATCACAAAAAACTACACTCAGTTACGTGCCAATAGCTCTGAGCAAATGAAAAAATTGCTTGATCAATTGGAAGGGACGCGAAAAGATTTGACCAATGCACAGGTAGATTTATCTGTGCGGGAAAAACGTTTAAACGAGTTAGAAGACTTGCTTAGCAAGCGCGACGAAAACCTAAGCGGACTAAAAGACAAGCTAGAAAATGCGCTTTTCGGCTTTAAACAAAGTGGCTTGAGTCTTGAGCAGCGTGACGGGAAAGTATACGTATCATTAACCGACAAATTACTTTTCGGAACGGGAAGTATTGTAATGGACAACAAAGGAAAAGACGCTTTAAAAGAAGTTGCTAAAGTATTACAAACGGTTGAAGACGTTTCCATTATGGTTGAAGGCCATACTGATAGTATTCCAGTTACAAACTTAGGCGCCATGAAAGACAACTGGGATTTAAGTGTGCTTAGAGCAACATCTGTAGTGCGTTTCTTAACTATTGAGCAAGGTCTAAACCCTTCAATCATTATCGCCGCTGGCCGTTCCGACACAAATCCTGTCGCCACAAATACTACACCTGAAGGAAGAAGCAAAAACCGTAGAATCGAAGTGGTGCTTACGCCAAACCTTGACAAAATCTACCAACTTTTAGGAAACGATTAAATTCATAGGAACATAAATTTTTAACCCACGTTGTAAATAATTAAAATTCGCCATGACCATTCTCATCATCTTTCTAATCATTCTCGCATTTTTAGAATTCTATGGTTACAAGGCGATAAAAACAACTTTTCAAACGCGGGCAGCGCTTTCGCGGAAGATTTATAAACGCATCTACTTTTCACTCTCGGTGATAAGTTTGGTGTCGTTGATTCTGACCTACATCTACAGGGATGAACCGGTGTATAGGAATTTTCTATCTTCGATAGTTTTAGCGGGAGTGATCTCCAAGCTAATACTTTTCATCTTCCTTTTTGTGGATGATATTCGTCGATTTTTTGTGTGGATTTTCAGAAAGATTGCACCAGAAAAAATTCAGGGTAAACCAACAGGCAGGCCCATTTCACGGTCAGAATTCCTAACCACTACCGGAACAGTATTAGCCACGGCTCCCCTTGCCGTAATGGCTTTTGGAATTTCCTCGGGGGCTTATGATTATAGAGTAAGGCGAGAGAAGGTGATAATTCCGCATTTACCAAAGAGCTTCCACGGATTAAAAATTGCACAAATTTCTGATATCCACTCGGGGAGTTTTTTCAATAAAACTGCCGTTTCGGGTGGGGTAGATATGCTTCTCGCCGAAAAACCCGATGTGGTTTTCTTCACTGGTGACCTGGTAAACAACCGCGCCCTTGAGATGCAGGAGTATGTCGACATCTTCAAAAGGATAAAAGCACCTCTCGGGGTGTATTCGACCCTAGGAAACCACGATTACGGTGATTATGTGCAATGGGCGACTCCTGAGCTTAAAGCGGCTAATATGGTGCATTTAAAAGAAGTGCACGCTGCGCTTGGCTGGGACCTTTTGAACAATGAAAACCGAATTTTAGAGCAAAGTGGAGATAAAATAGCCATTATTGGCGTAGAAAACTGGAGCAACAAAGGTCGTTTCCCAAAATACGGCGACATGGAAATCGCCCGCCAAAACACCGAAGATGCCGCAGTTAAACTTCTGCTAAGCCACGACCCAAGCCACTGGGAAGGGGAAATCCTTCCAAAATACAACGACATTGATGTTATGTTCGCAGGCCACACACACGGAATGCAGTTTGGGATTGAAATAGGCGGATTCCAATGGAGCCCCGTGCAATACTTGTACAAGCAATGGGCGGGGTTATACTCCCAAAATAACCAGCACTTGTATGTGAACCGTGGTTACGGATTTTTAGGTTTCCCCGGACGTATTGGAATGCCCCCTGAAATTACCATATTTGAATTACAACAATCTTAATAACCCTTGAATTTTATCGCTAAGCAATCTTCCTACCTATTGGCGTTCTTAGCGAACAGCAATATTTTCATTGCCCTTTGCGCATTGGCTTTGTCGGGGCAGACTCTCATCTTGAGTGGAATTCAAATCAGCTTTCACCCTTATTGGGTCACCTTATTCTGCGCCACACTTTTGGTGTACAATTACAACGGTGCTTACCTTTTCAAGGAAAACATTCCGAGTAAAATCCGCGGGAAATTTGGAAGGGTGTTATTGGGCGTTTTGTTGGTGGGTTGTATTGTGGGAGGAACGATTTCTGCCTTTTACCTGAGCTTAAAAACGCTTTTGCTGATGGTTCCCTTGGGAATACTTTCCTTGGCGTATTATGTTCCTCTTTTGAAGAAGAAAAACATCAAAAAATCGCTGAAGCAATTGGTAGGATTAAAGGTGTTTTTAATTGCCTTTGTTTGGGCGGCAGCCACGGTTATCATTCCGCATATCGAATTCTCCACCGAACCCTTAAACGCACAAGTCGGCTGGTTATTTATGGAGCGGCTGCTTTTCATATTCGCCCTAGCAATGCCCTTTGACATTCGCGACATGCAAAACGACACCACCTGGGATGTGCGGACTTACCCCGTGGTTTTTGGCGTAGAGAAAACCAAGCGGATTGCAGTAATTATTATGTCACTGCATTTGTTAACCATAATGATTTCACCCTTTGCCTATTCGCCTCAACTAATCTTTGGGTTTATTATTATTGGATTGGCTTCCATCACGGTAATAGAACAAGCCTCCCCGCAGCGAAGCTTGTTTTTCTTCACTTATGCTAATGATGGAATGATGTTTTGGCAGAGTGTTTTGGTGTTTATTCTACTTTAACAAACTTACTTTTGATTGGTATTGAACACCGTTTTGACCTTCAACTTGAATCAAGTAAATTCCTGCTAAATGTAAATGGTTTAGATTCACATCAATCTCACTAGCACTTGAAGTAAATTCCTTTTCGAAAATCACCCTTCCTGATAAATCAATTAATCGAACTATTCCAACGGAAACATCCATTGGTTTTGCAACTTTGAAATAACCAGTATTTGGATTAGGATAAATCTCAAGTACACGCTCTGGCTTATTTGCCTCAAAGTTAATTCCTGAGAATATGTCCTTTCTATACATCCCAAGGTTTGTTGTTCCCACATAAAGGTCGTCCTTAAATTGGACTAAAGAATTGGCATTTGCTCCAAAAGGTAAAGCTTGTGCAATTTTTGTGTATGAATTTTGATTATGATATTTCTGATAAATATGCTCACCTGCAAAAACGTAGCACGCGGTCTCAGTGCAAGAAACGCCACTAACTTCTAATGAACGAGAACCCAAATCAATTGGCTCCCAAGTTTTATTTGTTGCGTTTAGGCTATATGCCCTGCCGTAATCGTAAATTGAATAATTTGAATTAGGATCGCTTTTGTAGGCTTCAACATAAGAAAGAATATTACCCTTGCTCATTGCCATTTGCTCCACAAAATAAAGGCTTTCTTCTATTCCCTCCACAATTGGCGACCATACCGGGCTTTTGGAAGTATCTGAAGACTGCCAGATATTCTTTTTAGCAGAGTTAAAACCAAATAAATAATACTGCTGATTTATGGTGTCATACAGTGCTCCTCGATATCCATTAAGACTTGGATATTGACCACTCGCTTGGTTCCACGTTCTCCCATTGTCATTAGACTTATAAATATATTCTCGAGTACCTGATGATGGAAAAAATGCGGCAAGCATTAAATTTTTCTCACAGGCGATAGGTTTAAAACTTCCCTCTTCAGGAATGTTTTCACCTATTATAAACGAGTCTAATTCAAGGTCATAATTATACGCTTGGAAACGTTCGTATGTTGAAGGAAAGACAACAGATTGTTCAAAACCCCCAAAAATCAGAATGTTTTTTAATCCAGCGACCGTATTTAAACCAGAAATGCCAGGAGTGTCTCTTGGTAAAGCAATCTTGTCCCAATCTGCGGTATCGTTTTTTAGAAAAAGGCCATTCGAGTTTATCGAATAAAGGGAATGGTCAATGTTAAATTGCTTTGAAATAGGACCATAACCTACTTTTAAATTTAATTTATTTACTGTTTTAAAAGTATCCAGTGATTGGAAAACTCCACCACGTCCCCCAATTAAATACTCCGAATCAGAAACTTGAAAAAATGAAAAACAATAATTCCCCATTAAATTGGGAGGGCTGAATCGTTGTATTGAATCTACAAAATTATCGGAATAACCCAATGCACTAAGATTCCCCGACGTCGCAATCAATGCGGTCCCTACCACAAAGTTCTCCCCTAAAAATGTTTCGAAGAAATAACCTCGAAGCCGTGATAAAGTATTTGAAGGAATATGAAACAATAATTTGTCAAATCTATCAAGTTCTATCAACAAGTAATCATTGGAATGTCTAACGGATTCGACTTCCGTTAAAGAAAATATTGAATCATAATTTATCGTGGTAAAATCTATCCCGTTACTAGAAAAATGAACTTCATCGCCTTTCAGAATTAAATAATCCAACACTCCTAATTGCAGCAAAGTTGAAAACACAGGAGGTTCAACAAAGAATTCCCATTTATTATTGCCAGAATTTAGTTTTAAAATTTCCCTTTGCCCAGAATTAACCTGTACCAGCAATTGGTTTTTAAACACGGTCATGGATCTAACTTCGTTTTCTAAGCCAGTGGTAGATTCATTTACCACCTTTAATTTTCCCACTTCACTATTCACGAAAAAGAATCCTAGGTCTTCCACCAAAAAATAGACGTCATTTTGATACGGTAAAATTTGGACTTCTTTGTCTTCCCAACTTCTAGGAAAAGCAAAAATATTTTCTCCCTCTCTTGAAATCAAATCGTAATAAATTACCTGCTCATGTGTAATAAGCAGGACACCGTCTTTAAAAGGCAACATTTCAGAAATAGTGGTAGCATTAAGGTCATTTCTCAATTCAGGGAGCCACTGAGCTTTACCAGAGCTGGTAAAAAATAAAGAGATAAGGAAAATTAAAGTGATTCTGATAAACATAGGATAAAGGAATTTTAGGTATATAGTGCAAGAAAATAAAAATATACGCTAAATAAAAATATACGCTAAATAAAAATATACTTAGCCGGTTTTTTCCGGACTATTTTTCTTCACTTATGCCAATGATGGAATGATGTTTTGGCAGAGTTTGATTGGGGCTCCTTCAAAGGTGTCTAAACTCGTGTTGCATTTATCAATTGAACTTACATAACATATCCAAATATATGACAAACTATTTTTTTACTAATTTTCTGAAAATAAGAGGGTTATGAGCTTTCGAGATTGATAAATGTTGCGTTTTTATTGGTCGGAGGAATTAATTTTTCATTTTCACCAATCTACTAACTTACTAAATTACCTAAACTTAAAAACGGCTCAGGCTTAGAGAAGCTTTAATTTACTATTCCAGAAAAATAACGGCCCTTTGTGAAAAATTTGCATGATTTTAATCACTGACAATCAGATAATTAAATAACATCATGCAAATTTAGGGATTGGTATACCAAAATTTGAATAAATAGTATTTGTATGCCAAACCGTTAATAAAAAAATTTCTCAAATTTCCATCACCCAAAACCAAAAAAACCGACTTTCGTCGGTTTTGATTTTTTATGCTAATGAGTTGAATTTGTATCCTACTCCTCGTATCGTTTCTAAATGCTGAGGCGTTTCCGGATTCTCTTCAATCTTTTTCCTTAATCGTACAATGTGCATATCTAAGGTTCTGGTGTTAATATCAGAACTGTAGCCCCAAACACTCAAGATTAAATCTTCACGACTCACCACCTGATCAATATTCTTTAGGAAATAATATAAAATCCTATTTTCCAAAATGGTAAGCTCTATGCGAGCATCTCCCTTAATTAAAAGGTGGATATTGGTATGGTGCTCAAAATCGCTGAATTTAAGGACTTCCTCATTTTCCTGAATACTCTTATGGAAAGTAATTTTATTCCCTACAAGGGCTACTAGAACGTCTATATTGAATGGTTTTGTGAGGTAATCGGTCACGCCAAATTGGTAGGCGTTGATTTTATCTACATCCTGACCCTTAGCGGTAATCATGATGATCGAGTTTTCGAATCCTTTTGACCTTAAGTTGGCGCAAATTTTATTGCCCATTACGCCAGGTAGCATCCAATCTAGAAGCACGAAATCAGGCTTTTCGCTCAATATCATTTCTTCGGCACCTGCACCTGTATTCATATCTACTACAATGTAGCCTTCACCTACAAGGCGCTGCTTGATTAAAAAACGAAGGTTATCGTCGTCTTCTACTAGGGCAATTTTAAAGTCGCTGGTCTTCATGGATTTTATTTTTCTGGAAGCATTACTGTAAATATTGAACCTTGGCCAACTTTACTATTGACAAAAATTCTACCTCGCATTACTTGTATCATTTCTCTACAAAATGCAAGGCCTATTCCGGCGCTTCCGGTTTGATTAAATTCGTTATCTACTTTATAAAATTTCTTAAAAATGGTCTCCTGTTCTTGTTCAGGAATTCCAATTCCTTGGTCAATAAATTGAAAAACGACTTCTTTACGTTTTTCGTGCCTAAAAATATTTATGTCCAACGTTTTACTGTCGGTTGGTGAATATTTATAGGCGTTATTGATTAAATTTTGGAAGATACTTCCCAAAATAACCTCGTCGGTTTCCACCGTTACAATATCCTTAATATCAAAGTTAATTTCAAAGTTGGGATGCTTAATTTTATACTCATTAACGGCTTTTTTACAAAAGAGCTCGATATCCACTTCATCGTTTCGTAGCACAATTGTGTTATTCTCGACTTGAGTAATACTCAAAAGCTTATCCATTAAATCGTTTAGCTTATCGGCTTCTTCATCTAAAATTTTCCCATAATGCTGCACCTCCGACTTCTCCATCGGCCGCTCGCCTTGCATGTTGCTACCTGCAATTTTTATCACGCTTACAGGAGTTTTAAACTCATGACTTAGATTATTGATAAAGTCGTACTGAAGCTTAAAAAGCTTTCTGTTAATATTGATGTTTCTATAAATTAAAAGTCCAATCAACAACAAAATGGCGTATACCACAATAATCACCAAGGCAACAGGAGCAAATAATGTCATTACCCATTTGCTTAAAAAGCGTTTACTGGAAATAAAATAAAGCTGATATTCCGAAAAAACTCCTGGCAGGGGTGCACTTGTTACATAATGTTTTTTATCGGTGGCTAGTGAGTCGAAAATCGCCGGGCGGATTAACACCTTTTCATAAAGATTTGGTCGCGGATTTGGCACTTCCAAGTTCATGGGGTCAATTTTGAAAGTCACCAAATCTTGATCGTAAATTGGGGACCTTGGAAGTACCTTTTGCATTAGGTCTTTATAGATAAGCAAATCGGCTTCACGGGGAACGTTTAAGTAACTTACATAATCGTCAAAAAACGTATAAAAATTATTAAAAATGACATCATTAGATAGGGAGAAATCGGGTGAAATACTCCCTACAAAATCCACGAACTTAAACATGCTTCGTGCAAATTCATTCGCATCCATTACGCTAAACTCGCCCTTAAAATCCCGCTTGAAAATGCTTATAAGTTTTGGGTCTTCTTGACGTTGCAAACGAAAAACCGCCTTCACACCCACAGCAAACTTATCGGCTGAAAAGCCATCTTGGATTTCGTGGTTGCTAATTTCTACGTCGTAAAAAACGATCTCATCAACAAAGGAATAACGCCCAAGATAATTGGCTGTTAATCCAGAAAAAGACGCTGAATCCAAAAACCCCTTGTACAAGGAAATCTGAGGTATCTCATTGAAAATAAAATTGTTATATGGCGCAACGGTACTGTCACTAACAATACTTTTGTCGTTATTAAACTTCGTCTCGACAAATTTTTGTGTGAATAGGAAGCTAAAAAATAACGTGATAATTAAGCTCACCGTAATGAGTCCGATAAATAGAAATATCAGCAGAATACTTTTGCGGTAATTACTTAATCTTGTCATGGTTTAGGCTGCGCTTAGCGCGGAAGATTAGTCTCAAGGAACGTTTCCATAGCTTGATAAAGCTCTATTTTATTTTCCTCTTTTTGAAAACTTCTACCTTCGTCTTTTTTCACTATGTAAGTTACTGGAATATCACGTTTTAGCAAATTCTTTACAAATCTGTTCACCTCCGTAACCGACGCATGTGGATCTTTTTCACCCATAACAATCATTACTGGTTTATTGATTTTTTCGGTTAAAAAAATTGGTGAAATCTCCTTAAATAATGTGGCGTCCTTCTCAGGATGCCCTACAATTTCATACATCATTTCAAGGTAAGGTTGCCAATAAGCGGGCATCTCACGCATGTAGGTAAAAAGGTTTATAGGACCAGAATAATTTATCGCACACGAGTATAAATCAGGGGTCATTGCCAGTCCTTGAAGCGCCGAAAATCCACTGAAATTTTTTCCATAAATCGCAATTTTGGCTGGATCTGAAATACCTTCTTGAGTTAACCATTTTACCCCATCGGTAATATCATTTTGCACGGCGCCTCCCCATTGCTTAAAGCTTGCCTCCCAGAATTTTCGGCCATAGCCTATTGTTCCGCGATTATTAATAATTAGCACGGCATAACCTCTATTGGCTAGAAATTGAACTTCGGGATTAAAGCCCCAATGTGTACGACCGGTAAATAATCCGGAATGCGGAATCACCACAGTGGGTAATTTTTTAGCCTCTTTCCCCACCGGAGTAGACAAATAACCGTGGACTATAAATCCGTCCCTAGTTTTGTATTTAACGGGTTTCATTTTAGCCATTTCCTTTGGGTTCAACCAAGGGCTAACCTCACTCAACAGCGTTAAACTGTCTATGTTGAAATCGTACAGGTAATAGGCTCCCATAGAAATATCGTCGTACGTGCGGAAAAGCAGTTTGCGCTCCTGCCTATCGGTTCCTACAAATTCAATATCGATGTCGCCAATTTTATTTTTCAGCTTTTCGCGGAAGATTTTGGCGTTTTCATCTAAAAAATGAGCCTCACTTTTCCACGTTGAATATCCTGCGTAAAGCAGTTTTTTTCGCGCCTTTGAATATTTTAAGCCCATCACATCTACCTCGGGATGGCTAAAAATGGTATCAATCTCTTCTCCAGTGCTCAGGTCTAAGGTGACAATAGCGCACTTATCTCTTCCCACATTAGAACAAGCATAAATTGATTTATTATCGAAAGTGAAGAAAAGAGGGAACATGGTAATTTTGAAATTTGTGGTGGTCACAACTTCAAAGGGAGAGTTTTCGTCTTTGCGGTGAAGCAGACTTTCATTTACCCCGTCGGTGGCAATGGCGACACGCACCTTTCCCTCATGATCTGTTTTGAAGTAGGCAATATTCCCTGGGTTTTCAGCAACAATCTTGGTTTCCCCGGAGTTAATATTCATTCGGTACACATCAAAAATCGCTTTGTCGCGGATGTTCATCCCAATTAAAATTTCATCGGGATTATTCTGAAGCTCATCCATAAGACGGATGTAGGCTTGTGGATTTGGGGTAATTTCTTTTTGATCGGAACCGTCACGATTCACGCTAAACATTCCATAATTTGGAGAATCGTCTCGCTGACTAAAGAAAATAAGTTTATCGTCGTTGGCCCAAAAGTACTTACTCACGTTATTCTCAATAATCTGAGTGATGGAAGTCATCTTTCCTGTAGCCAATTCTTCAACCACGATGTTTAGCCTGCTTTGGTACGGCTGGAGAAAGGAAATATGTTCGCCTGAAGGAGAAATTTGGAATTGAGTCTTTTCAGGATTCCTGAAAAAGTCCTCAATAGGTATTTGTCCTAGTTGGTTTTTCTTTTCTCCACAACCAAACAACACCAAAAAAAACACTACGGGTAAAACTCCTATAAGCCTGAGGGCTAATTTCATATCAATTACAAGTTTAATCCCACAAAATTACGCTAGGGGAACATTGAAGGTTGTGATTTCTTTGTAATAAAGCTATGGGGTAACAAATATTTTACCCCCAATAAACCTTCGTTAGATAGCCGAAAATCGTGAAAAAAAATTGAAAGTCAAACTTAATTAAAAGAGGCAATTAATTTAGGCGAGTAAAGCTTTCGCTAAAATTGTCAGACACCTTAATTCCTATCTTCAAATCAGACTCCCCGTGGTACGAACCTTCGGTTTTTAAGTCCATAGGTTGAGCCCCATTTCCAAAAACACGGTTTAAATCAAATTTGATAAATGCCGTAGAGATATTATTATCCTTTATTACCAAAGAGTTCAAGTCGACAGTCGTGGTGCGATACAAAGTGTCAAGACCGGTATGGTAAGAAAAAGGTTTTAAATACGATTGAGCACCTGGGATGGTGTCAACCCTTCCGTCGACCATGATAAATCGGTAAGAATTTAACCATTCCCAATAGGTTTGCATTAACAAAGCCTGGGGATGACCTTGAGAAAATTCAGAAGGCTTGATTGCATTGCGTTCTTTATTCAGTCCCAAGCCCATTTTAAGAAGATTATAATCACCATTGGGGACCTTACCGTAAATAGAAATCGAGCCAGAGCCTCCTTCACCGTGAGATGTTTCAAAATCTAAAAGTGCCACATCCTTTATCATTGCCGAGTCTCCGTTGGCGGTGAACAAGTACATATCACTCAAATACATTTTCAAAAGCTCCACACGATATTCGTCTCCCATAGGATTTGTGAAAGTCTGCCCCATTTTAAATGGATCACTTTCTACCAGACCAAACACACGGATCTCCACGTTATTCGTATTCTCAGGAATAACTGGGTCGGAGATACAGCCTATCAAGGTTACCAGACCGGTAGCCAAAGCAATAAATATTTTAAATGTGGACTTCATATCTAGATTTACGAACTAAAACGTAAAAGAGATGGTTTTAGCGTAATTCCATGTCTTCGCCTTTATATTCTGGCGTGTGAAAAGTAATTACTTTTAATGGTTTTCCAGACGTTACCACAGCCGAGTGAACCACTGTTGGAGGAACAACTACCACAACCCCCGGACGAAGATCAATTTTCTTAATCCCAACACGCATGTAGCCTTTTCCCTCAATCACGTAGATGGTTTCAGTATGCACTCTGTGCACATGACTTGGCACACCTTCCTTTATGAAAAGCACGGTATTTGTCCCAAAAGGATCGCTATAGATTATTTCGCTGTGAACTTGATCGAAGTCCTTTGGAGCTTTCAAGCTTTTACCTAAATCGCGAGTAAATTGGGCGTTGGCTTCGGTAGAAACCATGGCGACAAAAACAATTACAAAGAAGAATGCTATTTTTTTCATTTCGGATTTTTTAAGAAAACCAAAGGTAGGAAAAGCCTTATTAAGTTTTAAATATTAGTTCCTTGAAAGAAGATCGTTATTTATGGCGCCCATAAATTCCCTGTCGTGATCTAACATTCCTTGAATAACCAAACCTTTCTTCACGATTTCACTATTACTTTCAGTAATATTTTTTAGCAATTTTGTTAATACGACTATCTCTTGTTTATGATTTTCTAAAGCTTGTTTTTCTTCAGAACTAAGAGTGGTATCTCGCTTCATGACCTCATCTAGAAACGCACTGCAAGAACTAGAGACCTTGCCCATTTGTGCGGCCAGTGTATTATTTCCCTTTTTTATTTCAGGAAAAACCTTTGCCAACTCTTTCTTTTCCATTGCATTACGCTTTGTAAAATGATTTAACACCGCGTTTAATAATTCGCTTGAAGTAAGGTTTGAGAAATCGGGCTTTTGAGAAATGAATAGTGAATTTCCAGGAAAATAGTGATTGGAGATTGGAGGGATGAAAGATGAAATGTGGGCTTTTCCTATCCTGATCAATTTAACTTTTCGCATTTTTATAATCATACGATAGGAATGCGATAAACCAACTAAGCCAAACCCCCGTAAACGCAAAAAAGCCTCCACATTTCTGTGAAGGCTTTCTCTTTGTGGGAACTACTGGATTCGAACCAGTGACCCTCTGCTTGTAAGGCAGATGCTCTAAACCAACTGAGCTAAGCTCCCCGCTTTGGGACTGCAAATATATGGTGTGTTTTTTAAAGTCACAAGACTTTTCAGAAAAAAATATTTTTTTCGTTTCTTGATTTGTTAATAACTGTTGCCTTCCCGCCAATTATGGGTTATTTAACTTTGTATATAATCTGCTGTAACACCTAACGTTAATCTACAAAGCACACTTAATGCGGACGGTCAAAAAAATCTTCCTTTGGTTAATTGGAATTATCTTTTTTCTGATAATTCAAGCCTTTGTGCTCATTCATTTTTTCTCTGACGAAATAAAACAAGCTGTTGTAAAGGAAATTAACAATACGCTAAAAGTGGAGGTTAAGGTTGGTCCAATAGAATTCTCGGCGTTTAATCACTTTCCTTACATTTCGCTCATTCTCCCTGATATTGAAGCCCAAAGCACGTTCAACGACGGCAAGCCTTTGATTAAGGCAAAGCAACTCGCCTTTCTTTTTAACTTTTGGGACCTGTATAACAAGAAAATCGCCATCCGCAAAATGCTTATCACGGATGCCGAAATTAATATAAAAATAAATAGACTAGGCGAAGATAATTTCCATTTTTGGAAGTCTTCATCCTCTTCGTCAACCGGAAATACCAACATTCAAATTAACCAGGTCATTCTAAAAAACGTGAAGGTTAATTACCTGAATGAGAAGATGTTCCACGAAATCTCCAGTACATTAACTGATGGCGAAATTTCCGGTGATTTTGGGGCTGAGGAGTTCAAGATGAATCTAAACTCAACCCTCTTGGTGCATCGTTTGGCTTTTTCAAAAGTGAATTACCTCGAAGAGAAAATGGTTAACACCGCGCTTTCGCTAAAGATTAATCCCGGGAAAGAAACCTATTCTTTTGATGCCGGAAAACTACAAATCGGGAATCTGAACTTTATAATTAATGGGTTGGTACAAGGCGTTCCCAAAGGGAATAAATTGGACATTAAAATCGGGGGAGAGAAGGTAGATCTTGCTGCTTTTTTGAGTCTGCTTCCTAATTCAATTAGCGAAAATGTCAAGGAATACAGCAGCTCGGGAACTTTCTATTTCGATGCTTCCATGACCGGATTAATGGGTAAAACTAGCAATCCTAATATCAATGTCGACTTTGGAATACAAAACGGGACCATTCTGTCAA
>JBLIKP010000020.1:0-31031 GCA_047635375.1 Sphingobacteriales bacterium | reverse complement strand
TTGAATACCAATCTGATGGAACACCCTCTCCGGTGAAAAACCCTCCTATAGACAAGGCTGCGAAATTTAGAACTAAGAATAGAATAAGTCGTTTTATCATAATTAAGAGAAATGTAAAAATTGAAAAATCCCGTCAGGGTAACTTTCAGGAGCCCCAGGCGGGATTCCAAATATAAGAATTGTTGTAATCAATACTGGTGCTTTACTCTTTAGGGCTTTAACCATTTTCAACACGATTATATCAACAGCTATTATTTTGAGAGTATTAGCTTAGGTTCTTTAAATTTTAAGTCATTTTTCCTAAATATTTTTGCTCAGGTTACTCTGTAAAAAATCACCACCAATTGGAACCCCGCTTCTTAAAAGGCTTATTGTACAGTAAAAGTAACCCTCAGGGTCCCTTTCAGGAGACCCTGATGGGAGGCTCTGAGAAGAGGAAATCAATAACAAGAATTAAAGTCCGTCTTCAAGCAATTGGAGACGGATTTTTGCTTTCTTTGGGCGTTGGATTTTCAGGGAGTTTGGTGGAAAGGGATTTAGATTAGGTTAAACCAGGGATTTATATGATATCGGCTGAAGTGGATGGAACCCCGCTTTTTAAAAGGCTTTTTGTACAATAATAGTCCCCTTCAGGGTCTCCTGAAAGGGGCCTTGAAGGGAATCTACAAAAATACAAAAGCGGTCTGGAATTTCTCCCAAACCGCTTTTGCCTTACTATTTTGAATTACCTAGTTTTTATTTCAATTCCTTAAGTAAGGTTTTAACAGCAAGCTTACCCAATTCATTAGAAGCTAAAGGACTTGCTCCTGTAATTAATTTTCTATCGATACATACGGTTTGATCAGATTCAGTATTCACAATATTGGCGCCCAAACTTTTAAGCTTTTCACTTAATCCCGAAGGCATTTTCCCAGGTAGATATCCTATCATTGGTGTCATTTCATCCACAGCATCTGGGAATACAGCCATGTTGTATCCCTTATAAAGGAATTCCTGATTGTTTAGGGTGGTTGATAATAAAGCCCCGGGTCCATGACAAAGTGTAATGGTAAATAAATCATTATTATGAGCCCAATTAAGTGCTTTTCCCACGTTTCGGTCTTCAGGAATACCTATCATAGCACCATGGCCTCCAGGAATAAAAACAGCTGCATAAGAATCTGAATCTAAGGTTGAATCACTTAGGAAATCTGCTAATCTCTTAGGCTGTTCGAAATCCGATTTGTACTCAGTATAAATGGCGTTTACATGTTCGTCGTCTTCGGGAAACGCCCACATTTCAAAAACCACTGGTTTTCCTGTTGGAGTTAGAATGTCAAAGTCAAAACCTGCATTTTTAAGATGTAGCATAGGGAGCAAGGCCTCAATTGGATGATTACCTGTAGAAAACTCTTTTCCGTTTTTCATTAACAGGTTTTTCTGTTCCGTAAAAATCACAAGAATTTTAGATTTGCTGCCCACGTATTTTTCATAACTGATATTTTCAAAATCAGTTACACTTACCGTAGCCAAATTTAGCGCCAACGTTGATGGGCTATATGAACCATCTGCCTCTTGTTTAGGTCTTGTTGTAAAATATAGGACAACAAAAACAATGAAAATGATACTCCCAAACCCGATTAATATTTTCTTCATCATAATTTCTAATTTTTTTTAAAATGCCTTATCTGTTATTATGCAACTTTCACTACAATCTTCCCTTTTGCTCTTCCAGTGGCAAGGTGTCTAAAGGCTTCAACGCTTTCGGTGAAGGGGTAAATTTTATCGATGATTGGTTTTACCTTTCCATCCTCAATTAGGGTTTTAATTTCTCCTAATTGAGCTCCGTTGGGGTGCATAAAAATGAATTTGTAATCGGCATTTTTTTCTTTGCTTAGCGCCGTTAATTCTTCAGGCAATTTATAATCCGCCATACCGAACATTTTAGCACTTTCCTCGTCTAAAGGTCCAGCAATACTCACCACTTTTCCCCCTTGCTTGATAACCTGAAAGGCTTCAGCAGTATATTTCTGCCCTAGTGTATCAAACACAATGTCGGCATCTTTCACAATGGTTTTATAGTCCTCGGTTTTGTAATCAATAACCCTATCCGCGCCAAGCGCTTTTACCCATTCTACATTACTTGAACTTGTTGTGGTGTAAACATAGGCGCCTTTTGATTTAGCATATTGAATCGCGAAACTTCCCACACCCCCTGAACCAGCATGGATAAGCACCTTATCGTTTTCTTTTAATCCTACATATTCTAATGATTGTAGGGCGGTAAGTCCAGCTAATGGAATACTGGCAGCTTCTTCAAAGGAAATGTTTCCTGGCTTTTTTGATACGGCTATACTTGTAACCGCAACAAATTCAGCAAGTGAACCCATTTGTTCTTGTGGTACTCTGGAGTACACTAAATCGCCGATTTCAAACTTATTTACACCGTCTCCCTTTTCTACTACAATTCCACTTACGTCATAAGATAATGTGCTTGGTAGAGGGATAGGAAGCATGCCTTGAAGATTTCCGAGGATGATGCTTTTATCTATAGGATTAATCGCCGCAGCCTTTATTTCAATCAGAACGTCATTTACCTGGACAGTAGGTTTGTCAACTTCATTGAAGGCTAGACTTTCATTTATCTCGCCATATTTTACTAGTTGTAGTGCTTTCATTTTATATTAATTAATTGTTTCTTATTATTTGATTCAAATGTATGGTGGGGGTGCTCGGGAAAATATGACCTATGGTAAGAAAACTATTTTTTCGTCTTTTCTACTCTTATTCGGCTTAAGCTTTCTTGTGTGATCCCCAAATAAGAGGCAATATGATAATTTCGAGTGTACTGCTCGATATCTCCGTACTGAGCGATAAACAGATCATACCTTTCGGCGGCCGTCAATTGAAGCTGATTCAATATCCGCTTGTGCAGACTAACAATATGGCGCTCTAAAATATTTCTTTGGAAGGGTTCGAATTCAGGGAAGAGGGTGTGTATCCCGTTTAAATCTTCGACGTTAAATTCGATAACTGTTGAATCTTTAAGGCTCTCGACGGTAAGTGTTGCCGGCTCATTATTATGTAAGGCGATATAATCGCTTATCCACCAATTTTTGATTGCAAATTGTAAAGTGTGCTCTTTTCCGTTTTTATCGGTGCAGTAGGATCTTAAACAGCCGTGGGTTACGAAATATATCTTTTTTACAGTTTGCCCTTCTCTTATTAAGGTTGATCCTTTTGGGATTTTTTTTTCCTTTGAAATGGACAAAAGGTGCTCTTCAGCCTCTGGGCTAAGGCCGATAGCGGCTTTGATTTTTTTAATTAACTCTTCCATTAAATTGCCCTGTAAAGTACTAACAAATGTATAACGTGTCTTTGAGTTAGGTGTTTTAAATTGTAGATTTTCTTTAAATATTATGGTTTATAGTTTTTCGCTAAGCTCTTTTACTTTTTCACTCCAAGCCGTTAAAATTTTTGATTGGGCTTCATAGTCTTGGGCGTATGGACCGCAAACTATGGTTAACTCGGAGTTTTTTGTTTGCTGATTTTCATCCACAAGAAATTTTTCGACGTATTGTGATTTGCCCAGTTCGGCGTCGATTTGGACATACATGTTTCCAAACATATTCCCAGCGAATTCGGAGACTATTATTCCAGCATTAGGGTAATTGAAATTTACTTTTGGAGGTTTAATCCAATCGGTGCTGAGCCTATTTTCCTTATCGAAAATGGGCCTTAATGTATTGAAATGGCCAGTTGTTGTGATCACTTCCCAAACTTTTTCCATCGAAGCATTTATGGGAACATTTAGAGTGACAAACCGTGATGGGGTTAGATTTTTTATTTCCTCCTTAGCAAAGAAATTAACTTCATTGAATCTAGCGCTTCCGTTTCCTCCGTTTAAATACCTAAAGCCTACAAGTGAATCCGTTGAGATTTTTAAAGATTGAATTACAATAATGATTTCTTCTTTTTTTGAGGACTTATTATAGAATCTCGCCAGTTTTGGCATCTCTATGTCCATGGGTTTAGCATCTGGATAGGTTTCTAGATCTACAAAAATAAGTGAAGTGCCGTTCTGAGTTTCCTCCTTGGTTGCCAATCTTCCATTCACAACCGGTACGTTTTTCCAGTTCTTAATATCTACTGCAGGAAAACCGGTTAAATTATCAGGGCAGTACCAGCCTCCGTATTCGTGAGGTTGGTTTACATTTGCGAACACTATTTCTGAAGATTTTTCTACTTGATTGTTTTCAACCTTTGAAGTTTTTTGAGCGCAAGAGATTAATAGGGTTAGGCAAAGAATGCTAAGGATAATTCCGTTCTTGTGTGGCATGGTTTTGGTTTTTGGGAGGGTTTAATAGCCTTCAAGATAAT
Organism: Sphingobacteriales bacterium; assembly: GCA_047635375.1. Taxonomy (GTDB): domain Bacteria; phylum Bacteroidota; class Bacteroidia; order Sphingobacteriales; family Sphingobacteriaceae; genus JBLIKP01. The sequence goes on along the minus strand of JBLIKP010000020.1, from coordinate 26,672 downwards.
GAAACTAACGGGCTTTTTTATAGCACCCAGCCTATCTAGTTTATATGTGTTTGTTGTTTTATTAGAGTATTTGGCTTCAAATGATTGTGTGATCAGGGTGATCCTGATGATTTTTCAAATTATGCTGTTTGCTTTTGCTAGGTTTTTTTGAAGTTAATTAGATTTGGAGATGACGTTTCTCAAAGTAGTTTCTGTTCTTTTTCCATCGCTGAAAAAGAACCAAAAAACCTGTGGTGAGGCCACTCGAACCATCTAGGCTTGATTTTAAAATTTTATTTGTCTAACCAAAGAAAGATCCACCGCGCAACCCAAGCACGAATTAAACGGTGCTTCTTTACTTATTCTTTTGCAGAAATCATTTTCTCCTCAATTACATTCTTCATCTTAAGGATTGCTTGCGCAAGCCCTCGCTCATCTTACTTTGGGACAAATAAGATTTTAAAATAATGCCGGGAACCAGCCTCACGGGGTCGTTGCTTTTGAGAACCTTTACGTTTTTTCTAAGGGGAATCTGAAATCTGAAATGGGTAAAGTCCCTCAAAACTTTTCCACATTATTCCATTTTCATTTCCTTAATGTTTAAATTATCGTCAGAATAATGACGGAATAAATGACATTTTTAATATCGATGCAGCCTAGGTTCTGTCGTGGAGGAAAGCGTCACGATTTTTCCGCGCAAGCGAAATAAAAATGCTCAATAACCACACATATTATAGTTTTAAATACGGCACGCTGTCCCATACTCGTCTGCTTGAGGCTTTGCGCGAAGGTGGTTACGAGGTGGCGGCGATTACGGATATTAACAACACCTCGGGAGTTTTTGATTTTGTACGTCTTGCGCCCGATTACGGCGTGCGTCCCTTGGCGGGGATAGATTTCCGCAATGGGAGTGAGCAGCTTTATGTGGGTATTGCCCGAAATACGGATGGCTTTAGGGAGCTTAACAGTTTCCTTACGCCCTTTTTGCACGAGAAGAAGGATCTTCCGCGAGAAGCGCCTGTGCTTGAAAATTGTTATTTTATTTACCCTTTTACCCGTGCCAACCGTTACTTACGCGACAATGAGTTTGTGGGTCTTGGCTTAGCCGATGTTGCTCAGTTACCACTTACCCCCTGGGCGCATCGCACCGAAAAACTCGTGGTGCTAAACACGTTTACCTACCTCAATAAACGGGATTTTAATGCACACCGACTTTTGCGCGCCATCGATAAAAATGTGTTGCTCAGTAAGCTTCCGCCCGAAGAGCAGGCGAGTGAAGATCATGTCCTGTGGACCAAAGAGCGCATGCGGCGGCACTTGGGGGAATATTGGCGCATTTGGGAGAATACGCGCGAGCTGGCAGCATCGTGTACTTTTGATTTTGAGTTGGGAAAATTTAGGAATAAGCAGCTTTTCTTGGCTTCCGCCGATGAGGATGATGCGCTTCTTCAGCGCCTAGTAGAAAAAGGGATGAAATATCGCTATCCCAATCCAACTACCGAGGTTACCGAGCGTATCGCCAAGGAAATTGCCCTCATAAAAAGTAAGCGGTTTACGTCCTACTTCCTCATCAATTGGGACATTGTGCGGTATGCCAGGGAGCGAAATTTCTTTTATGTAGGGCGTGGTAGTGGGGCCAACAGCGTGGTGGCCTATTGTCTGCGGATTACCGATGTTGACCCCATAGACCTGGATCTTTATTTCGAACGGTTTATTAACGAGGCACGGGAAAATCCGCCCGACTTCGATATTGATTTCTCATGGAAAGATCGCGACGAAATTATTGCCTATGTCTTTCAAAGGCACGGCAAGGAGCATGTTTCCCTGTTGGGGACGTACAACACTTTTCAACGGAAGGCGGCTTTGCGAGAGTTGGGGAAGGTATTTGGTTTGCCCAAGGCAGAAATAGATGATTTGATTATCTACCAGGGAAGGCGGCCGCCGCCAAGTAAATTGGTGGAGCTAGTCTATACTTACAGCGAGCTTATCCACGGATTCCCCGCGCATCTGAGCATCCACGCCGGAGGAATGTTGATTTCCCAGGAGCCTATTTTTAGCTATTCGCCCACAGAGCTTCCGCCGAAAGGCTTTCCCGTAGTGCAGTTTAGTATGCTCGAGGCAGAAGATATTGGATTGTATAAATTCGATATTTTAAGTCAGCGCGGACTAGGACACATAAAAGACACCGTAGATATTGTGAAAGACAATTGCGGAGTGGAGATTGATATTCACGACATCAAGGCGTTTAAGGAAGATCCTAAAGTCAAAAGGTTGCTTAGCACTGGGCGCACCATGGGCTGTTTTTATGTGGAGTCGCCCGCCATGCGCATGCTGCTCAATAAGCTGCAGACCAATGATTACATAGGCCTGGTAGCGGCAAGCTCCATCATTAGGCCGGGTGTATCGAGCTCGGGAATGATGAGGGAATACATCAAACGCCACCGGGAGCCGGAGCGGAGGGAGTACATCCACCCAAAAATTGGGGAGCTCATGAAGGAAACCTACGGTGTAATGGTGTATCAAGAGGATGTAATTAAAGTAGCGCATTACTTTGCCGGACTTACCCTCACCGAGGCCGATGTGCTGCGCAGGGGGATGTCGGGGAAGTACCGCAACCGCACCGATTTCAACGTGATTAAGGACAAGTTCTTCAGTAATTGCAGACGCTTTGGCTATGACGACGCCGTGACGGCAGAAGTGTGGCGGCAGATTGAGAGCTTTGGGAATTATGCTTTTAGCAAGGGGCACTCGGCGTCGTATGCTGTGGAGAGCTACCAGAGTTTGTTCCTCAAAGCGCATTACCCCAGAGAGTTTATGGTGGGAGTAATAAATAATTTCGGCGGATTTTACCGTACTGAGCACTATGTGCAGGAATCGCGCATGGCGGGAGCAGTGGTGGAAGGACCCTGCGTGAATACCAGCGAGTACCTCTCGTCCATTAACGGGCATACCGTTACTTTGGGGCTTATTCATTTGAAGTCGTTGGAGTATAAAATTTCTTCTGAAATAGTAGCGCAGCGGGAGCGATACGGTACGTTTAACGATTTAGATCACTTTCTAAGCCGAGTGTCTATTTCACTGGAGCAGCTTATCATTTTGATTCGAATGAACGCCTTTCGGTTTACCGGAAAAAGCAGGCAGGCGCTGTTATGGGACGCACATTTTATGCTTCATAAAGATAAAAAGTCGAATCCCGAAGCCGAATTGTTTGAAATCAAGAAGAAGAAGTTTGAGCTACCTCCTTTAGAGTACGACGCCTTGGAGCAAGCGATCGACGAGATAGAGTTGTTGGGCTTTGCATTGTGTTCGCCCTACGAGCTTTTGGCTAAGGAGCCTAACCTGAAATTGCGTGCGCGGCATCTTGCTCATCTGCATGGGAAAACCGTGTTTATCATGGGATACTACGTGACGCACAAAGTGACCAAAACCAAGCAAGGCTTGCGTATGAATTTCGGTACGTTTTTAGACAGGGATGGCTATTTTTTCGACACGACCCACTTCCCACAGGTGGCGGCAAAATTCCCTTTTAGAGGAGCGGGAGTATATGGGATAAAAGGGAAGGTAGCTGTAGAATTTGATTACCCTTCGGTGGAGGTTATTGCGATGAAGAAGCTGCCGCTTAAGGAGGTTAATGAAACGGAGGTGGTTAAGAAGAAAGTGGTAAAACGAGGAGAATTGAATCTTTAACGAAAAAAGTGATGAGTTATGAGATTTGATTGAGCAAAATCAATGAAAAAATGATGAGGGAGAATCGTAGCAATCAGGGTCCCCTGCGGGAGACTCTGATTGGAACCAATTCGGAAATCCCTTCCCTCCGGGTCTCTCGAAGAAGACCATGAGGGAAAATTTTGTAACTAATTCACCTCATTTCACCCCCTTACTTTAAATTGCAAGGAGATTTCTGTTTCTTTGCAGCAAATTGATTTTACATGGAAGGACTTATTATGGCCGCTCAGCTTTTGTTGGGTTTGTCAATACTAGTAATACTGCACGAAGCGGGACATTTTTTCGCTGCTCGTGCCTTTGGAATAAAAGTAGAAAAGTTCTACTTATTTTTTGACGCTTGGGGTTTTAAATTATTCCATTTCAACTACAAGGGTTGTGAGTACGGAATTGGTTGGTTGCCCCTTGGTGGATATGTGAAAATCGCCGGAATGATTGACGAGAGCATGGATAAGGAGCAAATGGCAGAAGAGCCAAAAGACTACGAATTCCGCTCAAAGCCAGCTTGGCAACGTCTAATCGTTATGCTTGGAGGAATAATCGTCAACCTTGTTCTGGGTGTGATAATCTTCTGGTTCATGCGCTACGGATATGGCGAGAATAGATTGCCAGTTTCTGAAATGAAATATGGTATTGTTGCCTCAGAAATTGCCCAGGATATGGGGCTGAAAAACGGCGATAAAATCATAAAGATTAACGGCGAAGATGTAAAATATTACAACGAATTAATCGGAGTAGAAGTGCTGCTTGGTGAGGCTTTATTAACGGTAGATCGTGATGGAGAAATTCTAGATTTTTTAGTTCCATCTGATATTTTGGAAAGATTTTCTGACAATAAAGAGGTGCCTTTTGTAACCGTCCGCACTCCATTTACTGCCGGACAGATTTCTCCAGGAAGCAATGCATCTGATGCTGGAGTTGAACGAGGTGATAGATTTATTGCCGTAAACGGACAGTCGGTTCATTTTTTCGACGAATTTGCCTCAGCGTTATTGGATAACGGAGGGGACACCGTGAAATTAACCATCATCCGCACCGACACTATAGAGAAAATGGTTTTGGTTACCGAAGATGGGAAAATAGGATTCGAAATAGTTCAAGATAGCTTCAACTTTGAAACCGTTAAATACACCTTGTTTGAAGCATTACCTCGTGGAGCTGAAATGGCCTTTGCAAGTTTGACTGCAAACGTAAGAGGCTTAGGGAAAGTGGTGACAGGGAAAGTTTCTGCGAGTAAATCGCTTCAAGGACCAATTGGAATTGCTACCATGTATGGTGGAGAATGGGATTGGGTCAGATTCTGGAATTTAACCGGTATGCTAAGTATGATTTTAGCATTCATGAATTTATTGCCTATCCCAGCATTAGATGGTGGGCATGTGGTATTCCTTTTAGCCGAAATGGTGATGGGTCGTCCGCTAAGTGATAAATTCTTAGAACGCGCTCAAGTAACCGGATTCATAATCCTTCTTGTATTAATGGCATTCATATTTGGAAACGATATTTTAAATCTTTTCCGCTAAATTTTAAATCATAATTTTAAGTGGCTTGGGACTCTCAAGCCACTTTTTTTATTTTACACCATGGACGGATCAATAAGAAGTAATGTCACTGTCGGCGCTCGAGTAGCCATTATTCAAAAACATCACCAACGCACAGGTGAATTAACCGAGGGAATTGTGGGTAAGCTTTTAACAAAATCCCCAAAACACACCCACGGAATCAAGGTGATGCTGGACAACGGCTTGGTTGGAAGAGTGAAGGAAGTTTTTGAAGATTAAATTATGCCTAAAATAAATAAGGAAGAATTATTCCAACGCTGTGCAACCCTTTTATCCTTTAAAATCTCTGATACGCAGAGGATGATTGATGAAATCCGCGTGGCGACCTCCGAAGATACAAAAAGCAGCGCTGGTGATAAGCATGAAACCTCTAGGGCCATGAGCCAATTGGAGCTGGATAAACTGTCGACGGTGCTCTCGAACTTGAATCAGCAAAATCAATTTTTACAGTCCATAAATCCCAAGAAAGAAATCCACGGCATAGAAGCGGGAGCAATTGTGCATACCAACGGAGGGATTTTCTTTTTAGCCACAGCATTAGGCCGTTTAGATATTGACGGGACTGAAGTTTGGGCAATTGGAACCCATGCACCTTTGGTGAAAACCTTGGTGAACGCCTTGGAAAAAGGAAGTGGAGAGTTTAACGACAAAGTGTATAGAATTAGTCACATCGAATAAAAATAAAATATGAAATTCCCCTTATTCCTAATGTTAATGGTTACTGGATTTTCTTGCTTGGCGCAGAAAAATATTTCGGGAAGAATTATTGCGGAGGAAAAAGGAAAAACTCCGGTTTCTTATGCCAATATTGGAATTCCTGGCAAGAACTTAGGGACAGTTTCAAATCTAAATGGAGAGTATTCCCTTTCTATTCCGGATTCTTTAAGCAAAGATTCTGTCCGATTCTCGGCCATCGGCTTTAAGCCGAAAACCTTGGCAATTAAAGATCTTCAGAAATTAAAGGAAATCTCATTATCGGCGCAAATATTTGACATCCCAGAAGTTGAAATAAAAAGTAGCAAGCTCAAGGAGAAGATTCTTGGCTACAAAACAGACTCACGTGCCATGCAAGCTGGGTTTACCAGCAATAAACTAGGAAATGAAGTGGGTGTTAGGATAAAAACAAAAGGCCGTGAGACGTATTTAAAAGAGTTTGCCACCAATATCTCGTCAAATACCTATGATACGGTAAAGTTTAGACTTAACATTTACACCATTAAAGACGACCTTCCCCATCAAAATATTTTAAAGGAAAACATCATCATAACCACCACAATAGAACAGGGTAGGGTTGCTGTGGACCTTACTCCCTACAAAATCTGGATCGATGAGGATGTAATTGTCACTATGGAGTGGATCGAAGATTTGGGAGAGCAAGGCTTGTATTTTTCTGCTGGATTTTTAGGAACCGTTTATGGCCGACAAACAAGTCAGGGCGATTGGGAAAAGGTAAGCGGAATTAGGCTTGGATTGAATATGAAGGTAGCTTATTAGGCGTTTCCATTCCAAAATTTTATCTTCGTCGTTCGACAAATTAAATTCTTATCCTCATGAAAATTAATAAGCCATTTCTCACCCTTTGTGCGGTATCTATCGCGTTTTCTAGCATTACTTTCGGGCAATCTGTTGAAAATATTGACCTTAAAAAATTAGACCAATACATTGCTAAATCCGCTGCCGATTGGGATATCCCTGGAATGGCAATCGGAATCATTCACAACGGAGAATTAATTTTCGCAAAAGGATATGGCGAGAAAGAATTAGGAAAAGGCGTGGCGCCGGATGAAAACACGTTGTTTGCCATCGCCTCAAATTCAAAAGCCTTTACTTCCGCTACCATAGCGCAGCTTGTGGAAGAAGGGAAAGTTTCATGGGACGACAAGGTGAGAACTCATCTTCCTTATTTTGAAATGAACGACACCTACGTGTCTAACGAAATAAATATAAAAGACATTTTAAGTCACCGTGTGGGTCTTGGGACTTTCCAAGGTGACGTAATCTGGTACAAATCAAAATTATCGTCTGAAGAGCTTGTAAGGCGAGTTAAACACATTAAGCCAGCCTACAATTTTAGAGACGGATTCGGTTATTCTAACCTTATGTTCATCACGGCAGGTGAAGTAATCAAGGCGGCATCTGGAAAAACCTGGGCCGAGAACGTTCAAGAGCGATTTTTAAATCCGCTTGGGATGAATAGAACCTTGGTGTCTTATCAGCAAATCGCAAAATCAAAAAACGTAGCCTCTCCCCACGCCCGTTCAATCGATGGGGTGAACTACACTATTCCTTGGGTCGATTGGGACAACGTGGGCGCCACTGGCGGATTAATATCTTCGGTAAGTGATATGTCAAAATGGATGGCAATGAACATGGAACATGGAATGTACAAGGGGGATACTTTCTTTTCGGCATCAAGCCGAAATATGATGTGGTCTACACATAATTCCTTTGTTCAAAATGTAGCGATGCCTAATTCTACAGGAAGACATTTTTATGGCTACGGACTAGGATGGTTTATCCGCGATTATCGTGCAAACTATATGGTGAGCCATACAGGAGGTTACGATGGAATGCTTTCGGCAGTAACATTACTTCCAGATCATAAATTTGGGGTTGTTGTGCTAACAAACGGAATGCAAAGCCCTATGATGGCGGTTACATACCAAATATTAGATGAATTCTTAGGAATAAAAGATTCTGATTGGTCGAAGACCATGTTGGAGGGAACTTTAAGAGGAAAAGAAGGTGATACAAGAATCGCCGACAGAAAAGCAGCACGAGTGATGAACTCAATCCCTTCGTTATTGCCAGAAGATATGGGAGGGACTTACCATTCAAAAAATTACGGGGATATTATCGTGAAGGCTAACAAAGACGGAATGACCATCGAATTTGAGCATAGCCCAGAATTCAAATCAAAACTTACTCATTGGCATTACAACACATGGAAAATGGAGTGGAATACGCCACAGGCTTGGTTCAATCATGCTACTGTCCAGTTTGTGACCGATAACAATAACAAGGTTACTGAGCTTCTTTTTGATGTGCCTAATGATGATATTTTCTTTACGGATTTAGACCCGATTAAGAAATAAAATGAAAGTGGTAATCAGGGTCCCTTTCAGGAGACCCTGATTGGAAATTCAATCTTCCCTCCGGGTCTCTCAGCGAGGACTCTGATGGAAGGCTTGGAGGTACGAAAGAAAGTTTCACGAAAGTCGATATAGGAAGGGGTAATCAGGGTCCCTTTCAGGAGACCCTGATTGGAAATTCAATCTTCCCTCCGGGTCTCTCAGCGAGGACCCTGAGGGAAGGCTTGGGGGTACCAAAGAAAAGTTAAATAACAAGTAGTCCGTGATTCCTCAAATCGAGGGGTCACAGATTTTCTTCACACATACCCGCCACAAAACCTGTGCTCCAAGCGGCTTGAAAATTAAATCCGCCTGTGATTCCATCAATATCCAACACTTCCCCTGCGAAATACATTCCTGGGACTTTTTTACTTTGCATGGTGGTAAAATCCACATCGGCTAAAGCCACGCCTCCACATGTAACAAACTCTTCCTTAAAAGTGGTCTTCCCAGATACTTGGTAACGATCGTTAATTAGGGTGTTTATTAGTCGGTTGCGGTTTTTCTTCCCTAATTCTCCCCAAGGTTTTTCATGGCCTAATTCAGATTTTTCTAAAAGGAAATTCCAAAGTCGTGTAGGAATATCAATAGGGCAGAGGTTGGTCATTTTCTTTTTAGGATTAATCATTTCGATTTTCTCCAATCGAGCCCTTAATTCCTCTTCTTTTGCGCCTCCCGTCCAATCGGTGAGGATAGTGAACGTGTAATTTTTATCAGCTAATTCACGTGCTCCCCAAGCTGAGAGTTTCAAAATTGCGGGTCCGCTCATTCCCCAGTGGGTGATTAAAAGTGGTCCTTCGGCCTTGAGCTTACTTCCCTCAATCTTAACGGCCGCTTTGGGGGCTACTACGCCCATCAGACTTTTCACCGATTCCTTTGGCATATTGAAAGTGAAAAGGGAAGGGACGGGGTTTTTTATCTCGTGACCAAGATCAGCGAGCCATTTCAGCCCTTTTAACGTTGGGCTCCCCCCAGATGCAATGATAACTTTTTCCGATTGTATTTTTTCTCTTCCTAGCGTCATTTCAAAACCATGTTCCGTTGGTTTGATCGCTTGAACCGGTGATTTTAATTTTACGGTCACCCCGTTTTTATTAGCTTCCGCCGAAAGGCAGTCGATAATTGATTGTGAGGAATCTGAAACGGGAAACATGCGCCCATCGGCTTCGGCTTTGATTTTCACTCCACGCGATTCAAACCACTCGATGGTGTCTTTGGTGAAAAACGTTCCGAATACTTTTTTTAGCTGTTTTCCCCCTCTAGGATAGGCTTTCACCATGTCCCCAATGCTGAAACAGTTGTGCGTAACATTACATCGCCCGCCGCCAGAAACTTTAACCTTAGCCAATATTTTTCCGCTCTGCTCGAAAAGTGTGACTTTTGCATCTGGGTGATGGGCTTTCGCCGAAATCGCCGCGAAGAATCCTGCAGCCCCTCCGCCAATAACGGCAATGCTTTTTATTTCTGAATCAGCCATTAACGGTCGATGGGTTTGAATGATTTTATTGAATATTCAAGCACTTTAAGTGCTTCTTTTTCGTCGACAATGCCCATTACTTCCATTTTTCCGAGTCCTTTGTAGTTTGTAAACCATGAGGAAAGGATTTCAATCACACCCGGGTATTCTGTCCTTAATTCTTCCAACGATTCAAGGTGAGCTAGTGGAGAGCCTTCGCTAACTGCAATAAGTTTATCGTCTTGTTCGCCACCGTCTAAAAGTTTTATCATTCCTATTATTCGGCAAGCCACAATTGAGCCGCGTGCTACGGCTTCGCCAAGCACAATTACATCCAATGGATCCCCATCTCCGCCTTGAGCTGAAGGAAGAAGCGTCTGGGGAATCATCCCGTAATTCCCAGGATAAGGGAGGTAGTTTACCACTCTTGGTGCTCCGCCTCGGAATTCCCACATCAAACCACCGGTGGCTTTGTTGACTTCCCATTTTGCCAATGTTCCTGCAGGGATTTCAATCACCACGTTTATTAAACCGTCCTCATTTTTTGAGGGAATGTCATTCACCAGATGTCGGTCCGATCGAATTTCATAATCATTTTCGGCCTCCAGGCTTGGGGCGTGAGTGGTTTCGATCGGCTGGCAGCTGGCAAGAAATGAAAACACCGTAAGGGAAATGATTAATAATCGCATAGGAATCAAGTTTTGTAACGACAAAAGTAAAAATTATAGCCCTATTGCCGCAGTAGAAACGATTAATTCACGTATTCCACAAATGTGAATAAACTTGTACGGTCGGTTTTTTACGTTCCGTGTATCTTTAAATATTAGAATTTAACGTGTTAGAGGTGAATTGAATCGCCTCATAATTAAATATTTCGAGATGAAAAAGTTAATAGCCGCCATACTGCTCATAGGTTCAACACCATTTGTTGGATTAGCCCAAGATTCATTTACTCCTGAAGAAGCTGCCTTTAACAGAGTATTGATTGTCCCTTATCACCCAAACTATTACATTTCGGATTCTGACGGTGAAATGGCCGATTTCTCCCAGATGGATGCGCGTGAAATGCGTAAGATTTTCCGTCAAGATTTAGACGCCTATGTTTCAGCAGCGGTAAAGCAGAACTACGACGCAGAGCAGATTCTAATAAACGAGAGTGACGACGCCCAAGCCGACTTAAGAGCTCTTTACAGTGCGGTTAGCTATCGTTACGACACCACATCGTCGTATTTAAGATTAAACAAAGAACGCACCCAGCGCGTGAAAATCAACGACATAAAAAAACGTTTCCAAGATAAATTAATGCGTCGTGGCGAATTCAATCCAATGGCAACCAAGGAAAAAGACGAAGTTAGTTTAGAGTTCCTTGACGCCAAAATCAGAGATCAAGAAACAATCACCAATTTAACTCAGAAATACCGCGCCGACTTAATTGTTTTTGTAAACCAATTGGAAGTAAAAATCAACTACAACAACTGTATTGATTTGGCAAATAAGGTGTACAATAGAGAGTTTAAAATGCACTTTTCAGTATATACCGCACAGGGCGAAAAAGTCTTTGGCGACGTGGTGACCACCATTTTCCCTTCAGACAGCAACGACCTTGAAATGATCACCAGAAATAATTTCCCATTAATGGCAGCCTATCTAATAAAAAACCTGCCAGGGGGAGCCCCAAGGAATTAAAAATATTAATTAACATTTTTTTGAAGGAAGTGATGCCGTGCGTTACTTCCTTTTTTTATGCCCTACCATTTTTCTGCTTTCGCGGAAGCTCTTTGTTTAGATTGGCTTTTGCCGATGATTACCCTCCGGGTCTCTCAACGAGGGCCATGAGGGAAGTGGATGTACGTAAAAGATTTCCGGGTCTATAGGAGAGGTTAATCAGGGTCCCTTTCAGGAGACCCTGATTGGATATAAGGATGTCATTGGATCATGCCCTTCCCTCCGGGTCTCTCAAGGAGGACCCTGATGGAAGGTTTGGATGTACGTAAAAGATTGGATATAAGGATGTCATTGGATCATGAGAATAATTTTATAGGCGAGGGGGAGATTTGATTTTATAAAAAAAGGGAACAAGTTTTTTAACTTGTTCCCTTAGTACCCGGAACCGGGGTCGAACCGGTACGACCGAAGTCATTGGTGTTTGAGACCAACGCGTCTACCAATTCCGCCATCCGGGCAAGTGAATTGGTTTCTCTTTTGGAGAGTGCAAAGTTATCCAATCCGATGTATTCCACAAACTTATTTTTTAATAATATTTACTCAATTGTCACCAAGGATTCTTAGGAAAATTTTAATAAGCATTTTTGTAATAAATTCCTGTCGTTCCTTAAATGAGTAGGTTTTTATTTCTTCTCTTCACGTAAAATTTTCTCCATTTTTCGGCCTTTTGCAAGTTCATCAATCAGCTTTTCCATCTGTCTACATTGTTTATACAATAAAAATTCGTCCTCAATATCTTCGATTCGATAACCACAAACGACTCCTTTAATCATGTGTGCGTTGGGATGCATTTTAGCTTGTTTAAAAAACGTTCTAAATGTCACTTTTTCTTCAATAAGCTGTTGCAATTTAGCTTCATCAAAACCAGTTAGCCATTCAATAACCTGGTGTAGTTCTTCCCTTGTTCTTTCATTCTTCTCCAATCTATTCATGTAAAGCGGATAAACAGAAGCGAATATCATAATAGCCACTTTTTCATTTTTTTCAGCGGTTACTTGCATTTTGTACTTTTTTTTGATTTAAAATAGTGGGGTAAGGGGCTTACGGAATTAACTCTGAGGAAATTTGAGACTACCTTGGAGCCAGAATAAATCACTGTAAATAAGAGAAGTGTGATTCAAAAAACCAACACTCCTCAATTATTTCACAATCACTTTTTTGCCACAGTAATTATTTCAACTTAACCGCGACACCAGAAATTCCTGTTCTATTCGAAAAAGTGTTAAATTTTGATAAATTAACATTAATAATTGCATCAGCTCCAAGTTTCGAGGCCTTCTTTTTTAAATACTTAACTACAGCATCAGAACTTCCCACAACATCGGCTGTTACTGAGCCTATAATGATGTAATCCTGCTCAATATCACCGGAATATATTTTTATTGACCCTGGAGTAGTTTCTGATTGAGGTGTACTCCCAGTTTGGAATTGATACGCATAATAAGAACAACTCGATAAAAACATCGAGGAAAGAATTAATAAAATTGATATATTTTTCATAATCGATTTATCTTTTTTTAGTTATTGAATTTTATTGCAGTACCGTTGGCTTTAATACCTATTCTCCAATATCCATAACCAAATTCCAATTTTAAGTTTATTATTGCATCTGCACCTAGTTTTGCGGCTTCCTTTTTTAGATGTTTAACTGGAATTGAAGCGTTTGTTCCAGCGTCAGAACTGGCAATTACTTCTCCAATAACTAAATAATTTTTATTCACTTGATCCGTCGAGTAAACCTCTATTTGTTCAGGATTGGTAGGTGAGTATTTTGTAGTTAAATCATCTGTTTGTAGGTGTGTAACTTGGGAACAACTCGAAATAAGGATTCCAATACAAAGCAATAATTGAATTTTAATTTTCATTGAAAATATATTTTAGTTAGACATAATTTATTAACCGTTTTAGTTCTATATTATTGTGGCTTGTCAGTAAAATTTAACCGTCAGCCAACCTTAGGGCTGTTTTTTTTATTCCATTGTAAAATAATTTCGGTAATAAATAAAGGCAATACCCATTAAACTCACCCAACAGATGGGGCTCTTTTATTAAAATTATCTAAATCAACCACAAATGGTAAATCAACTAACCCTCAAAAGGAGGCAAAGGAAAAAGTCACCACATAACTTCTAATCATCCATACTGTATGTTGCTGTATATGACCTTTTCTCTGCCATTATTTCTACAACATGATGTATGTGGTTTTAATTAAATTCCAGCCATTTTTGTTCTTGGATTTTTAATAATCTAGGGGGATGTAAATTAAGATTCTCTGATGCAATTACCTTTTCATATTTTTTTAGATATTCAAGCGCCATTTTTTTACTATTAAATTCCTCCATAGCATATTCATGGCATCTTTGAGGAGAATATTTGTTTGAACTTAAAACTGCTTCTGCCAGTTCATCTTCATTATTAGATAAATACCCTACATCTTTTGTCACTAGTTCTGGAAGTGAACCGTACGGAGTTCCAAAAACAGGGCATCCATAATATAGACTTTCAATAATTGCCAAACCAAATGGTTCATGCCATTTTACAGGGAAAATCAAGCCTTTTGACCCATTTAATAAATTATATTTTTTTGTACCTCCAACCATTCCAGCAAAGCTAACTCTGGGTGAAAAGGTAAATCTAATTCCCATTTTGAAATTAAATCTTACTCCACCTAATACTTTTAATCTCTCTGATTTAGTCTTATTTATTACATTAATTGCACCTGAAACATTTTTCACTTTCCATGAAGCATTCCCCAAAAAATGGAAGTAATTTCTCTTTTTGTTTAAATCTGGGTTTGAATATTCATTCCAATCAAGTCCATTATGAACATATGAGTCAGAATTATATCTTAATGCATGGTTTTCAGAAACGAAAACGGTATTTTTATCTAGCTCATTCAAATCATTTGAATTCCCATGAATTGTAATGATATATGGGGTTTTTATAAATTCAATACCTATTGGTCTAAAATTGAAATGTATAACATCATAATCATTAGTGATTTGTTCTAAAATCGGTTTGTTTTCATCAATATGTTTTACTGTAGCAAAATCGCAATAAGAACCCTGGTATACTAAAAATGTCACCTGGTGTCCTAACTTGGTAAGTTCTTTTCCCAAGCCCCATATTACTCTTTCGGTACCTCCATATAAGTTAACAGGAATAGTTCCTGTGTTTACTATTAATATTCGCATAATTCTTTGTTTTTAATCACACACAACATACGTATAAAGGTGATTTCCATTAAACATATCATATTAGGCTAAAATAGGCAAACCAATGGAGTTTTATTTTTTTACGAGAATTTTTGAGTTCAATTGAACTTTAATTGCAGCTCTTTGGGAGGTTTGTGTTGAATTATTTTGAATAATAGTACGAGTGTCAAAATGTAATGTCCAAAGAAATAGACGTTAATACATCGACCTGAAAAGCATGACTTTTTAAGTCGAAAAGTGTCAAGTTAAATCAGCTTTGTTGGCAAGTTTAGGTAGCCCAAAACAAAGTGATTGGAAATAAATAAATAAATAATGAAAATCTTTAAGGTTTTATAACAGTGTTGCTCTATAATGTAATAGCGGCTATTCGCGTTAATAAAAGCTCATCTACTTTAGTTCCCGAATTTAGTGAAATTGACTAATCAGCCATAATTCTTCCTTTAAAAATGGAGTTGGTTCCTAACGTTGCCGAAGGAGAATATCTTAGAGATTATCACCAAAAAGGGAAATGGCATCATCAATAGGATGAAGCGGAAAATAAATTCTGACTACAATGTGTTCTTATTTGGGGTGATTTTCACTCCAATAGCTATGTTATTTGCTGTATATTGGAATAACACCCATCCAGACCTTAATACCGCAGCGCGGTTGGGAAGAGTCTATACTATATTAGCACTTATGGAAGCATATTTAGTATTTGGGTTGATGAAAGTAATCAGGAATAGGAAGTTCTTGGACATGACTTTCAATACTGGAACGCTCAAAGAATCTATGGAAAAAGCACTAAACTACCTCAAAGTTGAGCTAAAGAAAGCGAAGATAGCTGGACTTGGCTTCATGTATTCAATCCTTACTTTTATTTTAATTGATATTTTTCTGGGTATTGAAGGGTTCGGCAACCTTAACTTTTCAATTACAGGCTCCAATATCTTCAGTTCTTACTTTGCGGTATTTGTAGTACTGATAATGTTGGCATTTCCATCAATAATGAAGTTTGAATTGAAACGATATACTCAGTCCATTCAAGACATAAACCAGACACTATTAGAGCTGAAAGAAGAGGATTGAGAGCCATTTCAATTAAAAATGATCATATAGACTAGTCAAATACCAAATAGCATTGATTATAAGCCCGAGCATTTTGCTTGGGCTTTCTAATTTTCTCTGACTTGACATAGTGCGGTAAATTGATCTTTTACCATGATGTGTAGCCGTTATTTAGGACGGGTCTAGTATTGTGCATAACGTTTTGAAGCTGCCCCAAGGTGGCGATTTTGAAGCAATTCACTTTCAATCAAGCACAAACTTTGATAGAAGCACAAAGCTTGATTTAATCCATGAAGAGCCACTTTTGGGTAGGTGCTGTTAGGCAATGTTATTCTTCTTTAATTACTTCCTTCAGTCTAAAAATAATTTTTATTCCGTTATAGTATTCAAATTCCATTTTAATAAAACCATAATATTTCTCATCAAAAATAAATGTAGAATGAGATTCTCCTAATTTACTGTGCGTATCTATAGATTCAATTTTCCAACAGTTAGCGATTGATTTCCCTCCTACACTATCCGATACCACCCCTATAACTTTAAAGTCATTTATGACATTACCAACAAATTCTTTATTGCTTGGGTAACCTCGCCTAATTAACAATAGATTTTTCCAATGCCCACCGATTTTAAGTTCTTTTAATCGCACTTCAGGATAAGCTGATAAATAAGCGTATTTATACTGATTATGTCTTGGTGGGTGCAACCAAATTAAAGAATCATTTTCAACATAACCGGTAATTTCACTTTTATCTATCCATGTATAATTATCCCAACCTCTTTTGCCCTTTATTCTATTTGATTTACCCTTTGAAATACGGTTTCTTTCTGCTTGGTAAGGATGGATAAACTTTTCTAGATTAATAGAATCTGGCTCGTATAATATTTCTAATTCAGTTTGCTTTTTACTTTGTAATACCCAGGGTTTATCATTTCCTTTCATTCTCAATATTTCTTTTGTTAACGTGTCACCATTTTTTTCAATAAAAAAAGCATCATAAACGAAAACCTTTGATGCATCAAAAATTTTTGAATTATTTTGAGCTACTAGATTACTACTGATCAATATAAGTAGGATAAAAAACAGTTTACTTTTTTTCATTTTTCTATGGTTTTTGTGTTTTTCTTATTCGTTGTAAAAAAACAGTTCAATAAGTTGATATACAGTTGTAGTCGTCACTACATAATGTTGCCTAACGCCCCGTGTAAGAACAGTATTGATTAAGTACCGTTTCGGCATAAGGAGTGATGAAAATAAGCAAAGTCTTTAAATCGTACAAATCCGATTTAAAGACTTTGTTTGTTTGGTGTTTCAATTAACCACAATCTGTCAAGGTGTATGATTTCAAGATTGTTTTTACACATTGTGTGTGCCCAGTGCGAGCATCCTTAACCTATTTACAAGTAGGTTATTAATCTAGAGGGTGGAAGTCCTTTATGCGCAGGGGTAACTAATTACCATTATGTCAGGCTAACATGAACAAATCATCGCAGAATTTTAAATATGCCTATTGGGAGGGGATTAGGGAGTGGAAATTTGTGTTTGACAGGCAGCACCGAGCGAGTGGCGAGTATTGCGTAGAGTAGAATGGGTGCGTTGTTGGAGGTGCCGAACTTCTTGCCTTAATCTAAAGATAGGAGAGGTGGTTTTTATTCCCAGCCTTTAAGTCGGCTGAGATAGAGGAAACTTATTACGTAAACTTATCACAAAAAAAAGCCTCTTAATCTAAGATTAAGAGGCTTTTCAATTTTCTTAGGAAAGAATTCTATTCGAATTCCTTTTCGTTTTCTTTTACCCATTTCAGGCTTTCGTTAAAAGTTGGAAAGATATGTTCCTTAGGAATTAACCCTGGAATAATATCTATCGATTCAAGCATATAGCGTGGCTGCTTAATTGGTCTTACTAATAATACCTTCTTACCACTTCTCACTAGATTTCCTAGTACGTTTTCCATGGCGTAAAGTCCAGATTGATCTAAATACTGCATGCTGCCCATTCTAAAGATAACCAAGGAAGCATTATCAGGAATTTGTTGAGAAAGCTTAGTGAAATCGCTGGTTGAACCGAAAAACAATGGCCCTTTAATGTGCTTAACAAAGATCTTTTCTTTCGTTGCTTCAGGAATTCCAACCTCGTCTGGCCATGCTTCTGCCTGGAGCGATTTTACATCAGAACGTTCGGAAGTTAAATCACCGATCTTCTTCATAAACATTAATGACGCAATCACTAATCCAACTCCAACTGCGTAAACTAAGTTCCAAGTACATGAAAGCACCAATACCACCAACATAATCAACACTTCTGGTTTAGGCATGTATGGAATGGCTTTTAAGCCTTTATAGTCCATCACTCCAATACCCACAGTAATAAGTATTCCTGCAAGAACTGCTGCTGGAATTTTAGATGCTACTGGGCCAAGGGCCAATAAGATTATTAATAGGATAATCCCGGCGATCATCCCTGACAATCGGGTTCTGCCACCGGCGTTGATGTTAACTACCGTTCTGATGGTTGCTCCAGCTCCTGGAAGGCCTCCAAAAAATGCGGCAATTGAGTTTCCAATCCCTTGTCCTACGAGCTCCTTATTCGGTTTGTGCTGGGTTTTGGTCATGTTATCGGCTACGACCGAAGTTAAAAGGGAGTCAATCGCTCCAAGGAAGGCTAAGGTTAATGCCGTGAAAATATAGGGTGTTATGGACGTCAAGCTGAAGTCAAAAAATATGTTGGAGTAGAATTTGGGTATTCCGCTTGGGATTTGTTCAATAGCCCTATAATCAAGGTTGAATCCCACCGCAATTCCCGACATCACCAGCAAGGCGACCAAGGTACTTGGTATGGCGGTAGTGATTTTCTTGAACCCATAGATGATGATGATAGTTCCTGCGGCCAAAATAAATTCTAGCCAATTGATGTTCTTTATTGCCCGTGGCAGTGTCCTGACCGCCCCAATTACTCCAGCGGCTTCGGCCCCAGCCAATGTTTTAGATTCTTTTAAAATTTGCTCAGGCGTAATACCATCGGCTCTTTTTATGGTTTCTTCGAGATTTTCCAGGACTAAAATACCCTCATTCATCTCTTCAATAAGAATGTTGTTGAGGATGATTTCCTCGGCATGAGGCTTAAACTGATCTACGTAGCTGGCATCCTCCTTTGGGTAGTAACCCATTGATTGAGGAATTTGAGTTAGCAAAATTATCACCCCAATTGCCGTCATGAAGCCCGAGACCACGGGGTAGGGGATGTATTTTATGTATTTCCCAAGTCCTAATAGTCCCAGGCCAATTTGCATTAACCCTGCCAATAAGAAAACCGTTAAAATTGCGGGTAAGGCTTTTTCTACATCTCCGTCTGAGGCGGCAATGATCCCAGCAATAACTACCATACTCACGGCTGTCATTGGTGCGGTAGGGCCCGAAATTTGTGTGTTTGTTCCACCAAAAAGTGCAGCGAAAAAACCGACAAATATAGCTCCGTAAAGTCCTGCACTTGGGCCTAGGCCAGAGCTAACTCCAAACGCTAGGGCCAATGGTAGCGCGACGATACCCGCCGTAATTCCACCTAATAAATCACCGCGAAAATGTGAAAAGTCGAATTCAAAGAATTTTTTCATGGTTTTCATTTTATATTGAATGCAAATAAGTAAAAATTTTATTCTTTTGAAAATGAAAGATTTATTGAAAATAAAAAGTGAGCTATTATCGGCCAAAGCCAATAATAGCTCACTTTTTAATTAACGAGAAGAAAAAATATGTGAGTTTATTTTTTCGGAGTTTTATAGATTTTTCATCAAAACCTGGTAAATCTGCACCATGGTATTGATGTCGAATTTGTGAACTTTTTCGTCCTGGGTATGTACATTGTCTTCAGGAGCTCCAACAAAACACCAGTCCCACGGATACGGCGAATGTTGCAGTGAATTACCATCACTACCTCCAGCACTTTCAACTTCTAGCTGAAAAGGCACCTCGTTCTCCCGCGCTATTTTTATGATTTTGTTGATGTATTCTTTTCTTGGAATTCCAGAATCCCGCATGCTTATCGCTACTCCTTTTCCATGTTCCACACCCTCGGTTACCCAAGTGATGTCAGAAATTAAGGCTTGCTTTACACCATATTTCTCGTAAATCATTTTCCCTAAAACTTGCGCCGAGCCACCACCGGTTTCTTCCCAGCAGCTAAATGCAATAATACCATTCTCCAAAGTTTTGGCAACTTGAAGTGCATTCCAAACGCCTAAGCGGTTATCTAAATAACAACTTTGGATAAATTCTTTAGAATCTCTGAAATCACAGGCATAAACTAAATTTGTTCCACGGTCAATTTCTCTTTCGAAGTCGTAGCTTATATTATTGTCGCCGTCAAGCTGAAGGGTACATTCTATTCCGCCTAAACTATCTGACCCAATTAATTTTGTTCCGCTTTTTAATCTTGGCCCACCTAATTTGACTAATTCCTTTCCGTAGCGCACGGTAAATCCAATACTGTCAATATGTGCAAAAATAGCTGTGGTTGGCTTTCCGAAAACTAAAACCAGCGAATGTCCTAGTTCATCTCCCTGTATAATAGCAGGTTGAGTGGTCCAAGAAGGGGACTCCCTTTGGATGTGATCAAGCAGAACTTTGGTCATTTCACTTTCTTCACCTGCTGGGGCAAACGTGGAGCATAGTTTTTTTAGTAATTTCATGCTCAAATTTAAAAAATGATTGGGGGCATCCCTTATTTCCTGTAAAATATATTAAATGAATATCCACTTTATTGCCATTGGCGGAAACGTAATGCACAACCTAGCAATTGCTCTACACAAAAAAGGGTTTAACATAACTGGGTCCGATGATGAGTTTTTTGACCCTTCAAAAGGCAGGTTGGAATCCTATGGTCTGCTACCTGAAAAAAATGGTTGGGATCCTCAAAGGATCACTAAGGACTTAGATGGTGTGATTTTAGGGATGCACGCCAGAATCGATAATCCTGAATTGCAAAAAGCACAGGAATTGGGAATTCCCATTTACTCTTTCCCAGAATACATCTACGAGCAATCTAAGGATAAAAAGCGCGTGGTAATTGCCGGAAGCCATGGGAAAACTAGTGTTACCGCAATGGTAATGCATGTTTTAAAAGGGATGGAAATGGACTTTGATTATATGGTTGGTGCCCAGCTTGATGGATTTGAAACCATGGTTAAACTAACTGATGCTCCTGTGATAATTTTGGAGGGAGATGAGTATCTATCGTCTCCACTCGACCGAAAACCAAAGTTCCTTCACTACAAGGCGCATATTGCGGTGTTAAACGGAATAGCTTGGGATCACATAAACGTGTTTCCAACTTACAAGGAGTATTTCAACCAGTTTGAATTGTTTTTACAATCTATGGAAGAAGAAGGGTGTTGCTTTTATTATGAGGGCGATCCTGAAAACGTTAGGTTGGCTCAAAAACATCGCGGAAATGTGGCGTTAAAATCATTTGAATTGCCTAATCATAAAGTGGAAAATGGAGTGACTACAATTTTTAATAAAGATAAGGAAGTGGCCATTAAAGTTTTTGGAAAGCACAACCTACAAAACCTTTCTGCAGCTCAGTCAATCTGTGAAGCATTGGGGATTTCGATAGATGATTTCCTGAATTCAATTTCCTCTTTTTCAGGCGCTGCAAAACGACTTGAGGTTCTGGTAAATGGGAAAGACCGTGGTTTCTTTAAAGATTACGCACATTCACCCTCAAAACTTGAGGCGACCGTAAAAGCGGTGAAGAATCAATTTCCTAGTCGTAAACTTTTTGCCTGTATGGAGCTTCATACTTTTAGCAGTTTAAATAAGGAATTTCTTTCCCAATATGCTGGTTCAATGGCTGATGCCGATGTGCCCGTGGTTTTTTATAATGCACATACTTTAGCGCATAAAAAAATGCCTCCTCTTTCACCAATTTTAGTCAAAGAAGCTTTCGAAAGGGACGATATCCTGGTAATAGACAGCGAAAAAGCGCTTAATGAATATGTTTTTTCACAGAATTATGCTAACTCAAACCTATTGTTGATGAGCTCTGGGAATTTTGGCGGATTAGACCTAAAAACACTGGCTGAAACAGTGCAAAAATAGCTGCTTTCTCCTTGAGTGTTAATGTGTGAAGAAGTCACGTTATTTTTTATCCAAAGGATTGAATAATTTGTCGTCAATAAGCGTTTTGCTTAATTATCTTTGCAGCAAATTCAACAAATGGCTCCCAAAACCAATAGATTTAAAGAAAACACAGCAAGCGAACCAAAAAAAGAAAGAAAGCCAGGTCGCAAACTGAATTTCGGTAACGCGCTTCAGTTTTTGAAGAAGCGTAGGTTCCGCAGCATCACGGGAATGATGATGTTGTTATTGTCCATTTATCTTTTTATTGCCTTTTTTAGCTACTTATTCACCTGGAAGATTGACCAAAGTTTGGTAGCTGGCGCCGATTGGGGGATTTTATTTGATAATTTAAATAACAAAGTAGAAAATTGGCTGGGTTTACTTGGCGCAATGATGAGCTATAAGCTCCTAGACCAGTGGTTTGGGTTGGCATCATTCATCTTGGTTTACTTACTTTCAGTGGGTAGCGTTAAACTCCTTTTTAAAGTCGACTTACTGCCTCCAACTCGGAATTATAGCGTAAGCATTTTCCTTATATTCTTTATTTCAACACTTTTCGGATTCCTTGTGGAAACCACTGGAGGTATGCCTTATTTCACCGCCGGAGCATTTGGTGTGTTTATTAACGGCTGGTTTAATGACGTGGTTGGAGTATTAGGAACAGGATTTTTGTTACTCTTTGTTCTAGCAGGTTTTCTTTATGTAGCCTTTGATGTAACGCTTGCGCGGATAATTATTGGTGTAAATAAAATGCGAGGAAATTATGAGGAGCAAAGTTTAATGGACGACGATGAAGTGGTGCCATTAGATAATGAATTTCAAGAAGAGGCTGCTATAATAAAAGGCGATAATGAAGACGACGAAGAGGGTTCGTTGGAAATTGCTGTGTCAGAATTGCCATTGGAAGTTGAAACTCCTGTTTTAGAAGAAAAGGAAGAAACTGAAAAAGCACCTGAACCAAAGGAAACAATAGCAAACGATGGTTTTGATGATGTAATGCCAGCGCCAGCTGATAAGTCTGAGCCTGAGGAAGATGCCAATGAACTTGAAGTAGCTGAGGTTCTTGAAGAGAAGAAATCTGACGTGCGTCGCGGATCATTAGATGAAGATTATGACGAAACCCTGGATTTAGGGACGTTCAAACTTCCTTCCGTAGATTTATTAAATGACCATGGTGGAAATAAAATAAAAGTAACTCCTGAAGAGCTTGAAGCAAATAAAAATAAGATTGTTGAGACTTTAGGACATTACAACATAACCATTGCAAAAATCAAAGCCACCATCGGCCCAACCGTTACGCTTTACGAAATTATCCCAGCCGCAGGAGTTAGGATTTCGAAGATTAAAAACCTTGAAGACGACATCGCCTTAAGCTTAGCTGCCTTGGGTATTCGTATTATTGCTCCAATTCCAGGTAAAGGAACCATTGGTATTGAGGTGCCAAATCAACAACCAGAAATGGTGAGTTTTAAATCGGTAATTGAAACCGAAAAATTCCAGAACTCTACATTTGACCTTCCAATTGCACTTGGAAAAACCATTAGCAACGAAGTCTTCATCGCCGACCTTGCCAAAATGCCTCACCTTTTGGTGGCTGGAGCGACGGGACAAGGGAAATCTGTAGGGATAAACGCCATTTTAGTATCCTTACTTTATAAGAAACATCCTGCTCAACTAAAATTCGTGCTTGTCGATCCTAAAAAAGTTGAATTAAGTATCTATAGAAAAATTGAACGCCACTACCTAGCGAAGCTTCCTGATGAAGAAGAGGCTATTATCACTGATACTAAGAAGGTTATTAACACATTGAACTCCCTTTGTATTGAAATGGACGACCGTTATAACCTGCTAAAAGATGGGTTAGTACGTAATTTAAAGGAGTACAACAAAAAATTTACGAGTCGCAAATTAAACCCTAACGAGGGTCATAGGTTCTTACCTTTTATAGTGTTGGTAATTGATGAGTTCGCCGACCTTATGATGACCGCCGGAAAAGAAGTAGAAACTCCAATCGCACGTTTGGCTCAATTGGCGCGTGCAGTAGGTATTCACATAGTTTTGGCAACGCAAAGGCCTTCGGTAAATATTATTACTGGGGTTATTAAAGCAAACTTCCCAGCACGCCTGGCATTTAGAGTTTCGTCGAAAATTGATTCACGAACAATTCTAGATTCCGGTGGCGCCGACCAATTGATTGGAAAAGGAGATATGCTTTTAAGCATGGGAAGCGATATTATTAGGTTACAATGTCCGTTTGTGGATACGCCCGAAGTAGACGCGGTAATCGATTACATTGGATCTCAAAGAGGTTACCCAACGGCGCACATGTTGCCAGAATATGTAAGTGAGGAAGGCGACAGTAGCAAAACGGGTGTTGACTTAAGCGATAGAGATGCCTTATTTAACGATGCAGCAAGTATTGTTGTTCAGCATCAACAAGGAAGCACAAGTTTGGTGCAGCGACGATTGAAAGTGGGGTATAACCGAGCAGGTAGGATTATTGATCAGCTTGAAGCTGCCGGCATTGTAGGGCCATTTGAAGGGAGTAAAGCCCGTGAAGTGTTAATGCCAGATGAGTATGCTTTAGAACAGCATATTGAAAATTTAGATAAAAAATTGAACAACTAAGAAATTATGAAAAATATAATTGGAGTACTATTAGCAGTCGTTTTAGCCTTTCCAGCAATGGCACAAAAAGATCTAAATGATCCAAAAGCGATTGATATTTTAAAGAAGATCAGCCAAAAGTATGGCGCTTATTCAACCATGCAGGTCGACTTTGTACAAAGTATCAAAGGGATTGAAACAGGTGCTACAGAAGAGAAAAAAGGAACTATCTATATAAAAGGAGATATGTACCGTTTGGAAACAAAAGAGTTCGATAGAATTTGCGACAACAAATTAATTTGGGACTTTATGAAAGGCGCTGGCGAAGTGCATATCAAAAGCATAGATGAAGAAATGACCGATATTCAGCCATCAAAGATTTTTTCCTTATACGATCAAAATTACACAAGCCTTTATATAAGCGAAGGAAATGCAAAAGGAAAAAAAATCCATGTGATTGACCTAACCCCAAATGATAAAAGCATGCCTTTCTTCAAGGTGCGTATGGCGATTGAGCAAGGAAGTAATGATGTATTAGAGTTCAAGGTGTTTTATGGAGAGGGTTTTCAAATTTCTTATTTACTAGAAAACTTTAAAAAGAATCCAACTTTAGCGGATTCTAAATTCAGCTTTAACAAGGCTAATCACCCTGGAATTGTTGAAGTAGATCTTCGTTAAGATGCGATTTACTGAAGGGAATTTAAAAAAGCTAGAATCTCTTTTTAAGACGCATGGATTTAAAATCCGCTATGAAAAAGGCAGTTTTAGGTCAGGCACATGTCGTTTGGTAGAGAACAAGGTATTGGTGGTGAATAAATTCGTAACCACCGAGGTGAAAATTAACACCTTTTTAGAAATTCTTTCGGAAATAGAAATTGATGAATCTTTGCTTGAGGGCAGCGATTTGTCGTTTTATCAAAACGTAAAACAAACCGTTTTAAAATTATAGGCTCATTATTTTGTTGAGTAAAACCCAATACCTTACATTGGGAGAAAAATAATTCACGTGAAAATCACTTTTTTAGGCACAGGTACCTCCCAAGGCGTTCCCGTTATTGCTTGCAACTGTAAAGTTTGCATATCATCTGATGAGGAAGATAAGCGACTTCGGACAAGTATCATGATAGAGCATCAAGGCTCAAATTTTGTGATTGATAGCGGTCCCGATTTCCGAACCCAAATGCTTCGGGAAAATGTCCAAAAATTGGATGCTATTATTTTTACCCACGAACATAAAGATCACACTGCGGGGCTAGACGATGTAAGAGCATTTAATTTTAAAAGTAAAAAGTCTATTCCCATCTATGCCCACCCAAGAGTTCAAGAATCCTTAAAAATGGAGTTCGGCTACATCTTCGCCGATAATAAATATCCCGGGACACCTCAAATTGATATTCACAGCATAGATAAGGATCCATTTTTCGTAAACGACATCAAATTCGCCCCAATTGAGGTTCTTCATTATACCCTGCCGGTATTAGGTTTTAGGGTAGAAGGATTCACCTATATAACAGACGCCAAAACTATTAGCGAAAGCGAGAAAGAAAAAATAAAAGGAACCAAAGTGCTGGTTTTAAATGCGTTAAGGCGGGAAAGCCATATCTCCCACTTTACCTTGGAGGAAGCCCTGGAGCTAATAGCGGAAATCAACCCAGAAAAAGCTTACCTAACCCATATTAGCCATCAACTTGGCAAGCACCACGAGTTGCAGCAAGAAATCCCTGAAAATGTGTTTATGGCTTATGATGGATTAAAAGTTACGATTTAAGGCATCAATTTTAATTTTACTGCATAACTTAAGGTGAAAAATTAATATATGAGTCATTTAATAATATTCCCTCTTGTTTTTTCATTAAACTTTTTGTTTGGAAACGACGAGGTTATTGAAGTAATCCGTAACCGTGTTGAGTTCGGAAATGTTCAGGGAAAAATTGAGATAGGATCCTCTGGGATTCTCGCTTTGAAAGGGGTGTCAACATTTTATAGCAATCGCGGATTCACTCCCGTTTGGTTAAATGCTAATAAACCTGCAGAAAATGTTAAAGAATTATTGCGAGCGATTGACGCTGCTGAATCCGATGGTTTAAATCCTAAAGATTATCATTTAACA
>JBLIKP010000019.1:0-31840 GCA_047635375.1 Sphingobacteriales bacterium | reverse complement strand
CCTGCGTTTTGGATTAACCAGTCAATTTTTCCGTAAATCCTTTGTGCCTCTTGTGTGATTCTTTTTATTTCGTCCATGTCGGTAACGTCCAGGGGAAGTATATGAACATCAATTGGATTAAAAGTGCATTCTGATTTCACAGCATATAATGCTTCTCTATTTCTAGCGCTTAAAATAAGCTTTGCTCCTTGGGAATTTAATTCCAATGCAAGGGCTTTCCCAATTCCTTGGCTAGCTCCGGTCAACCAAATGACTTTCCCGAAAAAACTTTTATTTGACATTATTTGATTGGATAAATTATCGGTTTACTAGGACTTGCGTCAGATTCGATAGGTGCAATAAGTAGGTTCAAAAGGTAATACCCGTCCTCAACTTTATTGTCAACATAAATCATTTCTGTGATAGTACGATCTGTTTTTGGGGAAATTGGGTAATTGAAAAAGGTATGATGCCCAATCATTACCCCGCCATCTTCCTCTTTGTCAACAGAGGGTAGGTCAATTAATAAATGTTTAATTCCCATGTGAGTAATTAAGCGGATTGCCTCATTTTCTATGTAAGCAGGATTATTACCCGAATAAGTTTTTGTTTTTTTGTCGATTGAATTTGGCTTAGTCCGTATGATTAAAGCTTCACAATCTCTTGATTCAAATTCGGCTCTAATTTGAGCTTTTGTAATTACAAAATCCCCCAAAATTTCTTTAGGTGTGATGGTTATTAATTTAGCTAAAAAGTGGAAATTATTCAGTGACGCGTTTATGGTGTTTCTTTCTGAGCTAATATGCCCAACACATTCCGTGTGTGTTCCGTTTCCATGAGGGGTTAAGGAAATTGTATCACAATTGCAGGAACCTCCCTGGTTTACATCACCCACAAAGTTCTCCCCAATAATAGGTCCGATTTTTGGAGAGGGTAGAAAAAAAGTATTAGGATTGTTTTTACCGTTTTTTAGGGGAATTGAAATGTCAATGGGATTATTTAAATCGGCGGTCCCTTGAATTGATTTAGAGTTAATTTGAATTGAAATCATAATTGGTCCTCGAAGAATAATTCAGCAGCAATTGCATCTGCAAAAAGCTTGCCTTCTTGGGTTAAAAATAGAGTGTTATCGACAATCTTTAAATGGCCCTTATTAGCTAGCTTGTCGATAGATTTTTTGAAATTCTTTGTGTCTAGGTTTTTTGTTAGGGAATATAATGAATCAAGGTTGCATCCCCATTTGGTTCTAATTGACGTCATGATGGACTCATTGGCAACGTCGCATGGAGTTAAAATTTCTTCTCCCCAATATTTATCACCCAAATTAACACCTTTTAAATATTTGGAGTTGTTTTCCAAGTTCCACCGTCTTTGACCATCAATGTAAGAGTGAGCTCCCGGCCCAATTCCCAAATAGGGTTTCTTAAGCCAATAATTGGTGTTGTGAATCGCGTTGTTTTCAGGCTTGCTGAAATTACTTATTTCATATTGTTCATACCCATTTTCTGAAATCTGGTTAAGCAAGTAATTGAACTGTTCTGCAGTTTGGTTATCATCCATTTCCGAGGCCTTACCTTTTGCTACCAAATGTCCTAAGGCAGTTTTGGGCTCCACGGTCATTGCATAGGAGGATAAGTGGGGGATCTCAAGGCTGAAAAACCTATCAAGGTTGGAAGCCCATTTTTTTTGAGTAAGTAAGGGGTAACCGTAGATTAGGTCCAGGTTTAAATTAATGTATTGGGCGTCTTGTAACCTTTTTATACTTTCAATCGCTTGAGAGTGGTTGTGGTTTCGGTTCATCCAGATTAAATCGTCTTCGTGAAAACTTTGTGCCCCGAGACTAAAACGGTTAAACGGCAGCCCTTTTAATTTCCCAATAAAATTATTGTCTACATCCTCTGGGTTCGCCTCCATGGTTATTTCCGCATTTTTTTCAATGATGTAATGTTTTTCAAGCAAAGAAAATATTTCAGAATAATGCCTTTGATTTAAAATGGACGGAGTCCCTCCACCAAAATAAATAGTTTCAATATTTTTATCTGAAAAAAAATCCAAACGCATTTTTATTTCCTTTTTAATACCTTCGACCATTTCATCAACCATTGAAAGGTTAGTGGTAAAGTGGAAATTGCAGTAATTACATGCCTTTCTGCAAAACGGAATATGAATATAAATGCCAGCCATAATTTAGTTAAGGCCAAATTTAGGGTATTATAATAGATTTTACATTGTTAAGGAAATCTTGGGTTTTAATAGTTGTTTTTATTCTTTTTTCGGTCAAGCCGATAAGGGGACAGTTTGTCTTTTCCATTTTGGATTTTGAGGAAGCCGGAATTCCTGTTGAATTGCTGAAAAACGATAATTTCTCTTCGATTCAATTACGAAATCTTCAGGTTAAAAAAATTGAAAATGTTTTGCGCCTACATGGTTTTGTGGAGGCATATTTAAAGGATGAAACCCAAAACGACCTAGATTCAGTTAGGGTGTTATCAATGGTTTTAGGGCCACGTTACTTCTGGAAAAATTTAAGGTTCAGTTTTTCTGATTCCAGCTTGAAAATTGATCCAAAGCGACTAAGTCTTAAGGAAGGGACAATTGTAAATCAAGACAATATTGAGGAAAATTATTTAAACGTTGTTAGGCACTTAGCCAATCTGGGATATCCATTCGCTTTAGGTCAATTTCAAGAAGTAGAAATAAGGGGTAATGAAATTTCTGCCGTGGCGTATTTTAAACTTGGTCCCAAGGTGATTATTGATACCATTATTAATGTAGGTGATCCTTACTTTTCAAATTACCTTTTACAAAATGCAACTGGAGTTTTTTCCGGGGATTTGTTTAATGAAAAGAAAATCTCAAAAGCGCTAAGACGGGTTAATTCGTATGATTTCATTAAAATGGATGACCCACCCAAAATATTTTTCTTTGAAGAGGGAGCAAGAATTTATCTCAATCCCCGGAAATCTAAATCAAATAGTTTTAATGCCCTTTTAGGTTTGTTGCCTGGATCCAATAGCGAGAAGCTTGCCATTGTTGGAGACGCATTACTAAACTTGACAAACGCCTTTGGGGTAGGAGAAAAGATCACCTTGGAGTTTCAGAAAAATGCGCTTAGAAATACTGAATTGGAATCTCAGATCGAAATACCATTTTTCTTTAATCCGAAAACTTCTTTTGAAACTAGTTTTAGTTTGATAAAGCAAGACACTCTTTTTTTTAAGGGTCAATTTTCAACCTCATTGTATTTAAGTCTCTTAGATTATTCAAAAATCGGATTTAATTATGAGGTGGTAAGCTCTAGAGTGTTAGTGGAGGAGGGTAGAGGGAACGGAAGCTATAATGCGAATCTTTATAGCGCAAAGTTTTTGTTTAACAACCAAGATAATAATTTCAATCCAAGTTCAGGAAGTCTAATAAAAATGGGATTTGGATTAGGGATCAAAGATTTAGCATCTAATCCCAATGGTCTGGACGTAAATCGAATACCTCAAAAAAGAGGCAGTCTAACCATGGGGAACAACTTAAAGTTTTCGAAAAGAATTACCGTTTCCTTGGAGGCAAATGCGGGAGTTTTAATTAGCGATACTATATTAAGGAATGAATATTTTCGCATTGGTGGAAATAAGTTGTTAAAAGGATTCGATGAAAAATCTATATTTGCAAATAAATATTTTGTTGAAACGATTAAACTGAAATACTTCTACCAACAATTATCCAGTATTAATTTGTTTTTTAACGGGGCAATTTTGGAGGATTTATACCTCGCAAAAAGTGTCGATTACCCATTTGGATTTGGTGCTGAACTTCAGCTCCCTATTCCCTCGGGAGTTTTTAAAATTTCTTATGCCGTAGGTAGGCGGTTTAATAATCCAATAATTTTTGAAAATGGAAACATTCATTTCTCTCTAATAAATCAATTTTAAAGTGGTAAAGAAAGTTTTTCCTTTGTTGTTGTTGTTGTTTGTTTGGCTTTTGCCGAAGAATATCATGGGGCAAACTGGTGTATTACGAAATTTGAATCCTGACTGGGAGTTTTATGTAATAATAATCATGTTTGGTTTAGCTGCAATTATCCGCACAGGTTTTTTTAAGCGAGTGGAGGAGATTGTAAAAGCTTTACTCAATGGCCGACTATTTAATCAAA
This sequence comes from Sphingobacteriales bacterium, assembly GCA_047635375.1. Classification (GTDB taxonomy): domain Bacteria; phylum Bacteroidota; class Bacteroidia; order Sphingobacteriales; family Sphingobacteriaceae; genus JBLIKP01. Next base: position 27,717 of record JBLIKP010000019.1, on the reverse strand, counting down.
CGGTTAGGACTGAGGTAGGCTTTTTTCAGCGGTCAACTTTGATTTTCGTAATGCTTTACCTGCTTTCATCCTCGTTTTTTTTATATCAGATTACGGAACACCTAGACGCCGATGTCTTCGTAAATGGATTTTATAAGTTTTTAACCTTTTTTGTCCTGTTTTTCGTGTTTTATTTGGCAAAGCTGTTTTTGGCTATATTAATTGGTGTCGTATTTAATGTTAGTAAGCTGGTTAAGGGATACCTCCTTGCAACTTTTTTCAGTTTTACCGCTGCGGGTCTATTATTGGTTCCTGTGAATCTATTTATGGCTTATACTCCCGAATTTATTGATAATTTTGTGCTTTACTTTGGGTTAAGCGTTGTCATTGTAGCGTTAATTTTACGTTACTTTAGGACCTTTTCCTATTGTAGAAATAGTTCCAGTGTGCCGAATATTTATTTTATTCTTTATATTTGCACCTTCGAAGTGATGCCGTTTGCGTTATTGTTTAAGGAATTGAATACTTAACGTAGAATTATTTTTTTTGAATAAACCTTTTAAACTCAAAATCCCATGGAAGTTAAGACAAAGAAAATTACGTCTATTTTAATTTCCCAACCTGAACCTGTTCAAGGCAACTCTCCTTATTTTGAGTTAGCTAAGAAATTCAATTTGAAAATTGATTTCCTCCCTTTTATCCATGTAGAAGGAGTAAGTGCGAAAGAGTTCCGTAAGGAAAAAGTCAACCCTATTGATTTTACCGCAGTAATCTTTACCTCTAGAAATGCGATTTCGCATTACTTTAGAATTTGTGAAGAAATGCGAGTAGAAGTCTCTGCGGATATGAAATACATATGCAGTGCCGAAAGTATTGCATTATATCTTCAAAAATTTACCCAATACCGAAAGAGAAAAGTCTTTTTTGGAAAGTCTGGTAAGGATAACTTAAATGATGTGCTGTTAAAGCATAAGGAAGAGAGTTTTATCTTTCCTTGCTCCGATGCGCATAATGATGAAATACCAGATTTCTTAAAATCCAATAAGATTAATTTTCAAAAAGCGGTGATTTACAAAACCGTTTGCAGTGATTTATCTGACCTTTCTGACGTTAATTACGATATAATTGCGTTCTTTAGCCCTTCAGGGATAAAATCACTTTTTGAAAATTTCCCTAATTTTAAGCAAAATAGTACTAACATTGCCGCCTTTGGAACAACTACTTCTCAAGCGGTAAGGGATTGTGGGTTAACGCTTAATATAGAAGCTCCTCAACCAGAGTCACCTTCAATGACAATGGCTCTGGAGCGCTTTATTAAGATGAAATCTTAATCTCTATTTATACTTTTTTGTCAGATAAATTTGTATTAATTTTAAAGTTCTTCATTTAGGGACTTTGGATTAAACACTTAAATGGAGAATATTAGACAAACTAGTTTTATGCGCTTTATTTTATTAGTATTTGGTTTCGGATTGTTTGCAGTTAATTCTATTGCACAACAAGCCCCCCAAATAAGTCAGTATATGTTTAACCCCATTATTTATAACCCAGGAAATGCTGGAGTTAAAGAAGGGTTGGCCGCTTCCTTATTATATAGGAATCAATTTACTGGTTTTGGGGAGGGTCAGCCCGTGACTCAAACTATAAGTGTTGAATCACCAATTAGCTTTCTTCACGGTGGCGTTGGATTGCATATTGTTAATGATGAAATTGGATTTGAAAATGATCTTGGGGTTTATGCTTCATATGCTTATGCTCAAGAGATCCTAGGTGGGGTTTTATCAACCGGGATTTCTTTGGGAGTAATTCAAAAGAGTTTTTCGGCGAGTAAATTTAAACCAAACGATCAAGGGGATATTGAAATTCCAACCGATGATCAAGGAGGTGTTTCACCAGATATTAATATTGGTGGTATTTTTAAAACCCCAACTTTTTATTTGGGAGCATCCATGATGCATGCCATTAAAGGTAATTTAAATTATGCCTCAGGAGCCGGGGAAGGTACTGATCAATTAAAAAGGCATTATTTTTTAACTGCTGGTTATAATTACCCGCTAACAGGGGCGATTAATTTACAGCCTTCAGTTTTAATTAAAATAGACAAATTAGATAGTCGGACTTTTGTGGCTGACTTAAATACAAACGTTGTTTTCAACGAAAAATACTTTGCAGGGCTTTCTTACCGTTTAAGAGATGCCTTCATTGGAATAATAGGATTAAATATTACGGATAGATTGAAGTTTAGCTACTCATATGATTTCACCACTTCTAGGCTTTTGTCTGTGAGTAATGGGTCCCATGAAGTGCTATTAAGATACGAAATTCCGGTTTTTGCGAAGTCAAAATCGGATATTATCATAAAATCTCCCCGTTTTTTATAAGTAAATAATTAGAGTTTGAAGAATATAATATTGCGCAATTTAAATTCGTTTGATTAAATCAGGTGTGTTTTATAAAAAATTAACTATTAAAATTGAATAGTTTTATTATTGCGAATTAGTTTTTTACATTTGTGTTCTTCAATTTTTTAAATAGCTAAAAAGTAAGTAATAACAGTTAGTAATATGAAAAGGATAATCTTGATCTTTACAGTGGTAATTTCCACATTGTTTGCTGGATGCGGACTAAACTCTTCAAGCAATGGAGAGCTAATTGGTGTGCAAGGAAGGCAAACCTTCAGTCAGGAAATACCCTACGGTATGGTTTACGTTCCATCTGGAACATTCCATATGGGGCAGAATGACCAAGACGTTGCGTATGCGCAAGTAGCGAGAAATCGCCAAGTGACCATTAGTGCATTCTATATGGATGATACTGAAATCACAAATAATGAATACCGTCAATTCATCTTTTATGTTAGAGACTCAATTGCTCATACCTTAATTGGTGATGACCATATTGTAGTTGCAGACGATGGATCAGAAAGTATCGATTGGAAAAAGAAAATTAAGTATGGTGATCCTGAAGTTCAAGAACTCCTAGCTGAATTATATCTTCCTGAAGACGAGCGTGTGTTTGGTAAAAAAGAGCTGGATACAAAAAAATTAAAGTACAGCTACGAATGGTTTGATTATAAGCAAGCCGCTCGCCGTTCAAATAAGGATCAACCTCGAACGTCTTTTATTAAAAAGGATGAGGTTGATATCTACCCTGATACATTAACTTGGATTCGTGATTTCGCTTATTCGATGAACGAGCCTATGGTTGAGAAGTATTTCTGGCACCCAGCTTACGATGATTATCCATTAGTGGGTATTGATTGGAGACAAGCTCGTGTGTTCACTGGATGGAGATCAGAAATGTTTGATTCTTACCGTAAAAGTAAAGGTCAAGCTCCTGCAAACAGATTTCGCCTTCCAAGTGAAGCTGAGTGGGAATATGCTTCACGTGGTGGGCGTATAGGGGCTGATTACCCTTGGGGTGGTCCTTATATTAGAAACAGTAAAGGATGTTTATTAGCTAACTTTAAGCCAATGCGTGGAGACTACATCAGTGATGGTGGTTTCTATACTGTGAAAGTAACGTCATACTTCCCTAACGATTACGGATTGTATAATATGGCTGGAAATGTTGCTGAGTGGACTGCATCTGCTTACGACGAATCTGGATATAGTTTTGTTCATGATATGAATCCTAACTTCGAAATTGAAGTTAAGGATGAAGATCCTGAGAACATGAAACGTAAGGTTATACGTGGTGGTTCTTGGAAAGACATAGGTTATTTCTTGCAAAATGGAACTCGTACTTATGAGTACATGGATACTGCAAAAGCTTTCGTTGGATTTCGTTGTGTAATGTCTTACATGGGACGTTCAATCGAAGACGAGTAATCTTAATAAAAAATTATTTCAACCTAATTTTAATACTAAACCAACTTAAATTAATATAAACTATGGTACAAAGTGCAGGGTTTAAAAATTTCATGGCCAAACTTTATGGCTTTGGTGCCGCTATCGTAATTCTAGGAGCAATGTTTAAGATATTGCACCTTCCTGGATCAGGGATAATGTTAGGGGTAGGACTTACTGTTGAAGCTATAATTTTCTTCTTTTCTGCATTTGAAAAGCCGCATGAAGAGCCAGATTGGTCGTTAGTTTACCCTGAATTGGCTGGAATGGACGGAGATTCGTTCGAAGAAGGTCAGCACGGTGCTCGTCGTTCAAATGGCGATGGTGGCGGCTCCAATGATGCTGTTGCTCAAGAATTAGATCGCCTAATGGCTGAAGCTAATATTGGACCAGAATTAATAGAAAGCTTAGGAAACGGTTTAAGAAATTTTGGGGAAAAAGTTCAAACGATTTCAAATGCCGTTGATACTTCAGTTTCAACTGAGGAGTTAAATGAAAAAATCCGCACTACTACTTCTAAAGTAGATGAGCTAGGAAATACTTATGGCTCGGCGGCAACAGCAGTAGCTGAAAAAATGGGAGCAATGGATTCTGCTTACGAGAATGCTTCTAATACTATCAATGAAAAAGTAAATGAATTGGGTAATGCCTGCAACAATGCCGCAATGGCAATTGAGCAAGTAGCTTCTCAAACTTCAAATAATGGTGCTTATACTGAACAAGTAGAGGCACTTACAAAGAATCTTTCAGCGTTAAATTCGGTATACGAAATGGAGCTTCAAGAAACTAATAGTCGACTTAAGCAAGCTGGCGAGTTACACGGAAGCTTTGATCAAACAATGACTGCACTTAGTGAGTCAATGGAAGATGCTCAGAAATACCGTGAAGAGGTTGGTAAATTGGCTAAGAATTTAACATCTCTTAATGCCGTTTACGGAAACATGCTTTCAGCAATGAATGCACCGGTAAATAGCTAAATAAACTAATTATTTAACCTGATAAAGAGGATAGTCAATGAGCGGAGGTAAGGAAACCCCGAGGCAGAAAATGATTGGTATGATGTATCTAGTGTTAACAGCATTGTTAGCATTAAACATATCAGCCGATGCAATTAAAGCCTTTGATATTGTTCGAAAAGGTTTGGAAGAAACTACTTCTAACTTTAATAAGAAGAATGAATTTGTATATGATGCATTTGGTAATGCTTTGGCAAATAACGAAGGAAAAACTCGCCCTTACTATGATAAGGCTATGTTAGCCAAGAAGTATTCAGGGGATTTGTTTAATTACATGGATTCTTTGAAAGGTGTTATGATTGAAGTTGGTGGAGGTTATGTAGATTCATCTGCAGATGCTGCCGTTGTTTCAGCAAGTAACATTGACCTTTCGGCCGAATTAATGATTACCAAGGGTGAAGGTCCAAAGTTAAAGGATAAAATAAATGAGACTAGGGATTTACTGTATAGTTTAATTCCTGAAGATGAACGCGGTGCGGTAAATCTTAAATTAGAGGCAGTTGATCCTCCAGCAGGAGAAGATGGTTTAATTAACTGGGAAGCTTATTTATTTGCCGGTAAACCTTTAACTGCTGCTATTACATTAATGGCTAAATTGCAAAACGATGTGCGTAATGCCGAAGCGGATGTAATTGGTTATTTATTAAAGGCCATTGATGCAAATGATTTCAAGTTTGATGTGTTGGAACCTGCCATAATTGCAAGTTCAAATTATGTCTTCGTTGGTCAAGAATTCACTGCTGATGTTTTTATTTCAGCTTCAAGCTCAACTCAAAACCCAGAAATTGTTGCTGGTATGGTTGATGCTAATGGAAAATTAATTGGCGCTGGAGCTACTGTTCAAGTTGATAGTGGTATTGGTAAATTTAAATTTACACCTTCTCGTGAAGGAGAAATCAGATGGGGTGGTGTTATAAAGGTTCAAGGACCAAGTGGAGAAGTTAAAGAATACCCATTTAAGTCTAGTTTCCTTGCGGCTAAATCTACGGTTGTAGTTTCAGCTGATAAAATGAACGTTCTTTATATTGGAGTGGATAATCCGATGTCTATATCTGTACCCGGTGTTGCTAATGAAAATGTTTCAGCAACATTAGATGGAGGAACACTCAGAAACCTAGGGAATGGTAAATACATTGCTAAAGTTAATAAAGCTGGGAAGACCAATGTAAGGGTTACGGCAACTTTGCCTTCAGGCGATAAGAAAAACCTAGGTTCTACCTTATATCGTGTGAAAAGAGTTCCCGATCCAATTGCAACGTTTGCTGGAAAAGCTTCAGGTTCAATAACCTCAGGTTTGGCAAAAGTGCAAAGAGGTGTTTTTGCTGAGTTACCAAACTTCGACTTTGATTTAACGTTTGATGTAACTCGTTATAGAATGATTATGAGTAAACCACGTCGAGATCCAGTTATCTTGTCTGGTAATAGTAATGCATTATCACCGCAAATGCTTGCGCAAACAAAGGATGCAGCCCCTGGGGATCGTATTTTCTTTGATGAAATCTTTGTTAAAGGTCCAGATGGGCAAGAGCGTAAGTTAGAAAGTGGTATTTTAATTGAAATAAAATAATAGTAATAATATTCTTATCATGAAAAGTGTTTTGAAAAGTCTTGTTTTAGCTGTTTTAGGAGTTTGCCTAACAGCAGGTGTTTTCGCCCAATCTGAGCCGCCACGTGACGGTGTCTTCACAAAGAAAAATGTTATTGAAGGTGAAGTAACAACTTACGCACCTTTAAGAGAGGCTGATGTAATGTGGGCAAAAAGAGTTTGGAGAATTATTGATATTCGTGAGAAAATCAACTTGCCATTTAACTATCCAAAAAGCCGTTTAATCGACGTTATGATGGACGCGGTTCTAGCTGGTGAATTAACTGCCTACAACCCAGATTCAGATGATGAGTTTAAAGTTCCAATGACTCCTGAAGAAGTTGGTTCAATTGGACGTAAGACTGAAACTACTGAAGTTCAAGACCCAACAACGGGTGAGTTTATTACTGAAACTGTAACTAACGATTTCAACCGTGAGGAAGTTATTAAATATCGTGTAAAGGAAGATTGGTTCTTCGACCGTCAACGTTCAGTATTCGAATGTCGTATTATTGGTATAGCACCAGTTTACAACCTTCGTAACTCTGAAGGTGTATTCATCGGTGAAAAAGCTCTATTCTGGGTTTACTTTGATGAAGCAAGAAATATCTTTGTAAACAACGAAGTGTTCAATCGTTTTAACGATGCTGCTCGAATGAGTTACGATGATTTATTCATCAAAAGAATGTTCAATAGCTACATTATTAAGCAATCAAATGTTTACGATCGTCGTATTGAAGATTATAAAACAGGTTTAGATGCCCTTTACGAAGCGCAAGCTTTAGAGAAAGAATTGTTCGAATTCGAACACGATCTTTGGGAATACTAGAATTTCCTGATAAGAAATATAAAAGCCTCAAATATTTACTATTTGAGGCTTTTTTTATGGAAATGATCGTAGGTTGTTTTTGCCTTAGCCTTCGGGATTATTTTCTCTAAACTTTCTGTGGATTGCTTTTTTATGATTGAAACCGACTTAAAATGTGTCAGAAGCTTTTGGATATTTACTGGTCCCAAACCTAGGACTCCATCTAATTCAGAAGTGACGAAGGCCTTCGAGCGTTTGTTTCGGTGAAAGGTGATGCCAAACCTATGTGCTTCATCCCTTAGATGCTGGATTGTTTTTAAAGAAGTAGACTTTTTATTCAAGTATATTGGAATTGAATCTCCTGGGAAATAAATTTCTTCCAATCTTTTAGCAATACCGATTATTGCTATTTTCCCATATGCACCGATTTCCTTAAGGCCACTTACTGCAGCGCTTAACTGCCCCTTTCCTCCGTCAATAACTATAAGTTGAGGTAACGGTGAGTTTTCTTCTAAAAGGCGCTTATATCGCCTTGAAACGACTTCGGTCATGCTTGCGAAGTCATCAGGACCTTCAACTGTTTTTATATTGTAATGGCGGTATTCTTTTTTGCTTGGTTTTCCATCCTTAAAAACTACCATCGCCGCCACTGGAAAATTTCCTTGAAAGTTACTGTTGTCAAAGCATTCAATGTGGGTAGGAGTTTCTGAAAGCCGTAAATCTGTTTTTAATTTATCCAACAGTTGTTTTTGACGTTCACCTGGATTTATCTTATCATATTGTTCAAGCCTGTTTTTCTTGTAAAACAAAACGTTTTTATATGAAAGTTCAAGAAGTTTCTTTTTTTCTCCGCGTTGTGGATTTGTGATTTTTAAATTTTCATCGTCCAGATCTAATGGGAAGGGAGATAAGATTTGTTTTATGGAAGTTGGGTAACGATTTCGGAATTCACTAATTGCATGAGTTAGGATATCTTCCTTTGTTTCATCCAGTTTTTTTCGGAATTCTAAGGTTTGGCTTTGAACAATAGATCCGTTTATTACTCGCATGAAATTTACGAATGCAAACCTGTCCTCTTGAGATATTGAATAAACCTCTAAATCCGTTAAATTAGGATTTACCACAGTAGAAATAGTTTGGAAGTTAATTAGGTTAGTTTGTTTCTCCTTGAGCTGTTGAGCAAGTTCAAACCTTAAATTTTCTACCGCCCATTTTAATTGTGATTCTAAATACTCCCTAGATTCTTTAAAATTCCCTTTAAGTAAGTGACGGATTGCACTAATACTTTCATTGTAATTTGAAAGGGTTTGGTGATTTTCACATGGACCTAGGCAATTCCCAATTTGATATTCAAGGCAAACCTTAAACTTTCCTTCTTTTATATTTTTGTCTGATAGATTTAGGTTACAAGTTCTTAGTTGGTATAATGATTTAATTAAATCAAGTAGAATTTTCATCCGCCTAACCGAGGCGTATGGGCCAAAATATTCCGAACCATCCCTTACTATCCTTCTTGTTGAAAACACTCGAGGAAAGGGCTCTTTTTTAATGCAAATAAAGGGAAACGTCTTGTCATCCTTTAATTGAATATTGTATTTTGGTTGATGTTTTTTTATTAGGTTATTTTCTAATAACCAAGCATCAATTTCAGATTCAACGACAATGAATTTTATGTCCTTTATTTTCTTTACAAGGACTTTTGTTTTACCACCGGTTTTTTCAACTTCCTTTGAAAAGTAGGAAGAAACACGACTTTTTAAATTTTTTGCTTTTCCAATATAGATAATGATCCCTTCCTCATCAAAATATTGGTAGACCCCTGGTTTGGCTGGGAGCTGACTTACGTATTTACCAAAATCAAAAGCTGAATTCATTTTTTAAAAATCAAGGTCATCAAGCACATTTGCTTTTTCTTTTGATTTATATTGATTACAATCAAATTCAATGCTAATTGGTTTTTTAGGTTTTTGAAAATCTTCAGTTGAAATATTGATGTTTGGATCTTTATAAACGGAATTCATAAAATCTGCCCAAATAGGTAGTGCCGTATTTGCACCTTGCCCCAGGGCCGTAGATCTAAAATGAACTGTTCTATCTTCACATCCCATCCATGCTCCAGCTACTAAATCTGGGGTGATTCCAATAAACCATCCATCTGAGTTGTTTTGAGTAGTTCCTGTTTTCCCAGCAACGGGAGTGGTTATTTGATATTTTCGACCTCTAATTCTCACTCCTGTTCCTCCAGATTCGGTAACTCCTTTAAGCATGTTTAACATGACATAAGCAGTTTCCTCGCTCATTGCATCCACTTTTTTAGGGTAAAATTGTTTTAAAACAACCCCATTTTTATCTTCTATTCTTGTAACGTAGATAGGCTCCGTCCAAAATCCATTATTGGCGAAAGTGGAATAAGCGCCAACCATATCGTAAAGCGTTACTTCTGGAGTACCTAAACAAATTGCTGGGTAAGCAGGGATGTCAGATGTGACCCCCATTCTTTTGGCCATGTTAACCACTGATCGTGGCCCTATTTGTTTCATTAAATATGCTGTGACCAAATTTACAGATTGAGCTAAACCCTGTTTTAAAGTAAGCATACCCCCAACTTTTCCGTCGGAATTTTGTGGAGTCCAATTATCAAAATCTTCAAAAGTGACAGGTTGGTTTGGAACCTCAAGACAAGGTTGAAAGCCATTGTCCATAGCAACAGTATATACAAATGGCTTGAAGGTCGATCCTACTTGCCGTCTCCCCACTTTTACTAAATCATATTTAAAAAATCTATAATCAGGTCCACCTACCCAAGCTCTAACATAGCCAGTTTTGGGTTCCATAGCCATGAAAGAGGCTCGAAGGATTAATTTATGATGGCGAACACTATCCAACGGTGTCATTACAGTATCAACCGCTCCTTGATACGTAAAGATTGACATTGGGATTGGGATATTAAAGATCTTTTCAATAGAATCAGGTGAAAGTCCAGATAATCGGTGAAGCCGATATCTTTCTGATCTTTTCATGCCTAGTTCAACCACCTCAGGATTTTCCCTAAAAGGGTCACGACCTTTCCAGTGGGAATTGAAATCATTTTGAAGTCGTTCTAAATTTGATTGAGCAGATTGTTCGGCGTAGCGCTGAAGTTGAGCGTTAATGGTAGTGTAAATCTTAAGCCCATCCCGGTATAAGTCATAACTCGAGCCATCGGCCTTTTTATTCTCCTTACACCATTTCCCAAGCTCTAATCTAATATACTCTCTAAAATAGGGGGCTAATCCTTCATTATGATCGGCCATTTTAAACTCAAGTTCTATAGGGAGCGCCTTAAGGGAGTCAGTTTCATTTTCAGAAAGATAACCTGCTCTTTCCATTTGATTAAGGACAACATTTCTTCTGGTTGTTGCTCGTTCTGGATTTCGGACTGGATTGTAATAGGATGTTGCTTTAAGTAAACCAACAAGAATAGCGGCTTCTTCAATTTTAAGGGAGTCTGGGGTAGAATTAAAATAGGTTAGTGACGCGGATTTTATTCCGAAGGAATTATTTCCAAAATCTACAGTGTTAAAGTAAAGAGTTATGATTTCTTTCTTGGTATAGTTTCGTTCAATTTTTACCGCTGTTACCCATTCTTTTAGTTTGGTCGTTAAAATGGTGAAAGGATTATCGAATCTTTCCCTTGGGAAAAGGTTTTTTGCCAATTGCTGTGAAATAGTGCTGCCACCACCAGATTGTTTCTGGCCTAAAATCAAGGATTTTACAATTACACGAGCCAATCCAAAAAAGTCAATTCCTGAATGTTCTTCGAATCTTTCGTCTTCAGTAGCCACTAATGCCTTCACCAAATTGGGTGAAAGTTCATGGTATTTGGAATTAGATCTATTTTGAATGTAGAACTTTCCTAAAATTTCCTGATCACTTGAAAAGACTTCACTGGCAAGATTACTTTTTGGATTTTCTAACTCTTCAAAAGTTGGGAGAGGCCCAAAAATCTCAAGTGAAACACCAATAGTGAACAAAACCGCCAAAGCAAGTCCACCGCCAAATACTATCCATAAGTATTTAAGGTATTTCTTAAATTTTAGATTCAAACCTTTAGATTCTCTACTCATTAATTTTTGCTTTTAAAATACTCTTCATAATCATCCAAAATTCTTTCCTTCAAAACTTTGTAATAGTTTGGTTCGGAGATTATTAAATTGGTGTAATTGTACTTAACACCAGAAGCATCGCTAAGGTAGTTATCTTCTAAACCTTCAAGGAAATTATTTGCTGTATTAAAGTCCTTAAAGACTTTAAGCACAATAAATTGAATGTCATTTGTGTAAATTCTAGAGATATTATTTAGCTTTTCAATGGAATAATTTTTTTCGCAATAGTCGGCCAAGGCAATTTTTGCTTTGCTTACATTTATTTTAGGGCCTTGAAATTTGAATAAAACATAATATTCATCTCCTGTTTTTTCTGTGAATATGGAATTGGTACTGTTATCCACCTTTGATTCAGGTATTGCTGATTCTTTTCCTTCCTCACCAAGTTTCCCTAAAATTGCTGAGGCCATTTGGCTAGATTCTGTTTTTGGATATTTGCTAATTAACGCCCTTAGTTCAACCGAAAGTGCTTTGTTGCCAGATGTCTTTCCAACACTAATTGCTTTCAATAATGCGAAATTTGGGGCTAATTCATTTTTCGGTGATGACTTAAGGGTCTCCTCACAAATACTAATTACCCGAGGATAAAATCCATTGTTATAATCAATGTACGCTCTTTCATAGACAGCTTCTAATTCGTTTAGGGCTCCCTTATTTTGGGAGGCGAAGTTAGGATTGTTTATTGTTTTGGCGTAGATTGAATTTGAATAATTTGCTAGGATTAAATTTTTATAGGAGTCAGATTTGCTTTGATTCCCATTTGTCTTATGTAATAGGTAAAGTGAGTAATAACACTCTAATTGGTATTTATTTCTTGGATAGGTGTTAATTAAATTTTCGTGTGCTTCAATTGCCGATTTTTTCGCATCTAATTCATCCCTATAAATATTTCCTAAAATAAAATAAGCCTCAATTAATTGGTCCTTTGAATTGGCTATGGCTGACGGAGAATTTGGGATACTAGCTAAAAGCAATTCTTTTTCCTTTTCAAATGTTTCTTCCGAAGTATAGGCGTCAGCCGCATTATTTAGGTTTTGATCATTTCCTAAAAACGCCGATTGTTTTTCTTTTCTTCTCCAATTGTCTTCAAGATTTCGTTTACCCCATTTTCCAACAAAATCATTATATCCACCACTTACTACATTGGAATTATAAAAATACCAGTTTGTTGTGGAAACGGTATTAATCGTTTGTTTTTGACGAACAGGATTAGTGTTTTGATTTTTGGATAATTTAGCTTCTCTCTCTCTTTCCTTAGCGTCTAGTTTCGCATTAACCATATCCTCAATAAGGGCGTTTTGTTCAGACACGGATAAAGAGGATAGTGTCAATAGACTGTCCTGCTTGGAAATTATTTTCAAATTCTCTACTAGACGAGTTAAGCTATTAGATCTTGATTCTACCTGATCCTGCCTTTCATCGGTTGCTGGGATTAATACTATTGCACTATCATAATAAGCTTGTGCGATTGGGTAGTCCTTTAATTTATCATAGGCTAAATCGGCTACAGCCAAATATCCTGCAGCCTTCTTACTTCGATTCCCTCTGCTTGAAGAAATGGATTCTTTATAAAGGCCAAAGGCCTCTTCATGTTTTTTTTCACTTTCTGCAATTTGGCCTAAGGCAAAATAAATTTGATCGCGATAGTCTTTGTTTTTCTCATCTTCAAGTAGTTCAGTTAATTGACTGATGATTTCCTTCTTGGAACCCGTATTGTTTGTTTTAAACAAACCTGCTTGTTTTACTTTGGCATTGAAGGCCATTTCATATTGTGGATTTCTTTTTATTACCTCTTGGTATTTACGAGCAGCTTGATCTGGCTGGTTGCTTAATTCTAATAGTTGACCATAAATGAAAATCATTCGAGTTTTCTCATCTCTCTTTTTGGAAAGGTTGATCGATTTATTTAGTTCATTAATGGTGGCTGATGTGTTTTTTTGCGCAAATTGGTAATCGGCGGAAGCCAGAAATAATTCCCCTTTTAATTTTGGCGGGAAATTTAAATCACCTGTTGCAATATTTAAGAAGGGTTCAACTTGGGAAAGGTTGCCCATTTTGGTGTGACATCGCATAATCCAAATTAGGGACTCCTTTTGTTCTTTTGTATCCTTAAAATTTGCGTAGATGTATTGAAAGGCTTGAAGGGCAGAAAAGTAATCTTGTTTGTAGAAATATGCTTGCCCGATTAAGAGATAACTGTCATCAACAAACTTACTTAATGGTTTCCTTTGGATAATTACAGAGGCTTTCTTTACGATTTCATCCATAATTGGAAATACCGATTTGGATGCCTTATTGTCTCCTAGGGGGTAGATTTCTAGGACCGTTGAGTAATCATCTTTATGTGCCTTGTTAAGCTTTGCTACGCCTTCCTGCATTTTGATTTTAGCATTGTAAAGGCCGTTGAATCTAGCAGTTAAGTTTTGGTATTTTTTATTTAAATAGGTGTCTTTGGTTGGATTACATCCTAGGATGAAAACGCATGTTAATCCCAAAAACAGATATTTAGAAGTATATTTAAGCACTAGACTTGTTTTTTTTATGTTTCTTACTAACCCCAATGAGGAATTGTAGTTTAAGCGTGTAAATTTACGTTGATTAAATTAACCTCGAAAATCAATGTGAAAATCATTGTAATTATTTCATTAAACGGATAATTTTGAAAATTATTAACATTTTTGCAATTAAATGGCAGTAGAGAAAAAGAAATTCACCAAAAAATTAAAGGATAAGTATAAACTGGTTATTCTGAAAGATGAAACTTTCGAGGAAAAAGCCTCATTTACCCTTTCGAGATTAAATGTATTTATCCTTTTGAGTGTGATGGTAATGTTATTTACCATATTGTTTGTGGTAACCGTAATATTCACTCCCTTAAAAATGTATATCCCAGGCTATGCCGATGTAAATATACGTCGTGATTTAACAGAAATGTCATTTTCTGTTGACTCTTTGGAGGGAGCTATTAATGCGCGGGACCTATATTTAGCAAATATTAGAGGTGTGATTTCGGGCGAAATTGATACTATAGCCCTGAGAGATATTGGATTAGCGACCATTGAAGAGGAAAAGGCAACTTTGGATGCTAATTTATTAGAAGGAGAAGAAAAGCTTAGGGGCCTGGTCGAAGGTCAAGAGAAATTTGATTTGGCCTTGGTTTCGTCGGGAATGAGGTCTGGAATTTCAGGGTACTCGTTTTTTTCACCGTTAAAGGGAATTGTTACTGAAGAATTTAATTCAGCTTCAGGTCATGTAGGAGTTGATATTGTGGCTCCAAAAAACGAAACAATCAAGTCTACATTGGATGGCACGGTAATTTTAGCGGACTTTACTTCTGAGACTGGTTATGTTATTGCAATACAACATTCCAGTAATTTAATCTCATTATATAAACATAATTCTGCATTGTTGAAAAAAGTTGGTAATTTTGTGCGCGCTGGTGAAGCGGTTGCCATTATTGGTAGTTCCGGTGAGCTGGCTTCCGGTCCACATTTACATTTTGAATTGTGGCAAGGAGGTAAACCCCTAAACCCAGAGGAGTTTATTACATTTTAAAAGAGCAACAATGTTTACAAAAGAAAACGGAAACGCCAAAGAAGCAGCACCCAGCAATTCAATTAACTTAATTGCTACAGGAACCCGCATTAAGGGTGATATGTTCTCAGAAGGAGATATTAGAGTAGACGGAACCATTGAAGGTAATATTGATTCCAAAGCTAAAATTGTAATAGGAAATAAAGGAAAAGTTAACGGTGAGCTCCTTGGTAGAAATGCCGATATATCTGGAACAATAACCGGGACTATAAAAATTTCTGAGGTATTGTTTTTGAAAAGCACTGCAAATATTTCAGGTGATATTTCAACCAACAAATTAATTGTTGAATCTGGAGCTCGGTTCAATGGAGCTTGTAGTATGGGAAATTCTTCGGAAATAAGTGAAAATGGACAATCAAGACCCCAAGGAAAAACGGAGAAAGTTACTTCGTAATTACGCCAAATTTTCCGGTATTGGTTTTCAAATGATAACCATTATTGTTTTAGGCGTTCTTCTTGGAAGATACCTAGACACTAAAACCATAACTGAGACAAAGTGGTTTACTTTGATTTTATCTTTAGTTTCTGTAGGTTTTGCCATGTATTATATGATTAGGAAACTTCTTTAGCCCCCAAAATGGGAAATACAATAAAATATCTAATTTTTTGTTTGGCAATGGTTGCCGCATGGCTTGCCGCCGATCATTTCATGCCAGCGCATTGGGTTGATCACGGAGCTTATTGGGGATTACTATTTTTCGGGGTGATTACCGGAGTTTCATTATATGTGGGATTAAAAGGGATAGATCAAAATGACATCCGTTTTGTAACGCATATTAATGGCGCTATCACCATAAAGCTTTTAGGGGGAATGATTTTTTTAATTATTTTCCTGCTAAACTTCACTGAAAACAAGACCGCATTCGTTGTGAATTTTTTTATTCAATACTTGTTGTTTACAGTGTTTGAAATAACCTCATTTATAACTACCTTGCGACCGCAAAAAAAATCTTAAAAAACGTTGAAATTGATACAAATGAAAGGGTTTACCTTATCAAGATTTTCGGCCCTAGTCGCCGGATTTGTCGTTCTGATGTCATTTAGCCTTTCCGCAAAGGCTTCTTCAGAGGGTGGGAAAGAGAAATTTAATGCGGGTGAAATGATTTTACATCACGTTCAAGATGCGCACGAAATACATTTCTTTACGACACCAAGTGGACATCATTATTCACTTCATTTACCAATTATCCTTTATACTGACAAAGGATTTGACGTATTTTCTTCGGCTCGATTTATGGATGAAAACCATGATCCAGCCACTTACACTAGTGAAAAAACAGGATATACATTCTCCTTAGAGCATGAGCATATTAGTATTGTAACTCCAAATGATCATAATCATGAAGAAATGCATACTGAAAAGGTTGTTGATTCTATGATGAATGATTCAATGGTTAGTGATTCGGCCGAAGTTATGGCTGTTGAGCTTGTTTCTGAGTCTCATGAAGGTGAACACCATGCTGAGGGTCCTGCTGTGTATGATCTTTCAATTACAAAAACCGTTGCAGGGATGTTCCTTACAATGATTATTCTTTTCTGGTTGTTTTTTACAGCTGCTAAGGGTTATAAAACAAACAAAGGTAAGGCGCCAAAAGGAATTCAATCTTTCCTTGAACCATTGATTATTTTTGTTCGTGACGAGGTTGCGAAGCCATCTATCGGTAAGCATTACGAAAAATTCACTCCATTTTTACTTTCTGTATTTTTCTTTATTTGGGTTGGGAATATCTTAGGATTAATTCCATTCCTAGGTGGATTGAACATTACAGGAAACATTGCGGTTACTTTAGTATTAGCATTATTTGCTTTTGGGGTAACCACCATAAATGGGAACGCAAATTACTGGAAGCACATATTTGCTACACCAGGAGTGCCAGTTTGGTTATTGCCAATCATGGTTCCAATTGAACTTTTAGGGATGATCAACAAGCCAGTGGTTCTTATGCTACGTTTGTTTGCTAACATAACTGCAGGTCACATTATCATTTTATCTTTCGTTAGTTTAATCTTCATATTTGGAGAAACAAGCGTTGGAACTGGATATGGTGTGAGTGTTGGGTCTGTTGTATTCCTAGTATTCATGACTTGCTTAGAAGTGTTAGTAGCATTTCTTCAGGCCTATGTATTTACATTGCTATCGGCGTTATATTTTGGTATGGCGACTGAGGAGCATCATTAATTAGTAACTATTTTTTAATTTTTATAAATTCAATTTCATCATGGAATTATTAACTATTTTATTAGAAGCTGTTGGCGTAATGGGTGCTGGTATAGGTGCTGGTATTGCTGCTTTAGGTGCAGGTGTTGGTATCGGTAAAATCGGTGCTTCTGCATTGGAGTCTATGGCTCGTCAGCCTGAGGCTAGCGGTGACCTACGTGCTTCTATGATTGTTGCTGCTGCTCTTGTTGAAGGTGCGGTATTCTTTGCAATCGTAGTTTGTCTTCTTGTAGTATTGGGTTAATCCCCTAAGGGCTTCTGCAACGATTGGTTGCAGAACCCTTTTTTAATTTGAGTTAAAAGAATAACATTACATATAAAAATAAAATACCATGGGATTAGTAACACCCGGATTAGGATTAATCGTTT
The DNA here is from genome assembly GCA_047635375.1 of Sphingobacteriales bacterium. Taxonomy (GTDB): domain Bacteria; phylum Bacteroidota; class Bacteroidia; order Sphingobacteriales; family Sphingobacteriaceae; genus JBLIKP01. The sequence continues at coordinate 10,155 of JBLIKP010000019.1, read as the reverse complement.
GGACAACACTTTCTTTCTCAATCGTATTATTCCTTTTAGGAAAGTTCGCTTGGAAGCCGATTATGGCTGCGTTAAAAGAGCGTGAAGAATCAATTGAAGATGCTTTAGCTTCGGCTGAAAAAGCAAAAGAAGAATTGTCTCGTCTTAACGAAGAGAATGAAAAGGTATTAGCTGAAGCACGTTTAGAGCGTGAGAAAATGCTTAAGGAAGCTCGTTCAATGCGTGATAACTTAATCAGCGAAGCTAAAGGCCAGGCTCAAACCGAGGCTGATAAAATCGTTGAGAAAGCAGGACGTGATATTGAAGAAAAAAAATCTGCTTTAATGAAAGAAGTTAAAAGCATGGTTGCTGTAACTTCAGTTGAGATCGCAGAAAAAATCTTAAGAAAAGAGTTGGGTAATCAAGATGCTCAAAAAGAAATGGTTGATGGGTTGTTGAAAGACATCACCTTAAACTAAATCATTTTAACCCTTTTGGGTTTATCTCTTAAATAGAAATAAATGTCAGTAAATAGAGTAGCCACCAGATACGCGAAATCGATGATCGATTTCTCACAGGAAGTCAACAAGCTTGAAGAAGTAAAAGCCGATATGGAACTTTTTATTTCTACGTGTGAGGAAAATCGTGATTTAAAATTGATGCTTAAAAGCCCAATTATTCCACCTTCAAAAAAGGTAAAGGTATTGGCGGAAATTTTCGGAACTAAGGTTCAGGAAATTACACATCAGTTTATCTCGATTATGGCCAGTAAGAGTCGTGAGTCTTTACTTTTGGAAGTAGCCAAAGAATTTATGCTTCAATACTTAATTGTAAAGGGCATCGAAAAAGCATTTGTTAGAACTGCAGCACCTATTGATGAGGCTACAAGAAATGAAATTAACACCATTGCAAAAAAGATGACTGGTAGTAAAATCGAGATAGTAGAAACTATTGATGAGGACCTTATCGGTGGATTTATTATGCGTATCGGTGATTTACAATACGATACTTCGGTGTCGGCAAAGTTGCGCAAGATGGAGCGCGAATTAATTGAATCATAAGTTAAAAAAGATTACTACGTCGAAAGGCGATAATTAAACACTAAAATAACAACAAAATGGTAGAAGTAAGGCCAGACGAAGTTTCAGCGATTCTGAGACAACAGTTATCAAGTTTCAAGTCAGAAACCCAATTAGAAGAAGTGGGTACTGTTCTTCAAGTAGGAGATGGTATCGCAAGGGTATACGGACTAACAAAAGTACAAGCTGGAGAGCTAGTTGAATTCGAAAACGGACTAAACGGAATCGTACTTAACCTTGAAGAGGATAACGTAGGGGTTGTAATGCTAGGTAGCTCTGACTCAGTAAAAGAGGGAGATACTATTAAGCGTACAAACCGTATTGCATCTATTAATGTAGGTGACGGTATTGTTGGTCGTGTTGTAAACACACTTGGTAAGCCGATTGATGGTAAAGGACCAATCGAAGGTAAACTTTACGAAATGCCACTTGAGCGTAAGGCTCCTGGGGTTATTTATCGTCAGCCTGTAACTGAGCCACTTCAAACTGGTGTTAAGGCGATTGATGCAATGATTCCAATTGGTCGTGGACAACGTGAGCTTATCATTGGTGACCGTCAGACTGGAAAGACTGCCGTAGCTATTGATGCTATCTTAAACCAAAAAGATTTTTACGACAAAGGTGAGCCTGTTTACTGTATCTATGTTGCAATTGGACAAAAAGCGTCTACTGTAGCTGGTATTGTAAAAGAATTAGAAAAACGTGGTGCTTTACCTTATACTACAATTGTTTCTGCTTCTGCTGCTGACCCTGCTCCAATGCAATTCTACGCGCCATTCGCTGGAGCTGCTATTGGTGAGTTCTTCCGTGATACTGGTCGTCCTGCTCTTGTAGTATATGATGATTTATCAAAGCAAGCTGTTGCTTACCGTGAGGTTTCTCTATTATTAAAGCGTCCCCCAGGGCGTGAAGCATATCCAGGAGATGTATTTTACCTTCACAGTCGTTTATTAGAGCGTGCAGCTAAAATCACATCATCTGATGAGATTGCAAAGCAAATGAATGATATCCCTGATTCATTAAAAGATATTATTAAAGGTGGTGGTTCATTAACGGCACTTCCAATCATTGAAACACAAGCTGGTGACGTATCTGCTTATATTCCTACAAATGTAATTTCGATTACTGACGGACAGATTTTCCTTGAGACTAACTTGTTTAACGCAGGTATTCGTCCAGCGATTAACGTAGGTATTTCTGTATCTCGTGTGGGTGGTAACGCTCAGATTAAGCCGATGAAAAAGGTTGCAGGTACACTTAAGCTTGATCAAGCGCAATACCGTGAATTAGAGGCTTTCTCTAAGTTCGGTTCTGATCTTGATGCTACTACGAAAGCTGTACTTGATAAAGGTTCTCGTAACGTAGAGATCTTAAAGCAAGCTCAATATAGCCCCGTATCTGTTGAACTACAGGTATGTATGGTTTATGTTGGAACAAAAGGATTGTTAAGAAGTGTTCCTGTGAATAAAGTGAGAGCTTTTGAGGCAGAATTTATTAGCATCCTAAAAAATGGTCACAAAGAATTATTAGCTAAAATTTCAGGTGGAGAATACAGTGATGCTGTTACTTCAGAAATTGAAAAAGTAGCTAAAGATGTGGCTAAGCAGTTTGCTGCTAAAGCATAATTAAACTGATTTTCGCGGGAGGTCGTTTGATCTCCCGTTATATAAATTTAAGCCTAAAATAAATGGCCAATTTAAAAGAAGTACGTACGAGAATCACCTCTGTAATTTCGACTCAGCAAATTACAAAAGCCATGAAAATGGTTTCTGCCGCAAAGTTGAGAAGAGCACAGAACAAGATTATTGAATTAAGGCCTTATGCTAATAAGCTTAAAGGAATTCTTAGCAATTTAACGGCCTCTATGGAGGGTGAAGTTGCAAGTGTTTTTGCTGAGGAGCGTGAAGTTAAAAACGTATTGTTAGTGCCTATTACCTCAAATAGAGGTTTGTGTGGAGGTTTTAATGCCAATATTGTTAAAGCAACCAACCTACTTGTAAAAGGGGAGTTCAGTGGTTTTTCAAAAAGCGGAAATCTTCACTTTGTTTGTGTTGGTAAAAAAGGACAAGACAACTATACCAAGTTAGGTTACAACGTTATTGGAAACAATAATGAAGTATTTAACAACCTTTCTTTTGATATTTCTACGGAAATTACTCAACAGATTATTGATGGTTATGTTGAAGGTAAGTGGGATAAAGTTGTTATAGTTTATAACGAGTTTAAGAATGCTGCTGTTCAGATTGTAAGAACTGAGCAAATGCTGCCAATTTCTAAACCTGAGGTAGATGAAAGCGCAGCTCCAAATCGAGTTGAGTATTTATTAGAGCCTTCAAAAGAAGAAATTATTAAAGATGCTATTCCTGAAATGTTGAAAATCCAGCTTTACAAGGGAATGATTGATAGCAATGCTGCAGAACATGGCGCTCGTATGACCGCGATGGATAATGCAACGGAAAATGCGAATGAATTACTTAAGAACCTTCGGTTATCTTATAACCGTGCTCGTCAAGCTGCAATTACTACCGAGCTTTCGGAAATTGTGGCAGGTGCAAATGCATTGTAATAAAAAATAATTTTAGTCTTAATCCCGTAAGAATTATTTCTTACGGGATTTTTTTTACGTAAAATTTTACATAAAAAAAGCCCGCTTTTTTGAAGCGGGCTATGTTATTATTTATAAACCTTAGTTAAACTCGTAACCAATGTCTTTTCTGTAATTTTTCCCTTTGAAATTTATTTTTTCCGCATTTTTGAAGCTATTAGATAGGGCCTCTTTTAGCGTAGGTGCGATAGTGGTGACGGCAATCACCCTTCCTCCTGAGGTTACGAACTTACTGTCCTTACCCTTTGTCCCAGCATGGAAAATAATACTGTTGTTTATTTCATCTATACCCGTTATTTCATGACCTTTCTCATAAGCATTTGGATAACCTCCTGATACTAAAATCACGGTACAACCCGCATCATCTATCTCCTTGCACTCAACATCGGATATATTTCCAGATGCACATCCTATCATTAAATCTACAAAGTCAGATTCCAACCTAGGGATAACAACCTCAGTTTCTGGATCACCCATTCGGGCATTGTATTCGATAACCATTGGATTGCCCTTTACATTGATTAAACCAAAGAAGATAAAGCCACGGTAATCTATACCCTCAAGTTTTAATCCACTCATGGTAGGGTGGATGATTTGATCCTTAACCTTTTTCATGAAGGCCTCGTCGGCGAAAGGAACGGGGGAAATAGCGCCCATCCCCCCAGTGTTTGGTCCGGTATCACCTTCGCCAATTCTTTTGTAGTCTTTGGCAGTAGGCAGCAGTTTGTAATCTCGTCCGTCGGAAATAGCAAAAACGGAAAGTTCAATTCCGTCTAGAAATTGCTCCACAACAACTCTAGAGCTTGCTGAGCCAAATTTTGCGTCAGCGAGCATTTCTTTAATCTCTTTTTTTGCGTCATCCCTGTCTTCGCAGATGATTACCCCCTTTCCTGCCGCCAGACCATCTGCTTTAAGCACAATAGGTAGGGTATGAGTGTCTAAATATGCCATGGCATCTTCAAGCTCATCTTTTACAAATGTGCGGTATGATGCGGTTGGAATATTATACTTCTGCATGAATTTTTTTGACCAATCCTTGCTTCCTTCAAGTTGAGCACCCTCCTTATCTGGGCCTACAACTAAAACTGATTTAAGGGCAGAGGTGGATCTGAAATAATCTGTTATTCCCATAACTAGGGGAGCTTCAGGGCCGACAATAACAAGACCAATTTGATTTTTTAGCACAAAATCTCCCACAGACTTAAAGTCCTCAGGGTCGAGATCTACGTTTTCACCGCACTGGGTGGTTCCTGCGTTACCTGGAGCGATAAATAAATTTTCGCAATTTGGGCTTTTTTTCAATTTCCAAGCTATAGCGTGTTCACGGCCTCCGCTGCCTAATAAAAGGATATTCATGGTGTGTATTTTTTCCGGTTATGGATTTAACGTGTGCAAAGATAAAAATTAAGGCATTGGCCACACAATAGAAGTTTAGCCAATGTTAGTATAATTGAAAAGAAAACGCTTATTTTTTCGTTAGCCGATTAACGAATGAGTAAATTTGTTACGGATATTAGCACTTTTTGAAATTAGGTGTTTTCCGCGAAAGCAAGGGGTAGGTTTTTCAAATTAATTTTACCTTTACAATCCCGTCTTTCATACAAAAACGAGTAGAAGAAGATTTATGTTAAATGTATTTTCAAAGGCCGTTTCGAGCCTTTTTGGTGATAAATCATCCAAGGATATTAAAGAGGTGATGCCTCAAGTTGCCGCAGTTAATGAAGAGTTTGTTAAGCTTAGTGGTTTGTCTAATGACGAATTACGTCAAAAGACTTTAGATTTTAGAGCACAAATTAAATCCCATTACAAGGAAATTACCGCCGAAATTGAGGCGTTAAAGGCTAAAGCCGAAAGTGATAAGTCGCTATCGATTCACGAAAAAAATGAAATCTACTTGCAAGTCGATAAGCTTGAGAAAGTAGAGAACGAAAAAATTGAGGAGGCGCTTGATGAAATTCTTCCTCAAGCTTTTGCTGTGGTTAAAGAGACTGCTAGACGGTTTTCCAATAATACCAGCCTTTCGGCGACAGCCACACAATTGGATAGGGACCTTGCCACTGATAGAAATCACATGGAAATCCAAGGTGACCAGGTTGTTTATCAAAATACTTGGGAAGCTGCAGGTGGCGCTAACACTTGGGCCATGGAACATTATGATGTTCAGCTTATTGGTGGTATTATTCTTCACAAGGGAAAAATCGCCGAGATGGCAACAGGGGAGGGGAAAACCCTTGTGGCTACCTTGCCAGCATACCTAAACGCATTAGCGGGTAAGGGTGTTCACGTGGTTACGGTTAACGATTACCTTGCAAAAAGAGATAGTGAATGGATGGCTCCAATCTTCCAATTTCATGGCCTAACCATCGATTGTATTGATAAATTTCAGCCAAATTCACAGGAACGTAAGGAGGCTTATTTGGCCGACATCACCTATGGTACCAACAACGAATTTGGTTTCGATTATCTTCGTGATAACATGGCGCGAAGCCCTGAAGATTTAGTTCAGCGCAAGCTCCATTATGCAATGGTTGATGAGGTCGATTCAGTATTAATTGATGATGCAAGAACGCCATTAATTATTTCGGGACCGGTTCCTCGTGGAGATATTCACGAATTTCATGACCTTAAGCCTAGAGTTGAAAAGCTGGTGAAAGCGCAAAGGGATTATGTAAATACCGCTATAACCGATGCCAAAAAATTATTGGCCGCCGATAAAAAAGAAGAAGGTGGACTAGCGCTTCTGCGCGCTTTCCGTGGACTTCCAAAGTCAAAAGCAATAATTAAATTTTTGTCGGAGCCGGGAATTAGAACCATCCTTCAAAAAACTGAAAACTACTACCTTCAAGATAATGCTAAAGAAATGCCTAAGGCTGATGAAGCCCTTTTCTTTACAATCGACGAAAAAAATAACAGCATAGATTTAGCTGAAAAAGGAATTGAGTTAATTACCCAATCTGGAGAAGATAAAGAATTCTTTATCATGCCCGATGTGGGTTCTGAAATTGCTGAGATTGAAAAATCTTCATTGGCAGAGGACGATAAATTGGCGAAAAAGGATGAATTGATGCGCGATTTTGCGGTTAAATCTGAACGTATTCATGCTGTTAATCAACTTTTAAAAGCTTACACCCTATTTGAAAATGATGTTGAATATATCATTGAAGGTGGAAAAGTGAAGATTGTTGATGAACAAACGGGTCGTGTGATGGATGGTCGTCGTTATTCTGACGGACTTCACCAAGCAATTGAGGCTAAGGAAAACGTGAAGGTTGAAGCTGCCACACAAACTTTTGCTACGGTTACACTTCAAAATTACTTTAGGATGTACCACAAATTAAGTGGTATGACAGGAACTGCAATTACTGAAGCAGGAGAATTCTGGGAAATTTACGAACTAGATGTGGTTGAAATTCCAACCAATCGTCCAATTGTACGTGATGACCGACAGGATTTTGTTTATAAAACAAAGCGTGAAAAGTATAACGCTGTGGCGGAAGAAATTGTTCGCCTTACAGAAAAAGGTCGGCCTGTATTGGTGGGTACGACAAGTGTTGAGATTTCGGAGCTTCTGAGCCGCATGCTTAACATGAAAAGCATAAAACATAATATTCTGAATGCAAAGCAACATGAGCGTGAAGCTGATATTGTAGCATCAGCCGGTGAAAAAGGCGCGGTAACTATCGCAACAAACATGGCGGGTCGTGGAACGGATATTAAGTTAAGAGAAGGCGTAAAGGAGGCTGGTGGTTTGGCCATTATTGGTACTGAACGTCACGAGTCAAGACGTGTTGATAGGCAATTAAGAGGTCGTTCTGGTCGTCAAGGTGATCCAGGGTCAACCCAGTTTTTTGTTTCCCTTGAGGACGATTTAATGCGTCTTTTTGGATCCGAAAGGATTGCTAGAATCATGGACCGTTTAGGCCTTGAAGAAGGAGAAGTGATTCAGCACAGCATGGTGACTAAGAGTATTGAGCGTGCGCAAAAGAAAGTAGAAGAAAATAACTTTGGAATTCGTAAACGACTTTTAGAGTATGATGATGTAATGAACTCTCAAAGAGAGGTGATCTATTCAAAACGGAAAAATGCTCTTTTTGGTGAGCGTTTAGAAGTTGATTTAGAAAACATGTTCTTCGATGTGTGTGAAGATGTGGTTCATTCTTACCAAGCGAATTCTGATTTTGAAGGATTTAAGCTTGAGTTAATTAGACTGTTCTCTATTAATCCTAAAATTTCTGAAGCCGATTTTCTAAAAGGAAAAGCTGAAGATTTAACCGAAACGGTTTTCGGGCAGGTTGAAGAGTTGTATGCTCGAAAAACGGCAAAAATTTCTGAAGTTTCTTTCCCGATATTCCAGAAAGTTAAGGCTGAGCGTGGAGAAGTAATTCAAAATGTAGTTGTTCCATTTACTGATGGAAAGAAGACTATTCAAATTTCGGTAAATCTGCATAAGGCTATCGATAACGAATGTAAGGAAGTGACAAAATCGTTCGAGAAATCGGTGACTTTATCAATGGTTGATGATTCTTGGAAAGAGCATTTACGTGAAATGGATGAATTAAAGCAATCGGTTCAGAATGCGGTTTATGAGCAGAAAGATCCATTGCTGATTTATAAGTTTGAAGGCTTTGAACTGTTTAAGCTTATGTTAGCAAATGTTAACCGTGAAGTTGTAAGCTTCTTGTTCAAGGGGGACTTGCCACAGCAAAGCCCAGATCAAGTTCAGGCAGCGAAGGCGCCAAGACGCTCTGATATGAGTAATTTAAAGGCTGAAAAAAAAGAGTTCGGTAGTCCAGGTGGTAAGTCGTCACAAACGGGCAGTGGAGCACAACCTGCGGCGCCAAAGCCTCAGCCAGTAAGAGCGGTGCAGAAAGTTGGGAGAAATGAGCAATGCCCATGTGGTAGCGGCAAGAAGTTCAAACAATGTCATGGCAAACACTAAAAATTTAGTAAATTCAATTTCATGAAATCTGTTGTAAAGTTTGGTTTAGTAGTGATTATCTTGATGGTAGGTATGCTAGCGGCCCAGGCCCAGGCGCCTTTAAGTATTCAGGTGTTTGAGGATCCTTCTATCACCAAATTAATGAATGATAGGCATGAATATTTAAAAAATAAATCGACCATTGAGGGATATAGAGTTCAATTGTTTTTTGGTTCTCGAGAGGGAGCAATAAAAGCAAGAGAGAAATTAACTAGATTCCATCCTGAGCTAAAAGATTATATAATATTTGATAGTCCCTACTTTAAATTAAGAGTGGGCGATTATAGAACAAGACTAGAAGCCTTTAAAGTCTATAAACAGGTGGTTAAGGATTTTGATTCCGTGTTTATAGTTCCAGATCAAATAAATTTTCCAAATTTAAAATCACCATCAGGAAAATAATCTTGGATGGTTAAGCTAATAAGTAGTAATGAGAAAGCCTTCAAAAAGAAAATTTACAGGTGATTTTAAGAGTAAGGAAAAGGGAGAGGATCGATTCGAGAGAAAAACTAATCGTGCTCCTAGAGCCGACCGTGAAGAAAAGCTAGAAGAGAAAGAAAAAACTAAACCTCAATCTGATGGAGATTTGGATGAGCACAATACTGGTGCTGGGAATCCAGAAACAGCTAATTCTATTCGACTTAATAAATACATTGCCGACGCTGGAATTTGTTCCAGACGAAAGGCCGATACGTTAATCGGAGACGGTTTGGTTGAGGTTGATGGCAAAATCACAAATGAGTTAGGGACGAGGATAAACCCATCGTCAGTTGTTCGCGTAGATGGAAAGATAATAACGCGTCAAAAATTGGTATACGTGCTTTTAAATAAGCCTAAGGATTACCTAACCACGACAGATGATCCTGAAAATCGACGTACCGTGATGGATTTAATAACCAAAGCTACTACCGAGAGAGTTTTTCCTGTAGGTAGGTTAGATAGACAAACGACAGGTTTATTACTGTTTACTAATGATGGTGAGCTTGCGCAGAAATTGATGCATCCATCACATGGTGTTCGGAAAATTTATCATGTAGAGCTGGATAAGGAAGTTGAAAAGGCTCATTTAGAACAAATAGCAAGGGGAGTAGAACTTGAAGATGGGATTGCTTATGTAGATGCTGTAGCTTTTGTGGGAGCAAGTAAAAAGGAAATTGGTATTGAAATCCATATTGGAAGGACTAGGATAGTTAGGCGAATATTCGAGCATTTAGGTTACGATGTTAGAAAATTAGATAGAGTAATGTATGCCGGATTAACTAAAAAGGACCTTCCTAGAAAGCGATGGCGATTGCTGTCACCAAAAGAGGTGATATTTTTAAAGCACCTTGGTGGAAAACCTAAAAAATAATTCTGTAACATTTAGATACTTTGAGTTTTATTAGGGCGGCGGCTCCGTAGGAAAGACAATTAAAACAAATGATATTAATTATTCAGGTGGATTAAATCCACTTCCCTATGCGGGATTCCTGCCGTTTTCAGTTAGTGCCGGCTCTGAAAGAGTTACTGGTTTC
>JBLIKP010000018.1:0-31987 GCA_047635375.1 Sphingobacteriales bacterium | reverse complement strand
ACGTGGAGATACCTAACAGATTAATTTTTGAAAATCCTTTTATACATTATACAATAAACGGGATACGGAGAATTGACCTAAGTGTAGGGGTTAGCTATGGGGATGACTTACAAAAGGTTGAAGACCTTACTAAGGCGGCCATTTCCAAAATAGATTATTTATTAAAAGGAAGAGAAGTTGAGCTATTCTTCACTGAATTTGGAGATAGCAGCATTAACCTTGTGGTTAGATACTGGGTGAATTATACAAGGCAACCCGATTATCTTCAAGGAGTTAGTGACGGTATTAAAAACATAAAAATGGCATATGACGCCAATGATGTTACCATCCCATTCCCAATCAGAACATTGGACTTTGGAATTAAAGGCGGTGAAACGCTTTCGCAGATGGAAATGAATATCAAGAAATAACACATTTTAAAATTATAAAAGCCCTTTCAATTTAGATTGAAAGGGCTTTTTGTGTTTCTAGGGATATCGGAACATATAGGCGGTTTTTAATCGTCGGAACGATATTCTAAAATATCACCAGGCTGGCAACCCAAAGCCTTGCAAATAGCCTCTAAAGTTGAGAACCTAACGGCCTTAGCCTTCCCTTGCTTTAACACACTTAAATTGGCTATAGTCACCCCTACTTTTTCGCTGAGCTCCGTGAGCTTCATTTTGTTTTTGGCCAGCTCCACATCTAAATTTATTACTATTGACATCTATGGGTGGTTTATATGGTTAATTCGTTTTCTGCTTTAAGCTTCACTCCTTCATTAAAAACTTTCGAAAAAACTAAAGACAATAAAAAGAAACCTAAAAGATCAAAGCTTAAATCTGGAACAATTGAAAGTTGATTATTTGCAAACATGGGATGCTGATTTAACACTATTCCCATAATAAATTTTGCTAATCCGTCGTAAACGAACATCACAAAAAACATAAAACTTACCATCATAAAGAACTTTGAATTTGCTTCAACGAAAATAATTCCCTTCCTAATATTCCGAAAAATCATTCGAATTAAATGTAGAATCATAATTGAAATAATCATGTAAAAAATGGCGAAGATTGTGTTGAATATAAAGAGGTAAAAATTGCCCTTGGAAACATTAATTTTTCCATTTAAATCTTCAACAGAAAAACCATGGTTTTCGAACTCGATTGGGACCGGAAATTCTTCTGCAAATTTTAAGGGTAAATTGACATTAACGTTTAAAGTTTCAGGCCCAAATATATCTGGAAAAACCGTGCGTGTTCCGAGGACAATAACTACTAGTATTGTTCCAAAAAGTAAAATATACCAAATGAAATTTATAAATCCCATTAACCATTTTACAGACCAGTGTGGTGAATATGTAGTCATAATTTGAATGATTTTAGTGTTCGATACCAATATAGCGTATTTTTATTAATAATCAATCTATTTTTATTGTTAAACAATAAAAATATATTGATTAACAGTATTAAAATTGACCTACTGACAACGTGTCACATCTTCAAAATATTAAACTATAAATATTTATAAATCAGTTATTTAAATTAGAAGTTATAAACTAAAACTTTAACACAATAGTTAGGAGGAATATCAAAATTTTTTGCATAAAAAATCCAAGAAATTCTTGGTTTTTTTTTTAAATTTCATGGCTTACCTCCCTCCTTCGAAATCGGTGAAAGGGATTAAATCTTGTTTTTGAGCAAGTAAATCATGTTGGACTTAGGCGCACAAAATTGTTGTCTTTCATCATAATTTGCCCAAGGACTATTGGCTATATAAATGAGATTTTTTCCGTCCAAAAACCCAAAGGTAGGCTCACCAAATTTGGCGTGATTATTTTCCAATATTCTTCCTGAAATCATCTTCATTTTCCTGTCCAATTTAAAGACTGAAATCCACATTGGATTCACTCCATTTTGGATGGCAATTAGTTCGTTTTTTAGGTAGTATAATCAGTTGATTTCCTTAAAAGTAAATCCAGCTGGTGCTGTTAATTTTTCGATTTTCTTTGTGGCAATTTCAATTTTATAAATTCCAAAAACATAATCGGCGACGAACAGAAACTTCTCTTTTTTATCAATACAAATTCCTTGAAGTGAAATCCAATTTGAATCTGAAATCCATTTTTCCAATGAATCGGCTTTTGGATTTACATGATAAATTATGTGCCTCCTTTTTTTGATAGTACTAAATCACCAAAAAGATGATCTTCAAATGGCTGATTTAGGATGTATTTTTTTATCAAGTCACCCGTTTCTAAGTCAAATTTAAAAACCCCGCTCCCTCCGTAAGGGGTTAATTGGCCTTTCATATGATTAAGCGGAGCTGAACATACCCAAAGGGTTTTGGCTTTCAAATCGGTCTTTAAACCCGTAATTCCTGCAATCCCATGTGCTGATGGCGAAATCAAATCGGATTTATACCCACTTTCGTCAATCTTATTGATTTTCCTATCCCTGATACTACCAAAAATATATACATCATCCTGGAGCCCCGGTGCAACAGATTCGGGATGAATATTGGCAATTAGAAATCTGCCCACCACTTCAGCGTTTTGTGGGGAGCCATTAATCTCAGTCACTTTTTCCCACAACTTCTGAAAGTCAGGCATCGAACGATACGAATCATAGGCCTCGTTTATTAGTATGTTCTCATCGCGAACGACTATCAAAAGGGCGTTTACATATGGTTATGGCATTTTTAGGCATATGGTTTAAAGCATAAGCACGAGCCAGATTATCCATTATTTTCGAGTTTTCTTGACGAATGGGATTGGCGATTTTAAAATTCTCCAAATATCCAATCGTATCATCATCGACGAAAGACTCTAAGCCTAGACGGTATTAATGGAATTCTCCTTTCGAAATTTGATCAGATGTCTGAGAAAAGGAAAAAGAAAGGGGTAAAATAAAAAAGGCCAATAAGGCCCCTGTGGAATGAAATAACATACTATAATATATTTTCGGGAATGGGGAGAAGCTCCCCGCATTTATGGCAAAACTTAGCATTATTTTTATGATCAGTAATATTACAATTGGAGCATTCAATTACATGCTCTTTATTCGCTGAACGAGTCAATTCGGCCGTCACAATCCCCGTAGGCACTGCTATTACTCCGTAACCCATAATCATAATAAAAGCCGCTAAAAACTGTCCGAAAACGGATTGCGGGGCAATGTCGCCATAACCCACCGTGGTTAAAGTCACAATCGCCCAATAAATGCTTTTTGGAATACTTGTAAATCCATTGTCGTAACCTTCTACCCAGTACATGGCCGTTCCAGAAATGGTGGCCAGTGCAATAACAGCAACAAGGAAAACGATGATTTTATGTCGGCTAGCCAGCAAGGCCTCCTTTAATTGAGCAGCCTCCCCAAGGAATCTGGCAAGTTTTAAAATTCTAAAAATCCTTAATAGTCTTAACGTTCGAATAACCATTAATGAATGAGCCCCTCCAAAGAAAATCCCTAAATAGCTGGGCAATAAGGAGAGGAGATCAATCATCCCGTAAAAACTAAAAATATATTTTTTTTTGCTATTGACTACCCAAAGGCGGACAATGAACTCAATGGTGAATAAAACGGTGAATACCCATTCTATTATCCTCAAGAGCATCCCATGCTCAATTTTTATGGCACGCACACTTTCAAGCATCACGGCCAAAACACTCGCCACAATTACCCATAAAAGGATTAAATCAAAACGTTTACCCCATTTGGTATCTGTCCCGAAGATTATGGTATACAACTGTGATTTTATGGAGTCCATCTTATTGCGTTTCAAAAGCTAATTTCCTTAAAAGTATTATAATTGTGCGTCTCGCCCAAATGTTTGTAATTGACCGTCAAATTTCGTAAATTAAGAACTTATGATGAAAATTTTTGGCCATTTATTTAAGCTTACCTTCCTCTTTCTATTATTTCCACAGATAAGCATTTCAAACACCTTGCCATATGGAGATGATGAAAAAAAAGAAGGGAATTTCATAAGTCTTACCCATGTAACTCAAAATCTAATTGTAACCATTCCTTCACTTGACCTTGCCGCTCGCCTTGCGTTAAATTTATATCCCGAATTAAAAGATTCAGAAATCGAAATTATTGAAGGCAACATCACCACATCCATGCTTGCTCAACCTAAATTCCTTAGTCTAATGTTGAACTCTAAGGAAAATAGGAAATATAAAGTTGTTGTAAATTCAAACAAAGAATCGGCGAAATCTAACTTAATATATGAGCTCGATTTAGAGGGTCAGGTGGCACTTTTAGCCCATGAATTTGCCCACTTACTTGATTATTCTACACAATCAAAATATGAGCTAATGGGAACGGGAATTGCTTATTCACTGATACCATCCTATAAAACAGACACAGAGCACCAAGCAGACCATGAGGTGATTAACCGCGGTTTAGGCAAAGGGTTACTGCAGTTTACTTCCCATGTATTTAGCCACGAAAGGCTAACTAAAAAATATAAGAAATATAAAAAGCGCTATTACCTAAGTCCTGAGGAAATAGCTAGTGCGGTAAATCCCTAAACTTAATTAGCCCCTTTTTCTTCAAGTTCCAACCAGCGCATTTCTGCTTCGTCCAATCCGGCCGAAGCTTTTCCGTATTCTTGACTTAAATAAGCTACACGCTCAGGAGTAACCGCACTGGAATTCATTTCAGCTTCCAATTTTTCTTTTTCCGCTTCAAGCTTTTCAATTTCCTTTTCAAGTTTTTCTTTTTCGATTTTCTCGGCGAAAGTAAGCTTTGCGGCTTTTGGCTTTACTGGGGCAGCGGCTTTTACCACTGGAGCTGGCTTTGAAGCATTTTTCTTTTCATCCATTGCAATGGAATCCTGCTCCTTAACCCAGTGGCGGTAATCTGAATAAGTTCCATTAAAATCTTTCACTTCACCGTTTCCACGAAGAATAAAAAGATGATCAACCAATTTATCTAGAAAAAATCTATCGTGACTTACAATCACTAAGCATCCAGGGAAATCCTTCAGAAAATCTTCCAGTACGGTTAGCGTTAAAATATCTAAATCGTTTGTAGGCTCATCCAGAATAAGGAAGTTTGGATTCTTCATTAAAATTGTCAGAAGATACAATCGGCGGCGCTCTCCCCCACTTAACTTAGACACGGGCGTGTAATGTGCATGTGGAGTAAAAAGGAAACGCTCAAGAAGTTGCGAAGCGGTTAAAGTCCTCCCTTTTGTAAGCGGGATAAACTCGGCGATTTCCTTCACTACGTCAATCACCCGCATCTCTTCCTTAAATTTCATTCCCTCCTGGTGGTAGTGACCGAAAACCACGGTCTCCCCTAAGATGGTCTTTCCCTTATCAGGCATTAAATGACCCGTAAAAAGACTTATTAAGGTGGTTTTTCCCGTTCCGTTGGGACCCACGATTCCTACTCTCTCTTTACGTTTGAAGATATATTTGAAATCTTTGATGATTTCTTTATCTCCGTACGATTTCGAAACATTATGAAGCTCAAGAATCTTGTTTCCAAGTCGGCTCATATTGATCTCCAACTCTACACTGTCATCTTTCTTACGTCCTTGAGCCGATTCCTCCAAATCATAGAAAGAATCAATTCTAGCCTTAGATTTAGTGGTACGGGCCTTTGGTTGGCGACGCATCCATTCTAATTCTTTAGAAAGTAAATTTTGTGCTTTATCAACTTCGGCATCAGCCGTAGCATGACGAAGGTGTTTTTTCTCAAGGAAATATTCGTAATTACCCTTATAGGCAAATAATGCACCTTGATCTAATTCTAATATTTCATTACAAACACGGTCTAAGAAATACCTATCGTGAGTAATCATTAAAAGAGTGACTTTGGCATTTCCCAAAAACTCCTCTAACCACTCAATCATCTCAGTATCCAGATGGTTGGTTGGCTCATCGAGAATGATTAAATCTGGATTTCTTAGGATTATTTTTGCAAGGGCAACACGCTTCTTTTGACCTCCTGATAGCGTGGAAGCATTTTGAGAAAGGTCGTTGATTTGAAGGGTTGAAAGAACTTGCTCTACCTTGGATTCGAAATCCCAAGCGTTTAACCTGTCCATTTCCTCAAGCACTTTACTTACTTTATCACTATCACCAGAATCGGTGTGGATTTTAAGCTCTTTTATCACCTTTAACTCAGGCGTATCAGCTTCAAAAACTTCTTCAAGGATTGTATTCCCTGGAGTTGGCTCAGGATTCTGTTCCAAATACCCAACAACAAGTCCTTTATTGAAAATTACATTTCCTGAGTCTTGAGTTTCTTTTCCTGCAATAATTTTTAGCAGCGTCGATTTTCCTGTACCGTTCTTAGCAACAAACGCGATTTTTTGTCCTTGGTCAATACCAAAGCTCAGATTTTCAAATAAAACGCGCTCACCGTAGGATTTAGCGAGATTTTCAACCGACAAATAATTCATGGTGCAAAATTACATTTTAACTCAGGGGAATAAGAATATAAAACACCTATTATTTTTACGGCTTGAGCCTATTTATTAAAAAATTACACAAAATGAAGCGGACTTTTTCAATTATTTGAGAAAGCATATATGGAAATAGGTAGGGGTATTGTCGCTTTAAGCCTATTTTAGTTTTTCATCAATCTCATTAATTTTCCTTTTGTTTATTTCAATCTGGTCCTCAATGTACTTTTTGTAAGCTTTACTTATACCTGATTTTGAAGCAATTTCTAGCTGATCGGCTAGGTATTTCCCGTAGGCAACCAAACCCGTTTTTTGAAACTCAAGAAATTTCTTCCCAAGGGTGTTTTTTTCGCTTTCTGTTACTTTTTCCATCGCAATAAATTATTGTATTTCGGTTTTGATAATAATCTTATTTTCCAATGTTTTATGCACGGGGCATTTATCGGCGATTTCCAGCAATTTCGCCTTCATTTCGTTGGTAATATCACCGGAGATGGATATTTTTCGATAAAATTGGTCTATTTTTTCGTTTTTATCCTCACACTCGTCACAATCCTCAGCGTGAATTTTCTCATGGGTTACCTGTGTATCTACAATGCCAATGTCCCACTTTTTCCGTTGGGCATACATTCTTAATGTCATCCCAGTACATGCCCCAAGTCCCGCTGCGAGCAAATCGTAGGGTGTGGGACCAAGATTGTTTCCTCCCACACTTGTAGGCTCATCAGCAATGAATTTATGGCCTTCCTTTGTTAACACCTCGCTGGTGAAATTCCCATCAAACACCTTAACATTCACCCCACTTTCGGGAAAATTGGTTTCTTCAGATAAATCCAAATACCGAACCGCCCAGTCGGCAAGAACTTTCCCCGCATACTTGGCATCTTTTTCTTTAGCCAATAAATGAGTAGCACCGTCAAGGGAAATAAAGCTTTTGGGATGAAATGCCTTGGAGTAAAGATTGGCAGCATGAGAAATACCCACTATGTCGTCTTGTGGGGAATGCATAAATAAAAACGCCTTCCTAAGCCCAGAAAGCAGATCAGTCATGTTTTTTGCCTTCAATTGATCCACAAAATCTTGAGTTACGTTAAAGTCACGACCGCCTATATTTACTTTTGCCTTTCCCTTATTTTTTAATTCCTCCAAGCCTTCGGAAAACAAATGAGTTACATGCTCAGGTTCGGATGGTGCTCCAATGGTTACCACAGCTTTAATTTCTTCGATTTCCGCGGAAGCGAATAAAGCGGCGGCACCTCCTAAACTATGTCCAATAATTAAACTTGGTGCTCTATGGTCCTTTCGTAAATAATCGGCAGCGCAAACTAAATCGGCTATGTTCGCCGAAAAATGCGAATCGGCAAATTCACCCTCACTATCGCCTAAGCCTGTAAAATCAAAAGCTAATACCCCGAATCCATTTTCGGTTAGGGCCTGGGTAATATATTTAATGGTATTTAAATTTTTATTGCAGGTAAAACAATGTGCAAACAAAGCGTAGGCCTTAACGGTTCCCGAGAATGGAAGTGTTAACCGTCCCGAAAGATTTAACCCTTTATTATTGACAAAGCGGACTTTTTTTGTGTTCATAGCGTTATAAAACTAAATTTGGAGCGAAATACCCCGAAATTGAAACAATTTAAATAATTAACTAAGGAATCGTGAATGAAGTTTTTCAAAACCATCCTATTAATCCTCATTGTTGCTGTAACCGTTCAAGGTTGCTCTAAAGAAAAACAAGCCGAAAATGATGCTAAAGAAAACGTAGGCGACAGTGCCAAGGATTTACTTAACGATGCGGATTTCAAAAGCGTGCTTCTAGAAGTTCAATATATTGCAGGTTCACGTCCAACCACGGGAACCATCGATAATCTTACATCTTTTATGGAAGAACACCTGAATAAACCTCAGGGATTAGAAATCCAGCTACGTGAAATTCCTTCTCAGGGAAAAACTTCTTTTTCAGTGAATGACATTCGGGCCATTGAAGACAACAACCGCACGGTTTTTAACGACGGGACTAGGCTAGGTGTTTATATGCTTTTCATCAATGGAAACCACAACGAAGACAATGATAACGGAAAGGTTTTGGGAGTAGCTTATAGAAATACAAGCACCGTTATTTACGAAAAAACAATAAAAGAAAACGCTGGTGGTTTTGGTCAACCAACCCTTGAAAAGCTTGAAACTTCGGTAGCTTGGCATGAACTAGGCCACATTATGGGACTTGTAAATGTGGGTACTCCTGCGCAAAGCAATCATCAGGATGTGGCGCATGGGCATCATTGCGACGTGGAAGATTGTCTAATGTACTATGCCGTTGAAACAGGTGCCTTCATTGATAATCTTGTAGGCAGCCCAATCCCAACTCTTGACGCTCAATGCAAGGCCGATC
The DNA here is from genome assembly GCA_047635375.1 of Sphingobacteriales bacterium. GTDB lineage: Bacteria > Bacteroidota > Bacteroidia > Sphingobacteriales > Sphingobacteriaceae > JBLIKP01. The sequence continues at coordinate 23,187 of JBLIKP010000018.1, read as the reverse complement.
TTAAAGCAAACGGAGGAAAATAAGGTTTTACACCTTGTGTGAGCAAAAAATTAAGTCGGCATTCCGTTTTTTGGATTAGTTTAGACAAAATTTTTAGCCATGCATCTTTCCCTACTCGACTGGGCAGTAATCGCTGTTTACTTAGTGATTACGCTTTCAATAAGCCTTTATTTCAGTAAAAAAGCCGGAAAAAGCTTAGGTGATTTTTTTCTTGGCGGAAGAAACCTGCCTTGGTACGTTGCCGGAATCTCGATGGTGGCCACCACTTTTGCCGCCGACACTCCCCTTGCTGTTACAGAATTGGTTAGCACCCAGGGAATAAGTGGGAACTGGCTTTGGTGGAACATGCTTGCTGGTGGAATGCTTACAACATTCTTCTTCGCCCGTCTATGGCGCAGGGCCAACATCCTTACCGAAATTGAATTTATTGAATTACGCTATGGCGGAAAAGCTGCTGCTTTTCTACGCGGATTTAAGTCGGTTTACCTAGGATTAATCATGAATGTTATGGTTATTGGATGGGTCAACTTGGCAATGATGACCATTCTAGAAGTCTTTTTCGGACTTTCATCTCAAGACGCACTATTTTACACAGCAATATTAATGGCCGTTGTGGCCATATACTCTTCGATTTCAGGTCTTTTGGGCGTGGTATTCTCAGACATGGTTCAGTTTTTTATTGCCATGGGAGCTTGTATTTACCTTGCCGTAGAGGTGGTCTCATTGGATCAAATCGGTGGGATTAGCGGACTAAAAGCACAATTACCTGAAGGCACATTAGATTTCTTCCCAAAATTGGGCTCAGCCTCTGATGTTGGGAAAACTTTAACAATAAGTCTTGGCGCATTTTTAGCCTACACCACCGTTCAATGGTGGTCTAGCTGGTATCCAGGCGCAGAACCTGGCGGTGGCGGGTACATTGCTCAACGAATGATGAGCGCCAAAAACGAAAAACATTCTATTTACGCCACCCTTTTCTTCCAAATTGCACATTATTGTCTTCGCCCTTGGCCTTGGATCATCGTGGCCTTATGTACTCTTATCCTATATCCAGACCTAGGAGCTGGAGAAGAAAAATTCGGTTTTGTGATGGCAATGAAAGATTTTCTTCCAAGCGGACTTAAAGGCCTATTACTTGTAGCCTTTTTTAGCGCCTACATGAGCACTATTTCTACCCAATTAAATTGGGGAGCGGGATATTTAGTAAATGATCTTTACAAACGCTTTATATCTCCAAAGGCGAGCGAGAAGAAATTAGTTACAGTTTCAAGAATTACAACTATAATCTTAATGGTTGTAGGATTAGCGGTGAGCTCCCAAATAAATTCTATTAGTGGGGTTTGGGCATTTATTATTGAATGCGGCGCTGGATTAGGGCTAGTGTTAATCCTTCGCTGGTATTGGTGGAGAATTAATGTATGGAGTGAAATAACGGCTACCGTGGTTCCTTTTATCGTTTACGGATTGGGGAAATGGGTTTTTGGGCTCGTTTTCCCTGAAAGTTTCTTCTTAACCGTTGGGATTACCACCGTTTCGTGGATTGCTATTACCTTCTTAACCACTCCCGAAAAAGATTCAGTACTTCACAATTTCTACCAGCGGGTAAGACCCGGTGGCTGGTGGAAAGAATTCAACGATGGCTCGAGTGAGGACGGAAAATTAGGTCCGCTTTTCGTTTGCTGGTTATCAGCCATAGGATTTACTTACTCTTTCTTGTTTTTTATGGGGAAATTCATCTTTCAAGAATACACCACCGCTATATTCTGGCTGATCTTTGGACTTGGATGTTTCTTAATATTAAGAATCGCAGCTAAGAAAGCAAAGATTTTTAGAGATTAAACCAAGGCAAAAACATTTTTAATCCATAAAGCCGTCATAATTAAATTTAAAGCGATTAATCGAAAGCTTGGAATAATTTTCTTGCTGTCTTTGGCTTTTTTTTAAAAAATCTCCATCTGCCGGCCATTTATTGAAATGAATTTCCCGCTTGTAAGTTCAGGTGGAGTTGTTTGTGTGAAATATTTCTTTTTATAAAGCTGGAACAGCTTCGTAATACTTTCGGCGACATTTCCCTCTCCTCGCATTCTAATGCCTGGCCGACTATCGCTTAATTTTCCTCCGTGACAGGATTTAATAAGGTTTAAGACGCGCTCCATACGATCGGGGTAGAAAGTCTTAAGCCAATCGGTGAAGAGATCTCCGAGCGGACCATTAAGCCTCACCATAATCATTGTGGCCGAATAAGCACCCGCATTGGCTGCTTCCTTTAACAATACCGGGATTTCAATATGATTCAATCCCGGGATAATGGGTGCTATATTCACCGATACAGGAATCCCAGCCTCCTTTAGTTTTGCAATGGTCTCTAAGCGCTTTAAACCAGTTGAGGTACGTGGCTCCAAATTCCGTCTAAGCGATTCATTTAGAGTAGTTAGACTTATGGTCACACGAACTAAATTCTTCCGGGCAAGCTCCTTTAGTAGATCCAAGTCCCGCAGGATTAAATGATTCTTTGTAATAATTGTTACAGGATGATTGTAAGCCAAGAAAACCTCTAAACACTTACGAGTGATTTTAAACTCCTTTTCGGCAGGTTGGTAGCAGTCTGTATTTCCAGATAAGGCAATTGGCTCTCCTGTCCAATTCCCTTTATTAATAAACTTAGCTAATAGCCTTGGAGCATTTTCCTTGACAATTACAACCTGCTCAAAATCCAATCCCGCCGACAGGCCCCAGTATTGATGCGTGGGCCTTGCATAACAATACACGCAACCATGTTCACATCCTTGGTATGGATTCATACTGTAGTTCAAACCCACATCGTCCAATGGCGCCTTATTCACCACAGTTTTTGGATGCTCAAACCGAAAAACCGTTTTACGCTCTCCTGATGGAATTTCATCAACTGCAGTAGGCTCACTTACCACATACATTTGTTTCAAATGTGGATTATCAGGATTATACCCAGCTCCTCTTCCTTTGGCGTGTTCAATTGGTTTTATCATAATGTCATAATTATCGTCATATCAATGTCAATAATTTACACATTACTTTTGGACAAAAAAAGGGAGTTGAAAATTAATCTCAACTCCCTTCCTAAATTTCCAGTCTTTTTAATACACCAAAACCTTCTGTCGGATTGGGTAACCCTGACAATTTCCTTTGATTAAATAGATACCGGGTATTAATTTTAATTGAGGATTTATCCCAGAATAAATGAAAGATCCATTAATTGAGAAAATTGCAATTACTCCATTAGAGTTAATCCATTTCTCCATTTCATGAGAGGCGAAAACCTGAGGCATCGCACAGATTAATGGAATTTTGTTTTTCACGGCAGTGGGCTTTAATTCTAGAGTAGTTTGGGCAAACCCATCGCCCTTTCCGCCAAAATAAATTCCTTGCGCCAAACTTGAAGTCGTCATAATTACGGTCAAGCCGAAGACTATTCCTAAAACTTTATTCATATCTCACTCCCCTTCCTCCAACAGTATTTCGTCGGTCGTTTGTAGTTAATCCAGCGTAGAACCTATCAGAAACAGCCAAGTCACGGAATTCGGCAAAAACGCCGCTATTCCATGCTCCTCCACGATGGCCTACGCCATTAAGTTTCCAGGCAAGCTGATTGGCTTCGCCACTTAAACTAAGAACACCGTCGCCAGCAGCTCCATCAAAATCTAACCCTTCTTTATTCACAATAATTGCAAGCTCCCAAACATTTCCGCTTAAATCAAAAATCCCGTATCGGCTTACGCCTCCTTGCACTCTTCCACCGTTGATATTCGCCGAAAATCCTGTGCGCAGTGGACCTTGAACACCAGAGTATCCGTGGCTGGTTAATCCAAAAATTGAATCCCCAACCTCCTCTACTCCCTCGGTATCAAGCCCTTCGTTTTTAGGATTATTTCCATCTTCGGCGAAAGCCGTACCCCAGGCAAACTCACCCTTAATGGGATTTAAATCGCCCCTGCAGGCTTTCTCAAATTCAAACTCCGTCATTGGCCTCAGTCCGCTCCAATCTAAATACGCCAATAAAGCGGCGTTATTTAAGAAATTCATAGCTCGGTTTTTTCCGTCAGATGGCTCATTCAGAATTCCATTTCCATTTCCATCAAATCCATAAATCGCAGGCACGGTTGTCAACGCGGAGCGCTCAATCGCTATTCCATTGCGAAAGGAATATGCCGCACTATTAGCAAAAGCATAAGTCCCAGTAGGACTCTTGGGCGATGTTTTCGTGCGCCTTTCCTGCTGATTCACCATCAGGGTATTCAAAAAGCCTGCAAACTGATCCTGGGAAATCTCGTATTTCATCATCCAAAAACTCGAATAACCATTTGGATAATTGGCGGGAATGTTTGCCTCCGGCGCGTATTTCCCCGTATCTACAAGTTGGTTTTCATTTAGCCCAACGATAATCTCATCATTATTAGAAATCAAAAATGGACGGCCGCTACCTCCAACTTTAAAAGTGTTTTGGGAAATGCTGTCGCCGAGGAAAAATTGTCTTTCGGGAATTTTAACCATTTCAATTGCGAAAAATCTGATTTCAAAAACTTGATCACTCATGGCGGAAGAAAAATCGATGGTAATTTTTCCAGTTAAAGTTTCAAAACCTCCAGAGTCTGAAGGGGAAATAAAAAACCCCTTACCATCAGCAGTTATTCCTGAAACACCCATTGCAATATTCGAACTCGAAACCTCATCGGCTTGACCGAAGTCAAAATGATGCCAACGGTTTCCCTCGTCTTTCCACTTGGCGAAAATCCACAAGCCGTCGTTTACTCGCTCATTCTCCGGGAGATCAATATTAAAAGCGTTATCCCAACTCACCTCAAATGAAATCTGGCTAGTGGAGGCTGCGCTTAGATTGCTCAATTGAACATTATTGGCCATAAGGGAGCCTCCTAAAAGACTCCCTATAAATGCCAACAAAATTAGTTTGATTTTCATTTTACTTTTTAATGAATTTAGCAGCGAATGCACCATTAAGTGATTTACCAGCAACAATATAAACTCCTTTATGAAGGTCGTAAGTATTCAATCTCAATTGATTTAGACCGTTTACTTCTTGGCTTAGTACTGTTCTTCCATCAATTGAAATTATGGAAACCGTACCCGTAAATTCCTCACCAAAACTTAGGTTTAAATCGGTAACCACTGGATTTGGAGCAAGGCTAACCCCGATGTTAAGCAGATTTCTAATTGCTGAGGCAATTTCCAGGTTAATGAAAACCAAAGCCGAGTCTGAGAACAATAATGTAGAAACAATGTACTTGAAAGTATCTGCACCTGCAAAGGCCGAATCAGCGGTATATAAAATAGAGTTACTATCAATGGCGGATGTTCCTTGGGAAGGCACCGTCAACATAGAAATTACAGAAGTTAGTGCCGGATTTATTTCATCATTTGCTAATACATCAATCAAGACCTCTGCGCCTAGTTGAACCATCGCACTGTCATCCATAACTGTTGGAAAAGCAACCTGCATAGTGTTAATTGCTGAACCTGAAATCGGCAATTCTTCCTTGAAAATCACGTTTGAATCAGCATCGATTACCAAAAGATTTCCGAAGCTAAAGTAATCAGTCTGCAGCAACACGAAGTGATTGTTCACCGTGTCGTAAGATCCGCCGGCATAATTAATATCGTTTAAATTTGAATCTATAATCACCAATGAATCCGCAGACATGCTCGCAAGACCTTGTCCGAAATTCGCATAAAGTAATCCGTCGTTTATTGCAATTGCTCCACTTGCACCTGGAACTAAAACCGTTTGGTAGTCGAGGTTTGAGTCAATTTTAGTAACTGTACTTCTCAAACGCATGAAGTTTTGATCGTATTTATTGCTTAAAGCATAAACTGAAGTCCCGTCATTTAATAATGAACCAATTCCTGAAGAAAGGGTGTCTAGTCCTAAAATCCCCAAGGGTGCGATTTCATCACCTTCAAAGCTAATTCCAGCAATTTTACCGGAATCGTTTTGAGTAAATGAAAAATACACTTCATTACCCATTACGGTGAATCCGCCAATATTAGCGGTTATTTGAGAATCGGAGTAAATAGCCTCTGCCGAAAAATCATTTTTATCAAAAACTTGGACAAAACTTCCTGAAGCTCCAAAACCGAAGGTGGTAATCAAATAGTCATTCAGGATGACCATACCGTTTAATCCGCCAACTTCTTTTAAGGTGTCCATGGTCACCACCTTATCACCGGAAACGTTGTATTTCACAACAATATCGGACCCTAAGGGATGATTAAAGCCACGACCTACATGCCCATAAACCATTTCACCATCACGAATTACGGCATTATTAAAATCACCTAAAGCCTCGCCTACTTTTTGGATTTGGCCGTGATTTCCGCTGTGCAGGAAAAATTCAACCTTGTTGTCTTCAGCGCTAAAGGACCCACCAGTTGCAAATGTTGCCACCGTAGAATTGTTTTGAGCTGTCGCCGAAATTGAAATTCCAGTCATCATTGCAGCAAGAGCTACATTTTTAGTCAATAAATAAATCTGTTTCATTAAAGTATTCTGTTTTAATTTGTTTTAAATCCGTTTGAAAACTCACCAACTTGCATCGAATCTATTGGTTCGAAGTTGCTGAGGTTGTACCTATAAATAAAGTTGTTGTAATTTTTTCCTGCGCCTAAAAGATGATTCCGCTGATTATCAATTGCTATTCCGTAATGAAATCGCGAATTCACCTTAAAACTTAGCGGGTCTGTGTCGTGAATAAAGTGCTTATAAATCCCCGTTTCGCTTGTAAAAAATAGATTCTCTCCAATTTCATCACTAGTTAACCTAATAGGATGAAGCCCAATTTCTCCGATTTGAATTTTTTTCTGAACTATCCAGTTGTTAGTGTTTACAGCCACCAAATGCGCCAAAGACTCTATACTTTCTGGTGGATAATGCAGCCTCCCCCTACAAAGCACATACAGCAAGCCGTCACTCATTTGATGCATGGTTTCTGGAGCGTCAGCAACCCACAGGGTTTTCTCCAACTGATTAGTTGATAAATCGATTATAGAGAGGGTAGAGTCATTTTCAAAGCCCCCATTATTGGCCACGATAAGTTTCCCATCGATTTCGACCATTGTTTCTGGGCCCTTTCCCACTTCAATTTCTCCGGAAATTTTAAAGGTATTTAGATCAATGATTTTAACAGTGTTGCTCACCCAATCGGTGACATACCCAAATCCGTTGGCTTCGGTAAAAAACCGTGGAGATGAAAAACCCATAATTGTGGCTACCCTCAGGAATGTCTTTTTATCCACTACCTCTACCTTGGCCGAATTATTTACCACTATAAATCCATGTGTGTCATTAAAATAAATCGACTGGACAACATCCCCTAAGCCTTCTCCATTGGCGTTTTTAAAAATGCCTCTAAACATCTTATTTGAATCGGCACTAAAGAAGCTTACCTCCCCATTTTCGCGTTGAAATCCACCTTCCGAAATCACAAAAAATCCATTTTCGTAGGGCCCAGTTGCCTCAGGCGTTTTCGGCTTTGGTGGCTCGACACAACTCAATTGTACCAAAATAAACAGCCAAAAAGAATATTTTATCAAGCCCATCATATTAGAAAGTATAACCAAGGTTTAAAGAATAATTCTGACCGGGCACATACCGGCCTGGAAGCGGTTCATAATCTACATTTGTAATATTATCGGCCCTTAATGCTATTTTAAAGCTCCGCCATTTATACCCTAAACTAAGCCCTAGAAGGCCGTAAGCATCCAAAACACCCTCGTTTTCTTCATCTATAAACAAGAATCCTGTAAACCGATAGTCGACTGCTAAAGCAATACTTTTGCGCTCCCATGAGACTTTCCCCTGAGCAGATTCATATGGAGTATAAATAACTTGTTTCACTTCCGCGGAAGGGTTATCACCAATTTTACTCACCTTATTAAAGGTGTAATTAAAACTCATGGAATAAAGATTTCCCCCTTGGCTTAAAGCCGATGTTATTCCATATTCAAACCCTTTATTTTCAACTTCTTGCAGGTTTTTAGGCGACCAGAATCCGGCGATAGTTGGCGTCCAAACAATCCAATTCTCGATAATCCCGAAGAAAACATTCCCATTCAAGCTAATCGTAAGATTTTCCTTTTCCACAGAATATGCTAGCCCAGACTCATAGTGCCAGCCCTCTTCTGGCAGAAGATTGGGGTTCCCTCCTGGATTCCAATACAAATCGTTTAATGTTGGAATCGTATAATTTCTTGATATAGAAGCGTTAAGGATTAAAGGATTTAACAATTTAAACTCTGCGCCAAGGTAAATTCCTGGGGTAGATGAGAATTGGTTTAAGTAATCTGCGCTCGCCGCCGATTTCAGTTTTATCCTATTGCGCTCAAAGCTGAAATTAAATGCACCACGGTAAACTTGCCTAGTTCTAAATCCCAAAAATTGTGCAATATCTCCACGTTGGTGACGATAATTCAGCTCGGCATTAGCCATAATATACTTACTCACTGCCCTTTTCACCTCAATCTTGTTTAAGACCTCCTGACTTGAGCCCTCAGAATCAATATTAGCTCGTGGATCGGCGTAGTTAAGCTGATTGAACTGTAAACCAACGGTATAATAAAATGTCGTCTTTTGGTTGAGGAAATAGGAAAACCGTTGGTTCACCCTGAAATTTTTATCCGTCAGCCTCCCCAAAGTATCGGCTGGATTAGATTTAATAGGCGGAATCCCTCTTACTCCATTTACCACCCAAATTCCTGTTTTCGAGTAAAATTTTGGGAGTGGATTCCAAACAGCTGTAGCAGCAATTCCTGTAAGTTTTTTTTGAGCGTTTTTCAACCTTTCTCCACGACTGTTAATTTGGAAATCATTTTCGGCCTTATTTCCATAGATCATTACTTTCCAGCCAAATCTAGCGCCTCCTTGTTGCACTTTTGCAAGTCCACCAAAAGATGAAAAAGAACCAAATGAGCCGTTTATTTCTCCTTTTAAGCTGGTGTTTAACAAAGTACCCTCCGTTAAATTTATTGATCCATTCATTGCACCATTTCCGTAAAGTGCGGTGGCTCCTCCTATATTCACTTTTACTTCATCAAAGAAACCTGCAGGCAAGATAGATAGATCAACCAGTCCCAATGTGGGATACGAAATAGGAACGCCTTCCCATAAAATTGAGGTGTGTCGACCCGCTCCTCCTCGAATTGAAATAGTACTGACTGCACCGTATCCATATTCTCTAATAAAAACACTTGAATTTTGTTTTATCAACCCGTTTATTGTAATGGTGGGCATTGAAGTTAGAGGATTGGATTTTATTGAAATCTGCTTTAAACCTAAGGCCTTTATTATTGGGGAAGAGGTAACCTCAACCGACTCATAATTAATCGTATCAAGAGCTGTTTGGCTATGCGCAGATAGACAAAAAAGTAAAAAAAGAAGAGTTGATAAAAAGCGTCCCATAATTAAAAACAGGACTTTAAGGGTGTGAAGTGAGTATAGAAACCTCTGGCATCTTTCCTCATTGGCTTCAATCCCCGAAAGCCTCAGAAAATAATTTTGGCAGGTCTTCTGACTTACTCTCTTTAAATTCCCTTCCCGCCTTTGGCAGTGGTTATGAATTTAAAATAATAGAGCTTACAGCAGCGGGTCTGTTCCTGATTCACACAGGATTCCCTTTTAATCCGGAGAAAACTTCCGAAACCAAAATCACCACAAACATACGGCTTTATATTATTTCCAACTCATTTATTTGTATTTCCAAACACGATAAATAAAAATGTTTATTAACTGTGAAACACAAAGTACTTTTATTTATTAATTTAATAAAAACTTCAATAGTATGATATCCTTAAAAAAAAGTTTACCTCATTAGCCGTGGGTGTCGTTCTTACCCTTTTTATTCCCTTGGTGGCTATGCAGTTCACATCCAAAGTAAATTGGGATTTACCAGACTTTATTGTTGCTGGAATTCTGCTTTTTGGTATTTGGGGCTAATTCTTTTTATCACAAAAAATGTATAAAAGAAAACCTACAAAATCGCTCTCCTTCATTACCGCATTTTTTCTTTTATGGGCAGAAATGGCTGTTGGATTGGTTGGCTCCATTGTAGCTGGATCATAGGTATATATTGATAATTTTTGCGTTCTTTTTAAATTGATGCCCTATTTTAAGGAATTAATTTTAAATTTGAGCCACAAAATTTATTAATTAAAACATTAGACTTGCCAGATCCTATTCACCTAAAAATTAAAACCACCGATAATTTCAGCATTGGATTAGTCTCTTATTCCCCATCAATTGCACCCACTAATGTCATTATAATTGGGGGGGCTATGGGTGTAAAACAATCCTTTTACCGCCATTTCGCTGCTCATTTAACCGAAAAAGGCTCTGTAGTTTACACCTTTGATTACCGTGGCATTGGAGCGTCAAAAGACAAATCATTATCCAAGTATAAAACCAAACTAACTGATTGGGCCGAAAAGGACTTGGCATCAGTAATTAAATACGCTTCAAACGAGCATAGTGGTCTAGAATTGAATTATGTTGGACACAGCCTTGGAGGACAATTAATTGCATTAACAAACGAGTCAAAAGAATTTAATAAAATTGTGCTTATTGGAGCCCAATTGGGCTATTGGAAACTATGGACAGGCCTTGAACGAAAAAGAATGTTCATTTTCTGGCATTTCATAATTCCATTTTTCACTCTTATTTTCGGGTATTTCCCAGGATTCTTAATGGGTTCAGAAAATATTCCAGCAGGCGTAGCTTTAGAATGGGCTAAATGGGGCCGTACTAAGGGGGCCTTTTTCTCCTACCATAAAGAGTTATATAATAAAATTGAACTGATTCGTGCACGGATGCTTTCCATCAGTTTCTCTGATGACAAATTTGCGCCTAAAATAGCAGTTTCGAAACTTAACGCAAAATTTTTCAATGTTCAATTATTACACTATCACTTAACTCCAGAAGAAGTGGGTGTAAATAAAATTGGGCATTTAGGATATTTCCGTACACACAAAGATGATGTAATGTGGCAAAAACTTACAAACTGGTTAATGGGCGATAGGTATGGTATAAAAAACCGGTAAATACCAATTCACTTCCTTAAGTGGGCAGTTTTTAATATTTTGCACTCCAATATAAAAGCACCTCAATTTGAGCTGCATTTTTTTCAATACATTACCTATGCATATAGCCATTTCTGGAAATATTGGTGCTGGAAAAACCACACTTACCTCCCTTTTAGGAGAAAAATTCGGATGGGAGGTTCAATATGAATCTGTTGAAGACAATCCCTATCTCGACGATTTCTACCGTGATATGAAAAGATGGAGCTTTAATCTCCAAATTTTCTTTTTAAATAGCCGATTCAAACAGGCAATGGAGGTTTTAAATTCAGGAAAACCAACCCTTCAGGATCGAACCATTTACGAAGACGCCTATATATTCGCTTCAAACCTTCATGAAATGGGTTTGATGACTACCAGGGACTTTAATAACTATCTAAGTATTTTCGAGTCGGTAACCAGCTTAATTGCCGCTCCAGACTTATTAATTTATTTAAGAGCTTCAGTCCCTACCTTGGTTAAACAGATTCAAATCCGCGGAAGGGAATATGAGAAAGGAATAAGAATCGATTACCTTGAAAAGCTGAACAATTATTACGACAAGTGGATTAAAAGCTACACCAAGGGTAAATTATTAATTATTGATGTCGATAATATCGATTTCGCTACCAAACCCGAAGATTTTGACAAGGTTGTAGAAATGATTAATAAAGTCCATCCAATGGAATTAAAAAAATCCAAGTAAAAGATGAAGGTATTAGGAATAATTCCTGCCCGCTTCAATTCATCACGATTCCCTGGAAAACCTCTTGCGACAATCGGTGGAAAGCCAATGATTCTTCATGTTATTGAACGTGCCGCGGAATGTAAAGAAATCTCAAAAATAATTGTAGCGACTGATAATCACACCATTTTAGACACTGTTATAAAACATGGCTATGAGGCCATGTTTACCTCAGAAAACCACCCAACGGGAACCGATAGATGTGCCGAAGTCTTAGGTAAAATGGAGGAGAAATTTGATGTTTGTCTCAACATCCAAGGTGACGAACCATTTTTGAATCCAGAACAATTAAGATCAATAATTAATTGTTTCCAAAATTCCGAATGTCAAATAGCCACATTAAAACATAAAATTGAAGAAAATGACGAGTTATTTTCGCCTGATGCGGTGAAAGTTTTAACTGATATAAATTCAAAAGCATTGTACTTTTCTCGCAGCCCACTACCTTATTTACGTGATCAAAACAACCAAGATTGGGTAACGCAAAGAGATTATTTTAGACATATCGGATTGTATGGCTTTAAAGTCGATGTTTTGCTGGAAGTATCCAAAATAGAAGAATCTCCTTTGGAAAAAGCGGAAAAACTTGAGCAATTACGCTGGATGGAAAACGGGTATTCAATATTTGTAGCCCAATCTTTTAAGCCAAACATTGCTGTTGATACCCCTGCCGACTTAAGAAAAGCTGAAAATTATTATAAATCCCAACTCCAAGGTTAAAATTTTAAGAGTAAAAATGTACCTTCGGGCCTTCACAATTTAGAAAAATTAAAAAATGAAAAAGCATTTAGTGGTCCCTGCCCTAGCAGGAGTATTTTTATTTGGATCTTGCAATATGAAAAAAGAAGAAGTTGAGTTAGTTTCTCAATCTGACAAGGTTAGTTACAGCCTAGGTATTTCTATCGGTCAAAACATAAAAAAACAAGGAATTGACACATTGAACATCGAGGTTTTTGCAAAAGCATTAGAAGATGTTTACGCTGAATCAACTTTCCTTATAGGTGAGGAAGAAGGAAATCAATTAATTCAAGATTACTTTGCGGCAAAAGCTTCTGCTGCTGCTGGAAAAAACGTTCAAGCTGGAGTTGATTTCTTAGCGGATAATTCAAAACGTGAAGGTGTTGTAACGCTTCCAAGCGGACTTCAATACGAAGTTATGACTGAAGGTGATGGTGCTAAACCAACACTTCAAGACAATGTTACTACGCATTACCATGGAACGTTAATCGATGGAACGGTATTCGATAGTTCTGTAGATCGCGATGAACCAGCATCATTCCCAGTGGGTGGTGTAATAAAAGGATGGACTGAAGCTCTTCAGTTAATGCCTGTTGGTTCTAAATGGAAGCTTTTTGTACCTTCTGATCTTGCTTATGGCGAAAGAGGAGCTGGTGGAAAAATCGGTCCAAATTCAACCTTAGTTTTCGAAGTTGAATTGTTGAAAATCAACTAAGATTAAAATATTTAAAGAAGCCATTCCTAACCGAATGGCTTTTTTTTTGACTCAATTTTTAATTTCACCCTTACTGTATGTAGAATTCCACCATTTCATTTAAGAAATTAATTATTTAGACGTAAATTTGGAATTATAGAAAAAAACGAAATGAATTTTACCGCATCCGGAAAGAGAAAACATGAGCCCGATATTGAGCTAATTACGAGTTATCGTAACTCGCACAACTCGGAATATGTTGGAGAGCTATTTCAAAGATACTCCCACCTCATTTTCGGAATCTGTTTAAAACACCTAAAAAATCATGAGGAAAGCATGGATGCTTGTCGGGAAATCTTTGACAAACTCCTTATTGATTTAAAAAAACATAACGTTGATAATTTTCACACCTGGTTATACAGTGTGGTAAACAATCATTGTCTTTTGAAAATCAGGCAATCATCCTCCATAAACCAGAAAAATGAAGACTTCAAGCGCTTCACAGAGCGGGTAATGGAATTGATGGAAATTCCTCACCTAAGTAATGGATTTGATAAAGATGAATTAGTGGCCCGATTAGACATTGGGGTAAATGCATTAAATCCGCACCAATCTAAATGTGTCAAACTTTTCTTTATTGAAGGAAAAACACATGAAGAAATTGAAGATTTAACCGGCTATTCTGAAACGGATGTTAAAGGTTATCTGCAAAACGGAAAACAGAATTTAAAGGTTTACATGGCCAAGCAAATTAAGGAGATTACTTAATTTCAAATTCACCAAAACATTGAAGAAATTATTCGATTATCAAGGAAACCTTACAATTGAGGCCCTATTAAAATTTGTAAAGGGTGAGCTTTCACCTGAGGAAAATAAACTTATTGAAGAGGCGGCTTCTAAGAGTCAACTTATCGCTGAAGCTATTGACGGTTTTAAACATAGTAGCAACTTAGAAAAAACCAAATCTTCTCTTGAAAGTGTAAATTCAGAAATATTTCAACGGACTGGAATTAAACCAATTACAAATGAGCCGCCATCATTCAATAAATTTAAAAAACCTCTTCTAATAGGTGTAGCAGGGTTAATTGTCCTTTTAACTTCAATTTGGTTGATTAATCGCAATCCTTCACCAACGGATCAGGAAAAAGAAATCGTTAAAGCTGAAGAGGTTGTCCCTATTGAAGCTCCAAAAGAAACCATCATTGACACTGCTACCGCGGTTGCCACAGACTCTCAAAACATTGAAGAAGAGCCAAAAATAGACCCAATTCAAACTTCAATTTTACCACCATCAAAGATAATCGAAAAAGACACCCTGCCTGCTGTCATTGCATTGGAGGAAGACCCTATTGATAGCTTGGGTGTAAATCCAATAATGGCACTTCTACCTGCCACTGCCCAAAAAATGGAGCACTGGGGTAAAGTAACCTTTAAGGCTACTGAATATTTTTTAAATCCTAAACCAAAGTCCACCCCAAAGGCTATTGTTATTGACACAGCTGTAACGGTAAAAAATGATACGGCAGGAATCCAAACAAAACCTGAGGCCAAAAGAACTACGGTGATTGATCCACCAAAGGAGGAAAAAAAGAAAAATAATACTACGGCAGTCCTCAAAACAGACCCTATTTTTAAGGGTGGTTTCGCGGCACTGCAAAGCTACATCGCAAAAAATATAGATTATCCACGTGCCGCCGAAAGACGTGGAATTGACGGGACTGTTTTTGTGAAATTTATTGTCACCTCAAAGGGTGACGTTCGTAATCCATCTGTAGTTATTGGGGTAGACAAAAGGTTGGATAAGGAAGCCCTAAGAATAGTCGAGGCAATGCCAAGATGGGCTCCCGCTTCCGAAAATGGAAAAGCTATCCAAAAGGAGCATAGCATCCCTGTAAAATTCACTTTACCAAAAGGAAATTAATCTAAAATTTCAGTACGAAGTAAAAAATTAGGGTTTGGGCAGTTTTCCTTGTAGAATTCAATCTCTGAAGGTTTACAAACTCCAGGGTAATCGCCCTTTTCTCCTTGAAGATCTTTTATTATTTGAAAATGCAAATGTGGAGGCCATCCAACATTCTCTCTTGGCTCCCCTAATTGAGCTATCTCCTCTCCTACCTTAACTTTCATTCCTTCATATTTCCCATCAAGGGAGGCTAGTGAAAGGTGCCCATAAAGCGTGTAAAAAATAAGTCCATTTAAGTCATGCTTTATTATCAACGTGGGTCCATAATCCCCAAAAGCATGGTTAAATTTAAAGCTATGAACTACGCCGTCAATTGGAGCAAAGACTCTTGAAAATGACCCAGCCCATAAATCTACTCCAAGATGCAATGATCGAGGTTCTTCTTCATCAAAAAGCTCACTTCGCGAATAAATTACTCTTGGCTCTAAATACCCCCCTATCCCACATTTGAATCCTTCTAATTGATGATTAATATAGGATGAAAACTCATCGGTATTGGTAAGGTCAACTTTAGCTAAAGCGGCATTATCTTTAGTAAAATCTAACAGCTTACATTGGGTACTATCAGAAAGGGGTAAATTCATTACTGAAACTACCCCCTCGATACTTTTCAATTCAATCATTCAGTTATTTATCTCCTTTAAAGGTAACATCTTTTTTGAATGGGTAAACATCATTATTATCCTCAATATCGGCCATCCTTTTTGTAGGATTTACATCGATACTTTCAATATCCAAAATTTTATGACCGATGGTGAATTTATATTCTGGATAAGGCCATGGCCAATCTTTTAAAGTTATCCATTGCGAATATGTTTCAGGATTTTTCTTTTCCCCGCGCATAATTTCAAGCGGAATGTTGTATCCAAAAGTCTCTCCCGATTTTAGCTTCACCATTACCTCAAGAGGCATTGGCATTCGGCCTTTTTTCTCTAAGGTCACCTCAGTTTTCGTCCCATCTGATTCAATATTTTTTACACCGTAATCTATCGTATTCATAGTATAAACCCACTGATTTAAATACCATCCTAGCTCTAAACCTGATTCTTTTTCCATTATCCTAACGAAATCATTTGGATGAGGATGCTTAAATTTCCAAGTATTAAAATAACGTAGCATTCCTCGATCAAAGGCTTCATCGCCAATAATATATCTCATTTGACTAGCAAAAACTGCCCCCATGCTATACGCCGAAATCCCATACGCACGATTTGTATGATAAAAATCACTTTTTGTTGCAAGTGGTTCTTGTTGTCCTGATTTCACCAATGCAGCATAGCCGAAATAACTACCAGTATGTGGATGTGGCCCCTTTCCTCCAAAAATAGAATCCCTCACTATATCAGAAGCATAAGTACAGAAACCTTCATCCATCCAAGGGTATTTCGCCTCATTGGTGGCCAATATCATTTGATACCAGCTATGACCCATCTCATGGATTGTAACACCTACCAAACTTTTCAAACCCCTTTTACCTGTAATTAAAGTTGCCATTGGATATTCCATGCCGCCATCACCACCTTGAATAACGCTATACTGCTTATAAGGGTATTCCCCGAATTGCTTACTAAACATTGAAATTGCCTGGCTTGCATATTTTGGCAGACTGTCCCAATTGGTTGTTGTAGAATCTTTTTGATAAAGGAAATGTAGCTCTGGCCCATTTGGCACCTTGGTTTTCACGTGAGTATAATCTGGATCTGCAGCCCACATAAAATCATGTACTTTTGGTGCTTTAAAATGCCAAGTAAGCATTTTAGTATTTGGCCTTTTTACCTCTTTCCCTAGCTTTTCATAACCATGACCAATTTCTTGAGCATTTTGCAAATACCCTGTTCCACCTACAACATAGCTTGAATCTAAGGTTATTTTAACGTCAAAGTCTCCCCAAACACCGTAAAATTCCCTTGCAACATATGGGTCGGCGTGCCAGCCTTCGAAATCATACTCAGCAATTTTTGGATACCATTGTGCCATTGATAGGCGAATCCCTTCGGCGTTATCTCTTCCTGAACGTCTTACCTGCAATGGAACCTGTCCGTTGAAATCTAATTTAAAAGTAGCTTTCTTTCCAGGCAAAATTGGCTCATTTAATGTCACTTCTAATACGGTTCCTACGATTTCGAATTTCGCTGGCTTCCCGTTTTGTTCAAATTTGGTGATGTTTTGATATCCAATTTCGTCCGCTTTAAGTTTTGAAATCCGTGAGCCCACTCTCCTATCTGGATCTGAGATTGTTCGCGAGCGGACATCCATCATACTACCCGGCTGAAATGCATTGAAATAAAGGTGGAAGAAAGCTTTTTTTAATGTGTCAGGGCTTTGGTTATAATAGGTCAAGGTTTCATTTCCCTTGAATTTATTTGTCTCCACTTCCATCTCAACCTCAATTTGACAGTTCATTTTTTGCTGCCAATAAGTTTGTTGTGCTTCCGCGGAAGCAGAAAATAATAATACTATTACTACCGAAAATAATTTATTCATACCCTTTATTTTTTCAAAGTTCAAGTTTAAGGTTTTTTAACATTGTTTACAATCCTGATAGGTATTAATGGCATTATAATTTAAAAATTAAAACATTATCGTATATTACATGTTCAAACATGTATAACATTCATAAAAACATTAAATGAAAAAGCAACTAATTACACTATCGCTAGGCTTGCTAACAACAGCAACTTTTGGACAAACCACTTGGAATGCCGACAAAAGCCATTCAAAAATCACTTTCAGTGCTACTCACATGGTAATTTCGGAAACCGAGGGGGAGTTTAAAGACTATGCTGGTTCAATTTCTACAAAAGACGGAAGTTTTGAAAATGCCGACATCAAATTTGACATTGATATAAACAGCATAACTACTGACAACGACCAACGAGACGGACATTTAAAATCAGGGGATTTTTTCAATGCCGAAAAATATCCAAAAATGAAATTCACTTCAACTTCATTTAAACAGGTGAAAGGTAAAAATTGGGAGCTTTTGGGTAACCTTACTATAAAGGACATAACAAAGCCTATCACCCTAGATGTAAAATACAATGGAACCATTAAAGACCCATACGGAAATACACGTGCTGGCTTTAAAATAAAAGGAGATTTAAACAGATTTGACTATGACTTAAAATGGAGCTCTGCCTTAGAAACTGGCGGACTTGTAGTTGGAGAAGAAGTTGGAATTGAGATTAATTTAGAATTAATTCAAGCAAAATAAAAAAAGGGGCCAATGGCCCCTTTTTTATTTATTCTTTATTCTAATCAGCCGTATGGTTATTACCATTAACAAAACTGAAAGAAAGACCGTCAGCATTTTATAGGTATTCAAGTCTCCCCTATTTGCTTCTGATTCTAACTTCATTTCGTCAACCTTTGTATTTAAAATGTTTATTATTTTAAGGTTGGTTTTATTTTTCTCCTCTAATTCGCTTTTCTTGGAATCAATGATTTCAACATCAATCTTTCCGCCGTCGGCTTCACTTTCCAGTTGCTTCATTATTTCATTATCCTTACGGATAATACCCAAAAGAATTTCATTGGCTCTCTTTAAATCCCGTTTGGTTTGAAGCCCAAAGATTCCGGTGCCTTTTTCCATGCTATCTCCGTAATCTCCTATTAACTCCTTTCGTTCAACCAACAGTTTCTTCAATTGATAATTGCCGAAACGTGTCTCTTGAGCCTTGATAGTATACGAAGTCACTAAAATCAAGGCAAAGAATAATACTAGTTTATTTCTCAACTCTTCTTAATTTATAATATTTCCAATCGCTTTTACGAAATCTCCTCCGGTTCTTTCTAAGTGCTTTTCGCTGATCTTTTGACAACGTTGAACCAACGTCCTCTAGCCTAATTTTCTCGGCATTTCTTACACTTTTCTTGTAGGCTTTCTTGTTTTCCCCATATCTGGTTTCAATTTCCATTATCCGCTTTTCCATGCGCATATTAACCTTGTAAGCATGCTCCCTTTGCTCTGGAGTAAAACTCACCACAGAGGCCATATCATTAGTTATAAATTCTGCACGGGACTCAGCTGAGGAAAAATCTTGCCCTTTTGTCCCAACAAAAAAAATAGTTAACACAAAACATATTAATAATCTCTTCATAATACTGTACTTTTGCGCCAAATTAAAAGACTTTTAAACAATATTCAAGTATTGTTTCGTTTAAGTCTTTTTGTGAATAAGTGAAAAACTTAACTAACTCATTTTCAATATTTCTTGCTAACCTTGAAGTAGCACATTTAAAATTTTAACGCTATCAGCACACATAAAAAATATAAAACCCTGTTAACCCTTGTTACAGGAATTTGTTTCACCCTTTTGGTTGTTACAAATAACTATTGCACTCCCAAAACTGAGAAACCTTCAAGTATTAATAAAACCAAGGCCGTTCAAGAGAGTGCCTTTCTTTTTGGAATTAACATTGATTCACTTGAAATTAAAGAAGGAAGGTTTAAAAGGAATCAATTTTTAGCCGATTTACTCCAGGAAGTAAATGTTCCATTTGAAAAAATCAATCAATTATCGTCAATTAAAAAGGATATATTCAATATCCGTCGAATTAGACAAGGAAACTCATACTCCATTCTCCTAAGCACAGATTCAATTAGTCAATGTAAATATTTCATTTACCAAGAAAATAAAGTGGATTACGTGGTGGTTGATTTTTCTGCCGACACATTAGTCGCTTTCCGCGGAAGCAAACCGATAACCACCAAAGAATCCATTGCCTCAGGTGTGATTATGTCTTCATTGTATGAAACAATGCAAGACAATAACATTAACGAACATTTAGCCAATGTCCTTTCTGAAATCTATGCTTGGAGCGTTGATTTTTATAGAATTCAAAAGGGAGATAAATTCAAAGTGATTTATACCGAAGATTTCGTAGATGGAGAATCAATAGGAATTGGTAAAATTAAAGCAGCAGTTTTTAACCATGGTCAAAAAGACTATTTCGCGGTTAATTTCAATCAAGATGGCACCGCCGATTTCTTCGACGAAAAAGGGAGCAGCTTACGCAAGCAATTTTTAAAAAACCCAATTAATTATACTAGAATTAGCTCACGGTTTTCTTACCGACGGTATCATCCAGTCCAAAAACGTTACAAACCACATTTAGGAGTGGATTACGCAGCCCCAACTGGTACGCCTATAAAATCAGTAGGTGATGGGACAATAATTGCCGCGTCATATTCCAGAGGTAACGGACGATATGTAAAGGTTAAGCATAATAGCATTTACTCAACGCAATATCTTCACATGTCAGGAATTGCAAAGGGAATTAAAAGCGGAACAAAAGTTAAGCAGGGTCAGGTGATTGGCTATGTAGGTAGCACTGGACTAGCAACTGGACCACATCTTTGTTTCCGATTCTGGAAAAATGGTCAGCAAGTAAACCCTTTTAGTATTGACTTGCCACCAACAGCCCCAATTTTAGCAAAGTATGAAGGAGAATATGAGATTTTTAAGGATTCTGTTATTAACCGACTAAATAAAATCGATTATCCAACGAATTTGAATTACGCTGGGATAGGAAACTAAAAAGGTGGCCAATAAATTGACCACCTTCCAAACTCCTAAAAATTTTAATATTTTGAAACCACTTTTCAGTGGATTTCTAACTAACCACTTAGGGAATTACAATTTCCGTGTCATAGAATTTCATGATTAAACCATGAATGAATAAAGTGGTCCAATAAGAAAAGAATTCTAAAACGATTTGAAAATATTTCTCTCTTTAATATTATCCCTGCTTGTCTTTGAAGGAAGCTGCACAGGGAACTTGGGAATAACTGCCTTCACCAGGATTTGAGGGAGGAAATCTCACTAAATTAATCAGAACTCTTGAAGGAATATTTGGTACAGGGTCTTCAGGAATTTTCAAGTCTATTGACGATGGATTAACCTGGTAAAATTTCGGGAAATGCTTTTGAATTAGAGTCTATCCGCTCAATCGATGCTATTTACCATGATGGAAACCTTATTGCATCAACAACCTCAAGAAAAATCATTATCCCCTGCTTCCAAAGCTGATTGGAAGGTCGCCTATGAAAATAAGCTATGGAACTTTAAAGACGGCCTATCGGGGAAGCTTTTTGTAATAAATAAAGATCTGTTCATTACAAGTTACTACGAAGACTCAAAGCACACTAAACTCCTAAAATCAACCGATGGAAGATCGATCTGGCGCGTAATTTTTGAGACCAAGGATTTAAATCTAATTAGTTTTTCCAATGGAGAAAAACTTTTCCTAGCAAATGCTGGTTTTTTATTCACGCTAGAGGGAAATCTATTTAGTAAACTAGCACTAAAAGGTCTTTCTGCAGCTATTCAACTCGAAAACCCAATGGTTTTCGGAGAGAATTTCATTTTAACAAATAAGACAACAAAACAACTTTTTAGAATTAGCACTTCCGATAATAATTTTAGGCATATTAAAAAACCAAAGGTCCAGATGTTAATCAAATCCCTCTAAGTTATGAGGTTTCATATGCATCAAAAACTCAAGGAATTATTTGTACTGGACTGACTAACAAAGGAAATAAAGCTACTAATCTTTATTCATCACTGGATACTGGGAGAACATGGCAATTAATCCGAACTTCAGGAATATCGTCCATTGAGCTTGATTATTTTAATTTTGCTACCACAATAGACGGATCAATTTTGGGGCTTTTTTCTCATGAATTAAATTTTAGAGACTTATTAGACCCTAATTATTTTTATTTTCAAAGTCGGGTTTTAAGATCCTATGATTTTGGGATGACTTGGGAACCTAGTATGGATGGCCTTTATGCCTCTAATTTAAGAATTGCGGGAAGGGGAAATAGATTTGCGGCTTTCCATAATACAAAAGGTATTTATACCTCCCCTGACAATGGGATTTACTGGTCAGCAAACAACAATCGAAATATAACCAAAAAACCTTTTCAAGTAAAATTTTACGGTCAAAACGAAGGGATTAGCATTAACCGAAGACAAAAAGGGAGAATCAAGGATGATTTTAGAAATAAATAATAAAGGGAATTTTATTCAAAAAAGTCTTCCTACAACAGAAGGAAACCAGTCAATTCAAATCCTCGGCTCGCATATTAAAAAGTATGTCTTTGTTGTAAAATATAAAAAAAAGACGAGCAGAAAGAGTATTTCAGGTCAGAAAACGGTGGCACTTCTTGGGATACAATTACCTTGAATATTGAAGCTTGTTTCTTTGGAGTCGGAGGCATGGGTAGCAACGATAACTTAATAATTGCCTATGGAAAGGGGAGTGACTAAAATGTGGGAGTATTTCAGTCCAAAGACAATGGTGAAACCTGGAAAACCATATCTAGCGGAATCGAGGAAAAAAATTATGTAGTAAAGAAGGTCGTTTTCGCTAGAAATATAGCATTTTGCAACCATTAAGGCCTATAAAAACGGTTTGCCAAGTGGTACACAAATAAACACTTTATCCTTTGGATAAGGGCTTTATTATTGCCGGAACTGCAAATTTTGGCGCCTTTATTTATAAATAAAAAAGGCCATTGGAATAATTCCAATGGCCTTCAATTTTGTTTTTATCTTTCTGCCTAAGCAGAGGCTTTTCCTTCTTCATCTTCAGCACCATGTGTTAATGCTTTTAACTTCTTAAGGAATAATATTAATAGGAAACCGAATAATACCGTTATTAAAGTAATTCCTAAGAAAGTCTTTAATTCCTGAGCATTAGCAACTTCTTCAATTACAACTTCTCCACTATACTGGTCCAAGCTAACTTCATCACCTTCGGCAACGTCACCTCTTTCCATAATAATATTAGCATGTAGCTGATTATTCATGGATGCTTCTTCATCCTTCAACATTACAGAAAGCCGCGCTTGATTTTCGTTTGAAAGGGAAATATAAGTCGATAAATCGTCTCCCCTATCATTGGTTAAAATTAAGTCAGATCCGTTTAAATAAATTGTACCAT
>JBLIKP010000017.1:0-32784 GCA_047635375.1 Sphingobacteriales bacterium | reverse complement strand
TATCAGGGTTTTTTACATAGTCTGAAATATGGCTTAAATCGGAGCAAATAAAGGATAAATGGGCTTTATCGGGTTTAATTCCTTTTAGTCGGCAGATTTTCTCAATTGCTTTTTTCTGGGTGATGTCGCAGCCTAAAGCATAAATGGTATCGGTTGGGTATATGATTACTCCTCCGTTCTTTAAACACGCTACAATTTTCTTTAAGCTACGAGCATCTGGGTTTTCCTCGTACATTTTAATTAGCTCTGCCATGGTTACTATTTTCTCAAAAATAAAAAAAGGGTAGCCAAAACGGCTACCCTTTCTTATAATAAATTTTATATTTTTTGTAAAATTCTATTTCTTAATAACCTTGGATCTATTGGTGTCTCCTGAACCACTATCTCTTACTTCCATCAAATAAATTCCAGATTTAAGAATTTCTAAATTTAAAACTCCAGGGATTGATAAACTTCTTTTAAGAATTAGCTTTCCTGAGAAATCAAAAATGGAAATTACTCCTGAAAATGGAATTGAGGAGGAAATATTTACTGAATTAATTACCGGGTTAGGGAAATGGTCTATTTCAAGTAAATTATTTTGACCAATTCCCATAAAACCATCTACAAGTATTTCAACGAAGGCTGAGTCACAGAGTGCTGGAACAGCATCATTACATATTGAATAATACAGGGTATCCAAACCAAAAAACGAAGAATTAGCCTTGTAAATTATTAAGGTTTTCCCTGGATTAAAGGTTGCACTACCGTTTTTTGGGGCTTCATAAATTAGTGTTGCATCATTGTTTATATTCCCATCTTGGTTAATATCATTTGACAAAAAATCGACCGGAATATCATTCCATTCCCTTCCAGTAGCATAATCATCGTTTGCAATTGGCGCATCACCAACCCCAACAATTGTAATAATCACTTTTGCTTGTTCGCATAGTTCAGGAGTTTCTCCGTCGCAAACCGAATAAATGAAACTATCTTTTCCAAAGTAGTTTTCGTTTGGCTTATAGTTAATACTGAAATCTGAGTTTATATTTAGGACACCATTGAGAGCTGCCGTAACAATTTCTATTGAATTAGAATCCAGATTATTCTCTGGATCAGAATCGTTTGATAATACGTAAATATCAATTTCAGTATCCTCATCCAATTGAACAGTATCATTTGTTACTATTGGGGGGGTATTGGTGTTTCCAACCTCAGAAACGGTAACAACCACAATTGCCGAGTCACATTGCAATGGGTCTCCTTTTCCGCATATAGCGTATTGGAAAGTGTCTTTCCCAACGAAGGCTGCATTGGATGTGTAATCAATAGTTCCATTAGTCTTTACTACAGCAGTTCCATTACTTGGGTCAGAAATCACTTCAAGTGACGAAGTATCTATGCCTTCAGGGTCCATATCATTTTTAAGAACCTCAATATTTACCAATACTTCGGATTGCGTATTGGCATTATCCTTTATCGCTGTTGGTGGAGTATTTGGCTCTGCAACGGCAATAATTACCATACCAATATCACATAAGGCTGGGGTTGCTGTATCGCAGATTGAATAGAAAAAAGTGTCTAACCCTAAAAAGCTAGCATTTGACACATAATCAATGGTTCCATCACCTTTTAAAGTAGCAGTCCCATTTGTTGCGACCGTTGATATTGAAAGTGATGGAGTGTCTAATTTATTATCGTCGTTATCATTTTCAAGCACTGCTATATTTACTTGTTGTTCAGTAAATGTATTTGCATTGTCTTCAGTGGCAATAGGCTTTCCATTAATAATTACAAATACTGAGGCTTCATTAGAAGCATCACCAGCATCGTCTTTTATTGTGTATTTTAAAGTATCATTTCCACTAAACCCAGTGTTAGGAGTATAAGTAATTACGCCATTAGTCCCATTAACACTTGTAGCGCCATTTAAAGTGTTTTTTGTGATAGTCACTGAAGTTGCATCTAGTGTTCCGTCGCTGTCTTGGTCATTTTCTTTTACATCAATATCAACAAAGGCATCCTGATTAACTTTAGCATTATCGTTAGCTGCCGTTGGCGATTCGTTTGAAGGTGCGTCAGAGTTTATTATATTTACAGTGTAGTCTTCGGTTTCCCCAATATTATATTTTCCACATCCAGCAGCCGATGGAGAACCACCCAGGCTCCATTTATAAACAACGCGCATTCTTGTAAGGCCAGAGGGAGCATCGGTTGGAATATTAATGACCCCGGTAAATAAGCCAGCATTTCCTGGTATTTTGAAGTACTCATTTGCTTGGACAAACGTTTTATCTCCGTCTATATCTATAAGGACAACTATTTGATCTGCGGCATTACTTGCACTTGTAATCAATTCACCGTTATAAGCTTCTCCTGCCGTTAATTCGATTATGTCAGAAGTAAAATCAGAATAACCCGTGGTTGAGCAGCCACTTCCTTTTGTAAAAACCACATTTTGGGTAGCATCATAAATAGTGTAAGTTTCTATATGTCGAGGTGGGTCACTTGGGTCTATACATGCCGCTCCTGCGGAGTTGCAATATTCATCAACATTATCTGGTCCATCACTTATAAGTAGGGAATAATCTTCTACTTCACCCGTAGCCATCACTCCACAAGATGGAGTTCCATCTATCCCGCCATTTACAACTACCCGAAGTCTGCTCAAGCCACTTACCGCGGTTGGGGGAACTACAAAACTTCCAGAGTATATCCCACCGCTACCGGTCATTTCAAAAGCTTCGTCAAGTGCGGTAAACTCCCCATCTGCGTTAAAATCGATGTAAACGGTACCCATATCTATTCCGAAGGGTAAAAATGACATATAGATTTCATATGTATTTCCTTTAATAACCTTTATTGTGGCTAAGTCAGTAAAGTCTCCATATGCGTCACACAATGATTCATTATGAAGGAGTCCGTTCCCTTGATAGGTAATTCCAAAATTGGTAATACTCCTTTTATTTTCTGTACCGCATGCGGCACCTGTTGCCTCACAATATTGGCCAGAAGCTTCAACTGAAATTAAAGCAAATAAAGAAATCAAGATAGTGAAGAGTAGACTTTTCTTTTGCATAATTAAATAAGGCTTGAAATGGAAAGGTAAACAATCCAATTTAAATCTCAAATTTTCACATTAATTTGGTTTATAATCTATTAAAATAAAAAAAGGGTAGCCAAAACGGCTACCCTTTCAAAATTATTATGTGTTTGGCTTAAACCAATACTTTATTTACTAAGTCGGCTGCTTCTTGTAAAAGTATAGCAGAATAAACTTTAAGTCCAGACTCGTCAATGATTTTCTTAGCTTCTTCGGCATTAGTTCCTTGAAGTCTAACAATAATTGGAACTGGAACTTCTCCCATGTTTTTGCAAGCATCAACAACTCCTTGAGCAACACGGTCGCAACGAACGATACCACCAAAGATGTTAATCATAATACATTTTACATTAGGATCTGAAAGGATGATTCTAAATCCAGCCTCAACAGTTTGCGCATTTGCATTACCCCCTACGTCAAGGAAGTTAGCAGGCTCGCCACCAGCAAGCTTGATAATATCCATTGTCGCCATTGCAAGACCAGCACCGTTAACCATACAACCCACGTTTCCGTCAAGTTTAATGTAGTTAAGGTTAGATTTTGAAGCTTCAACTTCTGTTGGGTCTTCTTCTGAAGTATCACGCATTGCAGCGTAATCTGGGTGACGATAAAGAGCATTTCCGTCGAAAGTCACTTTAGAGTCAACTGCTAAGATTTTACTATCAGAAGTTTTTAATACTGGGTTAATTTCAAAAAGACTTGCGTCGATGCTGTCGAAAGCATTGTATAATGAGGTAACAAACTTAAGCATGTCTTTAAAAGCAGCACCTGAAAGTCCTAAGTTAAACGCAATTTTACGTGCTTGGAATCCTTGAAGACCGACAGCAGGGTCGATTTCTTCAGAGAAAATTAAGTGAGGAGTTTTTTCAGCTACCTCTTCAATGTCCATTCCGCCTTCAGTAGAATACATGATTATGTTTCTACCGTTTGAACGGTTTAATAAAACACTCATGTAATATTCTTCAGTTTCAGACTCACCAGGATAATACACATCCTGTCCAACTAAAACCTTGCTTACTAATTTTCCTTCAGCAGAAGTTTGTGGTGTAATCAATTGCATTCCAATGATTTCTCCAGCAATTCTTTCTACTTCTTCAAGGCTTTTGGCAAGTTTAACACCTCCACCTTTTCCACGACCACCTGCGTGTATTTGTGCTTTTATAACCCACCAATCGGTTCCGGTTTCAGCGTTTAATTTTTTTGCAGCCTCAACAGCTTCTTGTGGAGTGTTAGCTACATATCCTTCTTGGATGCGTACGCCAAAACTTTTTAAAATTCCTTTACCTTGGTATTCGTGAATATTCATGTGTCAGATATATGGATTTGAATTATCGTTTTAAAGATTTCGGTAAAAGTAAGATTTCTTAAAGGTTATTTCAACCTGAATCCAAAAAATTAAGTAACATCTATTTTACCCCAAATTATCTTAATTATCACCAATATTCTTTTTTCTCAAACGAATGAAGTCTAATTTTGTGGCAACCACAATATAAATGAAGAAATTTATCCTTTTCCTGTTTGCCTCAAATTTCGCTTTTTTTAATCTGGCGATTTCACAAGGTCAAAATGAAACCAAAACGTTTGATGCAACACGGGTAGAACAAGGTCCAAAAATTGATGGACTTCTTGATGATGCAGTATGGCAAAACATTCTTGTTGCCAAGGATTTTATTCAAAATTCACCTCTCCAGAATGTTACGGCAAATCAACAAACAGAGGTAAAAATTATTTACGACGATAGAGCAATTTATGTCGCTGCAAGGATGTACGACTCAAATCCAGACAGCATATTAAAGCAATTAGGCCTTCGTGATAGCGAAACAAACTCAGACTTTTTCAGAATTGGATTTGACACCTACCTCGACAAACAAAACCTTATTGTATTCGGTCTCTCTGCTAGCGGTATTCAAAGAGACTTTACCAAATCCGATAGAGATTTTGATGCTATTTGGGATGGAAAAGTGCGTATTGATTCCCTAGGATGGACCGCCGAAATGAAAATTCCGTATAGCGCATTAAGGTTTCCGAAAAAAAATATTCAGGAATGGGGAATGCAAATTGAAAGGAATGTACGACGCACGAGAGAAAATAGTATCTGGCAATTTGTGCCTAACGGAGTGGATAACGAAGTTGCTTTGATTGGTAGATTAACTGGTTTAGAAGATATTACCCCACCTACTCGCCTTTTCCTCCGACCAAACTTAACTGCAACAGTAAATCATTTTCCAGTGAATGAAGCTGGGAAAAGTAATTTCGGCTCAAGCTACAATGCAGGACTGGACGTTAAATATGGAATAAATGAAAGCTTTACCCTAGATATGACGCTTGCTCCTGACTTTGGACAAGTACGTAGTGACAATGAGGTATTAAACCTAAGTCCTTTCGAACAGTTTTTCCAAGAAAATCGTCCGTTTTTTAAGGAAGAAATGGATCTCTTTAACCAATACGGCAATTTCTTTTATTCCCGTAGAATTGGAGGCCGTCCGATTGATTTTAGCGCACCCTATCAAAATTTAGGTGATGGTGAAGAAGTAATAGATAACCCTAACAAAACCCAACTTTTAAACGCTACAAAAATAAGTGGGAGAACACCCGACGGATTGGGGCTTGGTGTATTAAATGCAATTACTGATGAAACTAGGGCAGTTATCCGCGACAGCGTGGGAAATACTCGAGAGGTAGTTACCTCTCCTATAACTAATTTTAATGTAGTTTCCATGGTGCAGACTCTTCCAGCAAACAGTTCATTTAAAATAATTAACACGAATGTAAACCGCTTTGGACGGAATGATAATGCAAATGCAACTTTAGGAAATTTCACAATTGGAACTAAGGACAATAAATATGCTTTTAGTGGCGGTGCTGGCGCAACCATTAATACCATGGAAACCGACACTTCCATCGGGCATACATATTTTGTGAGATTTGACAAGGTAAGTGGGAATTGGCAAGGTTACATAAGACATGGGGTTGAAAGCGATACTTACAATCCTAATGATCTTGGTATTCTCTTTGCAAACAATGAGTCTAATTTTAGCGGGGGAATTAAATACCATAAATTTGAACCGTTTTGGAACGGCCGTTTTATTCGTGGAAATATAGGGATAAACAATTTTCTGGGCACTTCTTACGATAAAAAACAATTCTTAAATTATTCAATAAACCTTGATGGCTTTGTATTAGACAAAAGCTTTATGGCAGCATTCTTTTGGGCAAATATTAGACCTATAAGGGGTTGGGACATCTTTGAAGCACGCGTTCCTGGGCGACAATTTCATACCAATGCGTTTGCTGGAGGAGGATTTGGTTTTTCCACCGATTATAGAAAAGTATTCGCCCTAGATGGTAGATTTCAATACTATGCCGATTTAAAAACTCCGTATAACAATAATTCAATAACTATTAGTCCGCGCGTTAGAGTTTCAGATAATCTATCTTTTAACTATTCATACAATCTTAGTAATGCGTTTCAAATAGGGTTTGCGAATTTTGACAATACAGGAAATGTTATTTTTGGGGACAGAAATGTAAATACACATACCAATACGCTTTCAGCAAAGTATATCTTTACCACTAACATGTCCCTAGCATTGGATTTAAGGCAATATTGGTCTAAGGTAGAGTACAACCAATACTTTGACCTGCTGGAAAGTGGAGATGTACTGAAAAACAACACTTATGCTCAGAATAATAATGTAAATTTTAACCGAGTAAACCTTGACTTAGTATACACGTGGAGGTTTGCTCCAGGGTCTGATTTATTTTTCACGTATAAAAATAGCATCGCCGATTTCTCAAATGATTTAAACATTGCTCAAAACAGCGTTATAAAAAATGACTTTGCCAACAATGTAATCAACACCATTAACCAAGATCAACTTAATACATTTTCGATAAAAGTAGTTTATTACCTGGATTACCTTTATTTGAAAAGGAATAAATAGAAAAGGTGTTTATATTTGGCCATGCTTAAAGCCACAAACCTTCATAAAGCCTACGGAAGTCTAGAAATTCTTAAAGGAGTTGATTTAGAAATCAATTCAGGCGAGATAGTTAGTATTGTTGGCTCCTCCGGGGCGGGTAAATCTACCCTATTACACATGTTGGGCACTTTAGATCGGCCGGATAAAGGTGGCGTTTCAATTGCTGGGCAAGATGTATTTAAGCTTAATGATAAGGAGCTTAGTGCGTTTAGAAATAAGCATATCGGCTTTGTTTTTCAATTTCACCATCTTCTTCCTGAATTTAATGCGATTGAGAATGTGTGTATTCCAGCTTTTATTGCAGGCCAGGGGAAAAAGGAATCTGAGGCGCGAGCAAAGGAATTATTAACAATGCTTGGGCTTGCTAGCCGAATAGACCATAAACCTTCTGAATTATCTGGTGGTGAGCAGCAACGAGTAGCTGTGGCACGAGCATTAATCAATAAGCCTTCGGTTATATTAGCCGATGAACCTTCGGGGAACTTGGATTCTAAAAACAGTGAGGAGCTTCATAATCTGTTTCTAACGCTAAAAAAGGAAATGGGACAAACGTTTATTATTGTAACTCACAATAAAGAACTTGCACAAATGAGCGACAGAAGGCTCACTATGGTTGATGGAACACTTTAATTTCCGCGTCGGAGTTTTTGATAAACTTGATCATTCTTCACTTCAAACAGCTTATAGCCCTTAAAATTCCCTGCAGAGGGTATTCCCTTTCTTTCAGGAAATTGAGCTTCGTATTTCATTTTAAAGTCCGCCTCTACCCCATCAAACAGAGTAAAATACTCTTCACGCGTGGTTAACAGATAAACATTATCGTAATCTGAAAAGGGCGTAGTATTTAGTGTGTAAAGCAGTCGGAAATCCAGATTAGGATTATTCATTGCTGCATAAAACCCGATTTCGCCATCAAGAATTAGTGTCTTTTCTTTCGGATTAATTTCTTTATCAAGAAGTTCAAGCATAATTGCGGGATCCCGCTCCTTCCATTGCGAAAAGGCAATCGTGTTTCTATATAAAAAGGGTGTGATTAATAGAAACATCCAGAAAGCGACCATCACCAATCCTAAAAACGATTTAAATTTCGCTAAAATCCATTCCTGATGCGTCTTAAATTCGACCAACAAAACCAAAAGGATTAACACAACCAAAACTGGATTATACCTTACGAAAGGTGCTAATTTTATGAACCAGAAAATTGAAGTGGACATCAGCATCCATGCGTACATAGTACTTTTTTCCAGAGGCTTTTTTATTATCTGAAAACTTGCGAAGACTAGGGCCGCTATATGCATCACAAACATCCAAGGCTGCGCCAAATAGTTGGGTAAAAACCTTTCCACAAAATGTCCGAAAATCAAATTCCCTTGTGCTACATGTTCCTCACCATGGGCAAATAACTGGGTTTTTATTGCCTCAATATTGAAATCGGCGAAAGCCAACCAAATTAATATAGGTAAGATAAAAAAGAGCGTTCCAAGTAGTCTGTGTCCCATACTCTTGTCCTTTAGAACCATAAAAAACAATCCTATGGGTGCCAAAAACCAAACTTTAGGGTGAGTAACAAGCATCAAACCTAGGGGGATTGCGCTAAATACTGACTTTTTGCATTTAAGACCTATAAAAAAGGCCGCAAGCAGCAAAAATACTTCGGTAATCTCAACCCGCGTGCCACGTAGTTGCCTTAATATCGATTCATCTTGAATGAAAAGAAGAATAAAAAGGAAGAATACTGCACCTTCTAGTTTAAACTCGTCTTTTAAAAGTCTAAACCACATCCAAATGCTTACTGCAAAAAGGAGGAATATTGGGAAACGCACCCAGAACACGGTTTTCGGGAAGATTAGGAAGCCTAAATAATGAACTAAAGGCGTAACAGGTAAATAGGCAAGGAATTTTTTATTAGCTCCTTCAAAAGGGAAAAGATTGGAAAATAATGATCCCGTGGAATACAAATTGAACCCGGGCTCCACATTCATAACTTCATCCACCCATGGAATAATTATCCGCGAAAGCGTTAAAAGCGTAAGAGCCAGATACGTAAAGAGGTAAACAAGGGTTAGTTTTGGGAAAACTGACTTCATTTTTGAAGGATTTAAAGCGAAAATGATAATTTTTTTTCCTTATTCTGCGTAACTTCCCCCTAATTTATAAAACTATGATTGGACTAGGCGATAAAAAAAGGACCATTTTGGTTCTTGCACCTCACACTGACGACGGCGAATTGGGTTGCGGTGGAACCATTAGTAAATTAACCGCGGCTGGCCACGAAGTGCTTTATGTTGCCTTTTCTGCATGTGAACTTTCGGTTCCCTCTCACCTACCAAAGGATATTTTAATTACCGAAGTAAAGAAAGCAACACCCGAAATCGGTATCCGCCCAGGAAATTTAATCCTTTTTAATTATCCGGTAAGGACGTTTAACTATAGTCGGCAAGAAATCCTCCAAAACTTAATCGATTTAAGGACAGAAAAAAAGCCTGATTTAGTTTTTATCCCGGCACTTACTGACTTACACCAAGATCACGCTACTATTGCCGCCGAGGCCCTTAGAGCTTTTAAGGGTATTTCAATCCTATCTTATGAACTTCCCTGGAACAACTTGACTTTCACCACCACCTGCTTTGTAAAGCTTACTGAGGATAATGTGAAGGCGAAAATCAGAGCTATGTCCAAATACGAATCACAAAAACACAGACCATACGCAACGGAGGAATACTTAAAATCTTTGGCCCATACTCGTGGAGTTCAGATTGGCACCAAATATGCCGAAGTCTTTGAAGTGGTACGATGGATTATAGAATAATGTCAAAATCTAGTTCTATAAAAAATAAACACATAATAATGACTGGAGCAGGTGCGCCTGGTGCTCCCGGAATTCTAAAGTGCTTAAAACAGGATCCAAACTTAAAAATTACGCTTGCCGATAGTAATCCAAATGCGGTAGGAAAATGGCTTCATCCTAATTTTGAAGTGATTCCAATGGCTTCCGCCGATGATTTTATCAGCTCATTATTATCACTTTGTAAAAAACTTGAGATTACGCATATTTTACCTCTAGTAACCAGAGAGTTATTTAAATTTTCTAGCGCAAAAAATGAATTCGAAAAAGCGGGAATTCAGGCACTTGTTTCCAATCCCGAAGGCCTTAACATAGCTAATGATAAGGGCCTTACCTACCTCACATTGCAGGAGAATAATATAGCAACTCCAGACTTTGTGATAGTACACACGCTATCCGACTTAGAATCTGCAGTTAAAGAATTAGGTTACCCAAAAACTCCAGTTACAATAAAGCCATGCGTGAGTAATGGAAGCCGTGGATTTAGGATTATTGAAAGTGAAAGCTCATCAAACGCGGCCAGTTTCTTTAACGAAAAACCTAGCACAACCTCCAATACACTTGAAGAGATTATGCAGCTTTTAAACGGTTACGACATCCCGCCAATGTTAGTGAGTGAGTACCTTCCTGGCGACGAATACAGTATAGATTGTGTGGTGAAAAATGGAAAATCAATTATTACGCTTCCGCGAAAGCGCACCGAAATAAGAGCTGGGATTTCAGTAAGAGGTGAGTTTGTTCAAAATAAAGATATCATCAATTATTGTGAAGAAATTGTAAATGTGCTTAAACTAGAAGGTAATATTGGATTACAAGTAAAACAGGCTTCTGACGGGACTTTTAAATTGCTAGAAATCAACCCTAGAGTGCAAGGAACTATAGTTTCGGCATTGGGTGTTGGAGTAAATCTTCCCTTACTTGCCATTGAAGATAACACGCCAAGTGCATTTCAAATTGATTGGGGTACTAAGTTTGTTAGGTATTACGAGGAGGTTTATTACAAGTGAAAGAAGCGCTTACCAAAGAATTAGATCAATTTAAATTAGTGGTGTTTGACCTGGATCATACGCTATACAATGAACACAATTACCTTTTCCAGGCTTACGCAAGTATTGGTCGTAAATTGGAAGTTAAAACCGGAATTCCATCGGATGATATCACTGATTTTTTACGCAATAGGTTCAAAAATTACGGACGCCATTTGATCTTTGACCAAATGCGCATGCATTTTAAACTTCATAAAAACGTCACCGGATTATGTATTGATGTCTTACGTGGCGTTAAACCCAAGCACAAACTTGAACTGTTTGACTGTGTTTTAGAAACGTTTGATTACCTCCTGGCTAACGGGAAGCAAATCGCAATTTTAACAAACGGACACCCTAGGCAGCAGCGAAATAAAATCGAGCACATAAATTGGCACGGTTACAAGGATAAAATTAAAATTTACTTAGCCGCCGAAATCGAGCCCAAACCCTCTCCTGCAGGCCTCTTCCAAATACTTCATGACTTTAAGATGGACCCTGAAGAGATAGCTTTTGTGGGTGATGCCCATATAGATGAATCATGTGCGATTAAAGCTGGAGTTAAGTTTTTCTATGTTTAAATAAAGATAAAAATGAATCTTTCCCATCGCATTGAAATATCCCCGGAAATCAGAATTATTGGCTTATCAACTCAAATGAGTTTAGTGGAGAATAAAACCCGACAACTATGGCAAGAATTCATGCCTCATCGTGCTGCGATACTAGGAAAAGTAAATGATATTCTATTTTCAATAGAAGTTTATTCTGAAGATTTTTTCAATAAATTCGATCCAAAGAAACCCTTTGAGAAATGGGCAGGGATTGAGATCCACCAAACCCAAGAAAAGCCATCCTTTTTTAAGGAATTAGTAATCCCAACGGGTATTTATGTTGTTTTTAATTACAAGGGAAAAGGCTCTAAGGTTGGGCAGACATACGAATATATAATTAACACCTGGCTTCCACAATCTGGGTATAAACTCGCAAATAGGCCACACTTTGCAAAAATGGGAAGCAAGTATAAAAATGAGGATGATAATTCTCAAGAAGAGCTATGGGTTCCTATAAAATCAAGCTAAGGGAAAATCGTGTTGACTAATATCTAATAATGCCCCTCATCATAGAACAGACCCGTTTCATTTTCAATAATGCAAACGTGCTTGGTTTTATCCTTAGGGTCTAAGGGTGTCCAATACTTGGGGTATTTAAAGGTTACTTGGGTGTTTAGAAGGTTATTTCTCCAATAATTTATATCTGGCGTTTTTTCTAGTCCCCTATTAAGGTAGAAGACTCTTTTGTTTCCTTCTAATCTAAGAACCACATCTTTCACTCCTCCTTCACCTACATAAACAACCTTTCCAGTTTCGACTATGGCATTCCTTTCATTTATTGGTGGGACTGGTGTTAAGGAAAAGGTTATAAACCCCATGAAAATTACTGCTGTTCCAATAAATATTGCTTGAATAATTTTTGACATTTTGGGCTTTTATTTTTTTCCAAAACGTATCCAAAATGGTATTTAGTGTCTTTAAAACTCCCTTTTCGAACCTATTTCCATCAAAATAAGCTCCTTACCACAGGCTTGGAATTCTCCTTTGGCTTTATCGTGGCTTATGGCAAGTACCTCCCAAGTGTCGTAATGCATTCCAATTACGGTTTCCACATTTAAATAATCGGCAGCCAGGGCGGCAGCCTTGTATCCCATGGTATAATTATCACCTATTGGCAAAAAGGCAAAATCAAGGTCGTAAATCTCGCCATACATTTTCATGTCGTAGAACAAACCTGTATCTCCGGCATAATAGAAACATTTCTCTCCAGATTTAACAACAAATCCTGCTGCGGTTCCTGCATAGCTCCCATCAGGGAAACTGCTGGAATGCAAGGCTCCAGTCATAATCACTTTCCCGAAATCAAATTCGAATGTCCCGCCTGAGGCCATCGAGTGAACGTTTGAAACCCCATTTTTTGTCATCCAATTCCCAATTTCATAATTGGCAATAACAGTGGCGCCGCTTCTGCCGGCAATTGAAATACAATCGGCGATATGGTCTTCGTGACCATGGCTTATTAAAATGTAATGCGGATTAATAGTCTCCACATCAATATGTGACGCCTTTTCATTTGGGGTGATAAAGGGGTCAAAAAGCAAGGTTTTTCCATTAACAACTATTGAAAAACATGAGTGTCCGTAAAAAGTAACTTGCATTGATTTGTTATTTTGATGTGATTTTGAAGATAAGCCTTAGATGTCAATGTTCAAAAAAAATCTTTTAAGGTTAGATTTTTTAAGCTGCAATAAAGGTTCTACAATTATTCCAGCACCGCTTCTATCTCACGCATATCGACAGGTACAACGCGCGAAATCCCTTGCTCTATCATGGTTACTCCATAAATAATATCTGTGCTAGCAATTGTGCGCTTATTATGGCTTACGATGATAAATTGAGACTCTTTGCTAAACTCTCTAATAATACTGTTGAATTTATCAATGTTATTATCGTCTAGTGGCGCGTCAACTTCATCGAAAATACAGAACGGCGCTGGTTTAAGCAAGTAAAGGCTGAACAACAAGGCTGTTGCAGTAAGGGTTTTTTCTCCACCTGACAACTGATTTATGGTTAACGGCCTTTTTCCTTTTGGCTTGGCAATGATTTCAATGTCACTTTCCAGCGGATCTGAAGGGTCGATCAAAAACAGATCACAATTATCTTCCTCTTGAAACAACGATCTAAATACACGTTGAAAGTTTTCCTTCACCTTGGTAAAGCTATCCATGAATTTCTCTCGCGCTGTTCGGTCGATTTCATCGATGGTGGTGAGCAAAGAATCTTTGGCGTTGAGTAAATCCTGACGTTGGGTGCTTATAAATATATAACGTTCATTCATCTCGTCAAACGCTTCAACAGCCATAGGATTTACTGGTCCAAATCCTTCTAGTTTTTTCTGAAAGCCGAGAACCTTTTCCATTAAAGCTGTTTCATCTTCTTCAGGTATATCGGAGCTGTTTAGAATGTCATTTAAATCGATTCCGAATTCTACAGAAAGTCTCTCTTTTAAGGAGTTTAATTCAATTTTAAGGTCGGTAGAGCGGTCTTTTACCCCTTGAACAAGGGTTTCAATATGATCTTTGCCCCTACGCTTTTCGTTAATTCCTTCCTCCATTTCATGGATATCCCCTTTACACTTATAATAAACTTCTTCGGCCTCATTAACCCCAGTCTCCATTTCTTCCTTCTGCTTGTACATTTCTATAAGCAAATCGTCATTATCGTCGGTATTTTGGACAATAATTTTCGCTTCGTTTTGTGTGCTTTCTAAGTTGGTACGGTTTTGACCTAATCTATCCTCTAATTGGGTAATTTGTCGTTCATGATAACCAACATCTTTCCGCAAAGACTCTAGAAGATTGCTTTTTTGGTGGAATTGTAGGTTTAGCTCATTAAAGGAATTACGCTTCATTTGAAGGACTTCTTCGGCCTCTAGGTATTCCATTTCAGAATCGGAGAACCCAGCTTGAAGTTCATTGATTTCCTTATGTAATTTCTCAATATTTGGGGAAAGTGCTTCAATTTTGGAAGCATGCTGCTCCATTTTTTTTAGGATATCTTCTTTCCTGGTTTTACTATTGTTTATAAAGGTTTCATATTGCTCTTTTCTCGATTTAAGAGCCATAACCTCGCCTCTAAGTCCTTGAATTTCAAACCTAGTTTCGTCCAGAAGTTCCTTCTTGCTTTGCCCTCTTATGTTGCTTAAGCGGATAGTTAAAGCCTCGTTCTCGTTTTTTAATGCATCAATATCCTTTTGAAGCACTTTAATTTCCTTATTTAGTTTTTCAAGGTTCTTAGCCCTTCCAATCCGCTTACCCTCAAATAACCCGACAGACCCACCACTAGCCACGAATTTACTTTTAGTGTATTTTCCACTTTTTGTGATGAGTACTAATCCGTCAGGTGCTTTATTATGTTTAATTACTTCCTCTTCGTGGTCAGTGACCAAGCCTACATTATGAAGTAAATATTCTATTAAATTTTTGTACTTAAACTCCACTTCCACTTTGCTCAAGGCAGAAACTACATGTTCAGGACATTGGGGCGAGCTTGGCGCTTTATATTTGGCGAAAGCCTCCAGAACAAAGAAATTTGCACGCCCACGAGACGAATCACTGAGTAAACCAATTGCATTTGTGGCATCGCTAAAAGTTTCAACGACATAGTAATTCATGTAGGGCTCAAGGTAATTTTCGAAAGGAATTCTATATTCCTCCTCGCAAAATAGTATGTCACTCAATAGCGGAGCATTTTTTGTCCACGTGCTACTCTTGCGCAAGAATTTTATCGACTCAGGGAAACCTTCTAAGTTTTCTACTAAGCTTTTAGTAAGATTGTACTCGTTTTGTTTCGAATCTAACTTCCTATGCTTGGTGGTTATCTCATCCTTCTGACTTTCAACGTTCTCCTGTCCCTTTTTTAGCTCGTTTTGAAGCGACTCTTCCTCTCGTGACAAGTTTGCTAAATTCTCTTCCTTACCTTCTAATTTTATGGTTAAATCACTTAGAGTGGCGGAAAATGAGTTCAACTCCTCTTCTTTCCCCTCCACATCCTGGAAATTCCTTGCTAACTCTTGGTTTAAAGATTCCTTTTGAATTCTGTGGACATCAATTTCCTTCTCAAGTTTGAATAAGTTTTCCTTGATTTCAGCGATTCGCTTTTGTTGAGAATCAAATAGTTGCTTTTTGGCCTTGAAATCTTCCTCAGCCTTTACCGACTCCGATTGCAGCTGGTCCTTGCGCAGGGAAACCTCATCAAATTCTCGCTGTTTTTGCTCATCGTCTAGGCTTAACTCCCTAAGCCTATCTTTTAAATCTTCCGTGGCACGTCTATCGGCGTCTAGCTGATGGTTTAAATTTTGCTCGCGCTCACGCAGAAAACGAAGTCTTTCATTCTTTACCTTTTTCTCACTCTCGTAATTACGGATTTTCCCAATATGATCATTGGTGGCTTTCTGTTGAATAGAAAGATTTTTCTCTAAAGTTATTACTTTAAGTTTTTCTTTCTGTAATTCCGACTCTAACTTATTTATCAGCGTATTAACTTCAATTTTTTTATTGTCATGAAGTTCTTTTTCCTTTTCTAATTCGACGTGTTTTTCTTTAAAACTAGAAACCTTAACCGTAGCTAATTGGGCGCTAGCTTCTTTATAGTCGTCTTTTAATTTGTAGTATCTTTTGGCTTTTTTAGCTTGATTTTCGAGGGTTTTTAGGTTTCCTTCAATTTCATAAAGAAGGTCTTCTACCCTTGAAAGATCCTCTTCAGTTCCTTTTAGTTTTTGAAAAGTCTGCTTTTTACGGATCTTATATTTTGCAACACCAGCTGCCTCTTCAATTAAATTACGACGAGCATTTTCCTTGTTGTTAAGTATTTCATCCACCATTCCCAATTCGATAATGGCATAGCTATCGGAGCCAATACCTGTATCTAAAAATAGATTAGTGATATCCTTAAGCCGACAAGGAACGTCGTTAATTCGGTACTCGCTATCCCCTGTTCGGTAATATTTTCTAGTGATGGTTACCTCTGAGAATTCAGTAGGTAAGATATTTTTTGTGTTCTGAAAAGTTAAAGAAACCTCAGCAAGGTTACTTGCGCGCCGTTTGTTTGTTCCGTTGAAAATGATGTTTTCCATTTTCTCGGATCTAAGCATCCTTGTTTTCTGTTCTCCTAAAACCCAGCGTATTGCGTCTACCACATTGCTTTTCCCACAACCATTAGGACCGACAATCGCAGTTATCCCTTCATCAAAGCGGATTTCTGTTTTTTCGGCGAAGCTTTTAAAGCCTCTAATTACAAGGGAAGTTAATTGCATTGGGGTTTTTGGTAGAGTTCAAAAATAGGAAAATCAGATTGTTTTGAAATCAAATAACTCAAAATAAATAGGGAAAGAAATATACTCATTTTTCCATTGTCTAATTGAAGTTGAGAATTTGAATATTTAGTTTATTAATATCCTCAATAACACCAATTTTTTGAAACTTTTTTTATTTAATTAAGAATAACCATAGATGAAAAGAATCATTTTGATAAAGGCCATTTCCCAGGAGAACTCCTCAAATTCAAAAGCCGGAAAATCGCTTACGATGACCCACCATGACGTCCAAAAAACCCATGACCTAGCACATTTTATCAATGACAGTAACCTCCAGCCTGACAATATTGTTTCTGGGGGTGATTACAATGTGCTTTTTACCTCATTCATTCTTGCTAGGGAGCTTGGTGTAGATTTTTTCAATATCAAAAAAGTTGTTTATTCAGGAGGTGGGGTCCTAAAACCATTAGAAACTATTGCCACCCAATACTCATATGATAATAGCGTGCTTTTAGTGGTAGAAAATTCATTATTTAAAGAAATCTTAACACATTATGTTTTAAATATCGACGAGGTTAGCTTATTTTCAGAGCAAATGTTATTTTTAAATTTTAGCTGTGACAATTGGCCTGAAACGCTTTATTCTCAACCACACATCATTCCAGGTAATTTGGATAATTACAATTCAGAAAGAAAAGACATAGCCTAATATAATTCAAGTTATATGGGTTTACCCTTAATCAACCGGGAACTAAGTTGGTTATCATTCAACGATCGTGTTCTCCAAGAAGCTAAAGATGTTAACGTTCCAATAATGGAACGCCTTAGATTTCTTGGCATTTTTTCCAATAATCAGGACGAATTCTTTAGGGTTCGTGTAGCCACGCTTATACGGATGATTGCCTTGGGGAAAAGGGCAAGTCAATTTATTGGGCCCCATCCAAAAAAAGTTCTTCGTCAAATTTTTCAAAAAGCCATAGAACAGCAATTTAAGTTTGAAAACTTATTCGATGAAATCCGCACAGAACTGGAGCACGAGAACATTTTCATCCTAAATGAAGCTGAACTAAATAATTCTCAAGAGATTTTTGTGAGTAAATATTTTAGGGGAAATATAAATACCGACATCACTCCCATCCTATTAGAAAATATTAATAAGCTCCCAGAATTTAACGATTCCACCACTTTTTTAGTGGTAGAGATGTCCAAGGCAAATTCAAACCGTAAAAAATATGCGATTATTGAAATACCCACAAAAACAAACTCAAGATTTCTGGTCCTTCCTAAATCAAATGGAAAGAACTATGTAATTCTACTTGACGATGTAATTAGGCATAACCTTGATTACATTTTCAAAACGTTCAAATTCGATGATTTAGCCGCCTATACAATCAA
Organism: Sphingobacteriales bacterium; assembly: GCA_047635375.1. Classification (GTDB taxonomy): domain Bacteria; phylum Bacteroidota; class Bacteroidia; order Sphingobacteriales; family Sphingobacteriaceae; genus JBLIKP01. The sequence continues at coordinate 14,589 of JBLIKP010000017.1, read as the reverse complement.
ATTCACCAGGGACGCTGAGCTTGATTTCGAAAACGACGAGACCAAAACAATATTAGAAGAAATTTCCAACAGTGTGGCAAAACGCAAATCGGGTCAACCGGTGCGGATAGTTTACGACAGTAAAATGCCCAATGAACTTTACGAGTACCTAGCAGACAAATTTAATGTGATGCAGGATGACAATATCATCCCTGGAGGACGTTATCACAACTTTAAGGATTTCATGAGCTTCCCCAATTTTGACCGTCAAGATTTAGAGTACCCACTACGGGAAATTATTCCTTTCGGGGAAATTGAAAACAAAACTTCACTAATTAAAAGGATAGCAAAAAAAGACCTTCTTTTATTTTACCCATACCATAGCTTTTCTATTTACTTGGATCTTCTTGCAGAAGCATCTATGGACCCTGCGGTTAAGAAAATTCAAATAGCCCTTTATCGGGTTGCTGGAAAATCACAAGTGGTTAATCACCTAATAAAGGCGGCAAAAAACGGAAAAGATGTCGTGGTGGTTTTCGAGCTACAGGCAAGATTTGATGAGGAAAATAATATTAAATGGGCTTTAATTTTGGAAGAATCTGGAATCCATGTTATTTATGGAATTAAAAAACTGAAGGTCCATTCAAAAATCCTATTAATTACCCGTGAAGAAAAAGGAGAATTAAAATATTTAGGCTCCATAGGTACTGGAAATTTCAATGAAAAAACTTCTGGCATTTATTCTGACATAATGCTCTTAACATCAAAAAAAGAGTACACAGATGACTTAATCAACGTATTCAATTTCATAAATCACCCTTCCAAACCCGTTCAAACAAACACGTTAATACTCTCCCCTACATCCACTCGTAGCCATTATGTAAATTTAATCGAAAAGGAAATTGATCAAGCCCTATTAGGAAATGAAGCTTGGATTCACCTAAAAATGAACAGCCTAGTGGATAAAAAAATGATTAAAAAACTATACAAGGCAAGCAAGGCAGGAGTCAAAATAAAATTGAATGTCCGCGGAATCTGCTCCTTAATTCCGGGGAAACCTGGGTTTTCGGAAAATATTGAGGCAATTAGCATTGTAGATAGGAATTTAGAACATTCCAGAGTATTTGTATTTTGCAATTCTGGTAATCCACTTTATTATATTAGTTCAGCAGATTGGATGACTAGAAATCTAGATCTACGGCTTGAGGTTGCAGCCCCAATTCTGGATGATTCATTAAAGGCACAGCTAGATAAGTTTTTATCTGCACAATGGAAAGACAATGTAAAATCACGAAATTTAATTAACCAGGAAACCAACCCCAACCGTGAATCAAATTCTTCTGTTAAATTTAGATCTCAATTTGAAATGTTAAATATTTTAAAGAATTAAATGTTCGAACTACCTAAATATGGCGCCATTGATATTGGAAGTAATGCGGTAAGGCTATTGATTGCCCATGTGAGCCCTTTTAACGGTGATTTTCAGATAAAGAAGGAAAGTCTGATACGTGTACCGGTTAGATTAGGAGAAGATGCTTTTTTCCATCAAGGAATAACTCCAGAGCGTGAGGCTAGACTAATCCATACCCTTCAGGCTTATAATCATTTAATTAAGGCCCACGGACTGGTTGCCTATAAAGCATGTGCAACTGCAGCTTTAAGGGAAGCACAAAACGGACCTGAAATAATTGAAAAAATAAAACAAAAGGCAGGGATAAAAATTGATTTAATCACAGGAGCCCAAGAGGCACAGCTTATTGCCGCCAATTTAGCCACCATTTTCCCATTGGCTCGTAGAAATTATTTATTCATCGACTTGGGTGGAGGAAGTACTGAATTATCGATTTGCAAATCAGGAATTATTACACAGTCCCAAAGTTTTAAGTTAGGAACGTTAAAAATCCTTCACAATCAGGATAATTCGGCGGAGTGGAATGCAATGAAGTTGTGGATTGAGTCAAATGCTCTTCCTTTAAAAAATCTACGCGTGGTTGGAACGGGAGGAAATATTAACAAGCTTTCTAAAATTTTTGGAAAAAGAGAGAATACACCGGTTCCAATTTCATTTTTACATCAAATGCTTCACCTTTTTTCCACTTTAAGCGTGGAAGAACGGATTGAAATTTATAATCTTAATCCTAGTCGTGCCGATGTTATTATTCCAGCGTTAAATGTGTTTATCACCATTCTAAATGAATTAAAATCAACCAAGATTCTAGTTCCAAGAGTTGGGTTAGTCGATGCAATTGTTAGAGATTTACATATAACAAGGTTAAATAAAAAGGCATAAAAAAAACCGGCGCAAGGCCGGTTTTAAATATTTAAGCTTTTTATTATAAATGAATCACTTCACCATAAGCTTCTGCCGCTGCTTCCATTACGGCTTCACTCATTGTTGGATGAGGGTGAACAGTTTTAATAATTTCATGTCCAGTGGTTTCTAATTTACGTGCCACAACTGCTTCTGCAATCATGTCGGTAACACCATCACCAATCATATGTGCTCCTAACCACTCACCGTATTTAGCGTCAAAGATAACTTTAACAAATCCTTCTTTCTTTCCACTAGCGCTTGCTTTTCCACTAGCTGAGAATGGGAAACGACCTACTTTAAGCTCATATCCTGCTTCTTTAGCTTGCTTTTCTGTCATTCCAACAGATGCAATCTCAGGCTGGCAATAAGTACATCCTGGGATGTTTCCATAGTCAAGAGAATCAACGTTCATTCCCGACATTTTTTCAACACAGATAATTCCTTCTGCGGATGCCACGTGAGCTAATGCAGGTCCGTGAACTACATCCCCAATGGCGTAAATACCTTTTACGTTTGTTTCGTAGAAGTCACCCACTGCAATTTTTCCTTTTTCAGTTTTGATTCCTAAAGTTTCTAAACCAATATTTTCAATGTTTGGAGCAATGCCAACCGCTGAAAGAACGATATCAGCTTCAAGGATTTCTTCACCTTTAGCTGTTTTAACCGTCGCCTTACAACCAGTACCAGAAGCATCTACTTTAGTTACCTCGGCTTTAGTCATAATTTTAATTCCAGATTTCTTAAAAGATTTTTCAAGGGTTTTTGAAATCTCTTCATCTTCAACAGGAACAATACGGTCCATAAATTCAACCACAGTCACTTTAGTTCCTAAAGAATTGTAGAAATACGCAAATTCAACCCCAATGGCACCAGATCCAACTATAATAATACTTTTCGGCTGTTTATCTAGGCTCATTGCCTCACGGTAGCCTATTACTTTCTTTCCATCTTGTTTTAAAGCTGGAAGCTCACGAGAGCGTGAACCAGTAGAAACAATAATGTTTTTTGCAGTGTAATCAGTCGACTTACCGTCTTTATCTTTTACTTCAAGAGTTCCGGCTTTTTTTAATTTACCCGAACCCATGATAACGTCAATTTTATTCTTTTTAAGCAAGAACTGAATCCCCTTGCTCATGCCTTCTGCAACACCACGGCTTCTTTTAATCACATTACCGAAATCGGCATTGGAATCCTTTACAGTAATTCCATAATCCTCAGCATGGTTGATGTAATTAAAAACTTCAGCACTTTTTAACAATGCTTTAGTAGGGATACAACCCCAGTTTAGGCAAATGCCACCAAGCGATTCTCGCTCAACAACAGCTGTTTTCATTCCTAATTGAGCACCACGAATGGCTGCTACATATCCACCTGGGCCACTTCCCAATACGATTAAGTCGTAATTCATATCCTGTGTAAATTTTAAATTCTTGTGCTAAATTAATTTCCAATCAATCTATACATTTTAATTGGTGGTCAAAAATAATGAAATATTGCCGAAGTCGAAATGAAATAAGCGCAAACTTGGTGATAAGGTTTAGGTACCTTATTTTCGCACCATGATTCAAAGAAAATATTTAGCGGTTTTAATCCTGTTTTTAGGTGTCTTAACACTTTCATTAGGCTCATGTAGCAAGAAAGGCTCAAGGTCTAATAAATCCGGAATGTCCTACAATGAGGAATCCATGGATCGTTCGCTTAGTATTCAAGAACGTAAAGTGAAAAGAAGGATAAAAAAGCAAAGGAGAAAAGCAAGAAAAGATATGCGGAGACGTGCCAAAAGGAACCGTCCCCGCTAATCCTTATTTTTTTTTACTGCTTAATTACTTTATTAGAATAAAAATTTCCGTTTTTTCCTTTTAAGGAAATAAAATAAATTCCTTGACTGAATTCTGAAAAGTCAACTTTAATTTGGTCTTGATTAACGATTTGAATTGTAGTCATTACTTTTCCAGTAACTCCCATAATTGTTAATTCCCCATCCGCGTCAAGCGCAGAAATAGTTAATATATTATTCACAGGGTTTGGTCCAATTTGAAGAGGTAATATTGAATTTTCAATAATTGAAGACAAAGTTACGTCGACCGTTAAATTTACCGCTGCAGTATCACAAAGCGCTGGTGCACCTTGGTCACAAACTTCGTAGGTAAATGAATCTGTTCCGTTTGTACCAGCTTCAGTGGTGTATTCTATGCTACCGTCTTCCATAACCTGCGTGGTTCCTAAAGTTGGTGCATCAATAACAGTCACTGAACTTGCGTCAATATTTGATTCGGCGTCTACATCATTACTTAACACATTTAACAATGTAACTGTGTCAGCCACTGTAAATTCATCATTAGAAGCCGCTGGGCTAGTATTTTCTAGTTCAACTACAACATTAACATATAAAAATGCCTCTCCGCATTGGGTAGGATCGCCGTTATCACACACTTTATATTTAACGGTATCCATACCTTCATATCCGGCATTGGATGTGTATGCAATTTGACTATTTTCAATTGCGGCAGTACCGTTGTTAGGTTGCACCAAAATTTCTAATGTGCTTGAAACTAATTCACCATCTGGGTCAGAATCATTGCTCAATACATTTGCTAAAACCTTTAGTTCAGATTGAGCTGAAATCTCATCATCTACAACCACAGGAGCCTGATTTACTTGGCCTTGGATAATTTCCACAAAAACCCACGCTTTTGCGCAAGCACCGCCATCATCACAGATTTCATATTCTAATGAGTCAATTCCAACAAAACTGTTTCCAGTATAATTAATGGTGTCATTAACTATTTCGGTAGTACCCTCTGTTGGGTCTGTAGTTACAGTAAGTGTTGAAATATCTAGAGTACCGTCACTGTCGGCATCATTTAACAAGGGGTAAAAAGATATTACTGTGTTCACTTGACCAGAAACCGTATCGTTTTGAGCGGTTGGCGGTTCATTTGTCACGCCAGCTCCATCAGTATTGATACACCATCCGGTTAAGTTACCTGTATCAAATCCTGGATAATTATCAACAATTGTTAACGTCCACGTTCCATCAAAGGCTAAATCATCAAAGGCTGCTAATGCTCCTACAGGTTGGTACTCACCAGTAACTTCGCCACAAGCATCATTAAAGCTTTGAGAAGATTTATCCGTAAGCGTTACATTATAGAAAACTGGGGATAAACAATTACCCCCTAAGCCATTTCCCCCAAGTAAATCAACTTGAGTTTGGGTTTCTTGATGGAGAAGGAAAATATTTATATCACCTCCATAATTATGATCTAACTGTAAACTAACTGTTAAATTACTAACGGTTAATCCAGTTCCACTAATTACAACATCTTGTATTACTAACGGGTTTGGGTTATCAATGGTGGCACCTGAATTATTGCTGTAATCAGGATTACAATTGTCGGTTTGACTTTTACCTTGATTAATAAATGCAAAACCAAGTAATAAAATAATGAGTAATTCTTTTTTCATAGGGTTGTTTAAAATATATTAATCTTTAAAATTAAAAAAAATATATAGAGTAACCAATTAAACCATTACTAACCACAAAATAACCAATGATTTATCCTTGATTTTAATAAAAACGCCTTTATTTTTATTATATTTAATTAAACAATAAATATTATGAGCCTTATACAAAATATGGAAACCTGGGGTGACACTCACCATCCAAAGTGGATTGACATTCTAAGAATTGGCTTTGGGGCCTTGTTATTTATGCGTGGTATTGTCTTTATTCAAGATATTGCCGCCGTTGAGTCAATGGTACTAAACACAACCTTAGGCCCTTATGCTGCGTTTGTAGCACATTATGTAGCTACCGCCCATTTATTTGGTGGAGTTTTAATTGCGATCGGATTAATCACAAGAACCGCCGTTGCATTTCAATTCCCAGTATTGTTGGGAGCAATAGTATTTGTTAATGCCCCAATGGGTTTTGTGAACCCAAATTCGGAACTTTCATTTTCACTATTAGTTCTATTCTTATTGGTATTCTTCTTTATTTATGGAAGTGGAACACTTTTCAGTGCCGACCATTGGTTAAAAACACATAAAGAGAAATAAATACCTGAATCCGGGTATTGAAGTTACCTGAAAATCAATGGATATTTGTGAATTAAAATTACAACTCATCCTAGCTGGAAGGCTTTTTTCTCTATTGGCTTGAAAAAAAATAGCTCATCTAGGATTTTCAGTGAATCTGATTTTTTAAATTTAGCCTACTTACAACAAAATGCTGAAAACATTAAACCCATGCCTGTTCGGGTCAAACGAGACACGCTAATTAGGGTAGATTACCAATTCCCGCAATGCACTTTTTATTTCACAAACGAACCATCATTATCAATAATGGAACGTGAACAATCAATAAAGGACTTAGCAGTTAGATTTTTAGAAATGATGAGTCAAACGAAAACATTGATAGTTTTCCATGAAAAAACATTATTTCTTAGTGAAGAAGACATTAAAAAATCAATCGCTATTTAATTTCAATTCCCTTATTAGCATTTACAAATAATACGTCCCCAATCGCATCGTAACCGCTGAAAACCTCAGTGGTTTCGTGTTTTAACATTTCTCCTCTAAAGCCCAAAATTGTAAGATCGGCGTCTTTTGATTTAGAATTAATTATGTCTTTCTTATTTTGATCAAATAGGTGAGGAATTAACTCAACATTATTAATTGAAATTGGTAATCGTCCAGTATTAATTAAGTCTATTAACTTAATTCTTTCCTTTTCTATCTCCTCTGCTGGATGAAGTGCGAAAATTTTAATCTTCCCATTTTCCCAATCCTGGTGACCGAAAATTACATATCCTAAAAGAATCATTAAACTGGCATTGGTATAGTCATTTTCGCCAATCCAGATATGTATTTCATTTTTATAACCAAAATTCTTGTCTGAACTACCCAAGACAATCGTATCAAAATCAACCGACTGTAATAATGGATAGGCATCTCCAATTTCATTTAGAAACTGAGGGTCTTTCTTTGAAAACTCAAACAACATCATGTTATTTTCTTTTCCAGAAACCCCAGGCAATTGAATGGTTTGGGCTAAAGCCGATGTAAATGACGGACTAATTAACGTATAAATGTAAACGTTGGAATGGCTGTTATCGGCAGCTTTAATCAATCGGTGTTGAGCAGTTTCGGCTTCCACATTGGTGGCCTTTCCAAGATATCCATCTATTAGGTGGATATATGTTCCAAATCCGTATCGCTTAGCGATATAGCGCAGTAAATCAAATGCAGACCGTCGATCAAAGCTATCTCTTGAAATGCAAATTACTGAAGGTCTCCAATGAACTTCTTCTTTTTGTTTTTCAGCTTTTTGTAGGAATACTTGAATTTGTCGGCTTAATTGAAAAATCGCCCCACGGAAAATATTACTCATTCCCTTTTGCTCTTTCCTATTGTAACTAATAAAGAAATAAAGAATAAACATTATGGCAATTGCACCAATAGCATAGGGAGTATTTATCTTAAACATAAGCCAAATACACATTATTGCTCCAAAAAGAGAGATGTACCACCTTGATCTAAATGTAGGACGGTACGAAGGATCGGCAGCAAAATGCTCAAGGAAACTAATCAAACAAAGTGAACCGTAGGTTAGCATGAAAAACATGGTGATTATCCCTGCCACAAAGTTCACATCACCAATGGCAACAAAGACTAGCACCACAGCCGCAGTAACAAGGGTTGCATTTACTGGCTCATTATTTTTCTTTTCTCCTCTTGATACCCAATAATTTACATATCCTGAAGGAAAAATCTTATCCTTAGCAATAGCTTGTAAAGTTCGTGGCGCAACCATTATACTACCTAATGCCGATGACATAGTGGAGGCTGCTAGGCCAATATAAATAATTGGACCCCACACCGCGATTTTAGCCATTATAAACTGGTCATTTGCTAAATCAGCTGGGCTTGCAGAAATACTAAGTTTATAAGTAATAAAAATGTAAACCACCATACCTAATAGGGATGCTGCAATGGTTCCTAAGGGGATAGACTTTCGGGGTTCTCTTAAATCTCCTGATAGCCCCACTCCTGCCGTCATTCCCGTAAATGCTGGGAAAACAATGGCAAATACATAGAAAAATGGATCAACTGATTTTGCAGTATCAGTCATTTCTAACTCTTCATTCCCTGCTGCATAACCAGTAGAACCCATGAAGAACATAATAAGTGAAACGAATAAAATCCCTACAATTATATAGAGAAACTTCACTCCTACGTCGGCTCCTTTTTTAAGCATTAAATAAATTAGTCCTAACGTAAATGGGATACTTAAAAAACGTTTATCAGGAATTAGAATATCAAAGGTGTAGTAAATCCATTCTATTACAGGTTGAAAAGCTTCAGTTAGGGCTATGATATAAAATGCAACAGAAATAGCTTGAGAAAAATAAAGCGCAATCCCAATGGCTGAGCCGATGGTAATCCCAAAGGATCTGGATATGATATAATACTCACCACCACCTTCAACCTTCTGGTTTGTAGCTATTTCGGCCACAGCCAAAGCCGTAGGAATAGTAACCATATGAGAAATTAAAATTATTCCCAATCCTCCAATGAAACCCACATTTCCAATTGCATAACCAAACCGTAGAAATAGGATGGCACCTAAAATGGTGGAAATTGCCGTGAAAAATACGGGAGCCGTTCCGAATCCTTTTTTCTCCTGTTTTGGTTTTGGTTTCATATAGCGAAGATATAAAGTAAATGGATGGTTCTTAATAAAAGAACTAATTATCCCCTAGTTTGCTTTTTTAATCCAGAAATCGCCAATAAACTTAACCAAATGGCTTAAATTCATTAGTTTTGCAGCCTATTTTAGATCACATGTCGATAAAAGAAGAAATCCAGAAAAGGCGCACGTTTGCAATTATTTCCCACCCTGATGCAGGTAAAACCACATTGACGGAGAAATTATTGCTTTTCGGAGGTGCTATCCAAACCGCAGGTGCTGTAAAAAGCAATAAGATCACAAAAACTGCTGCATCGGATTTCATGGAGATTGAGGCACAAAGAGGAATTTCGGTGGCTACATCAGTAATGACTTTTGAGTATAACAATATTCTAATTAATCTTCTTGATACACCCGGTCATAAGGACTTTGCTGAGGACACCTATAGAACACTTACTGCAGTTGATAGTGTAATTCTAGTTATTGACTGTGTAAAAGGTGTTGAAGAGCAAACTGAGCGATTAATGCAAGTTTGCCGAATGAGAGACACTCCTGTAATCGTTTTTATCAATAAAATGGACCGTGAAGGTCGTGATCCTTTCGACTTATTAGACGAATTAGAGGAAAAATTAAATATTAAAGTCCGCCCTTTAAGTTGGCCAATTAGTATTGGATCAACCTTTAAAGGAGTTTACAACTTGTATGACAGAAGTCTAAACCTATTTCACGCAAGTAAAACAACCATTGTTAAGGATACTGTAAAAATATCTGATTTAGACGATAAAACCCTAGACGAAACCATAGGTAAATACGCCGACCAACTTCGTGAAGATGTTGAATTAATTGAAGGTGTTTACGAACCTTTTGAGAATGAAAGTTATTTAGGTGGAGGCCTTGCACCCGTGTTTTTTGGTAGTGCGTTGAACAATTTTGGGGTAAAAGAACTTCTAGACACCTTTACAAAAATCTCCCCTATTCCAAGAGGTAGATTAACCAATGTTCGTGCAGTTGAGCCTACAGAAGATAAGTTTTCAGGGTTTATCTTTAAAATTCATGCAAATATTGACCCAAAGCATAGAGACAGAATTGCCTTCCTGAGAGTTTGTTCCGGGAAATTTGAAAGAAATAAGTTTTTTACCCACACTAGATTAGGTAAAAAAGTAAGATTTAGTAATCCAGCAAGTTTCTTAGCCCGTGATAAGTCAATTATTGAAGAGGCCTATCCTGGAGATGTAATTGGCTTATATGATACTGGAAACTTTAAGATTGGTGATACCCTTACTGATGGCGAAGACCTTCATTTTAGAGGTATTCCTAGTTTCTCCCCTGAGATTTTCAAGGAATTAGTAAATGAAGACCCTATGAAATCTAAGCAATTGGATAAAGGGATAAATCAGTTAACAGATGAAGGTGTTGCTCAATTGTTTACCAGAAAATTTGGTAATACAAAAATGGTGGGAACAGTAGGTGAACTTCAGTTTGATGTTATTAAATATAGATTGAAAAATGAATATTCTGCAAGCTGCTCCTTCCACCCAGCCCAATTTCATAAAGCGTGTTGGTTAACTTCTGATAACAAGAAACAACTAGAAGATTTCATCGATTTTAAAGCAAACTTTATTTATATTGATAAGGATAAGAATCCAGTATTTCTTGCCCAGACCTCTTGGGTATTAGAAGTGGCTCAAAGAGATTATCCAGAAATTGAATTCCACTTCACTTCAGAATTTAAAACCGCCTAAAGTTTTTTAAAGATCCTCATTCTGATTCCTAATTCTAAACCGGAGTACAATGAGTATTGATTAACCCCCTCTTGGTAAACAGCCATTGGGGTATTCCATTATTAAAATACAGTCTTCCAAAGGCACCTAATGCAGAGTTAATATTATATCTACCCCATAGGGATAAGGAACCGTCAAGTACAAAGTTATTTTTCTTAGCCTCGGATAATTTATTGTAAGTATTGAGGTAATAAAAGTCAGAATCATCAAAATTCTCAGTAATCCGAGAATTTAGTCTAAGGTTCGCAGCAACCCCAATAGACGCACCAAAATCCTAATCAATATTTTAATAAAATTGTAATTAATCCTAAAGGGGATTTGTAAATAATTGTGGTGATAGGTGAATTTAAATTCTTGTAACTCACCCTCAGTGAGTTCAAATTTTCCGTTTTTACTAATTAAAATCTCAGGAGTTAGCATTTGTTTATTTCGCTCACGTATTGAAATAAATACAAGGCTGATATGAAAGTCTATAGCCTCAGTTGACTCAATAAACAAACCAAATAATTATGTGGACACTCCAATATTTCCAGAATTCTGTTTATTTGCATTGGATGCAATTTCAGAAAACGTAAGATTTGTATCGGGCGAAATAAATCCAGTTTTGGACGGTCTTAAAGTAACGGTACTAATATGAATTCCCATACTCCCATTCACAAGATATGGGGTCATTTCCCCTGCCTGCGCCGACAGATTAAAAGAAATCAAGAGTAAAGGTAGAATTAAGTGGAGTCGGGGGCTCAATGGAAGTTGTTATTTGGTGATAGTAAGTGGTTTTTTAATTTTAAAAATAAGTCGAAAATCTATTATTACTTAATGATATTTATACCATGTCTTGGATAAAGCTTTCCAATTATTACTAATATTTCTGAACAATAATCCAGTAAGTACTTCAATTTAACTTTTTGTAAATAATATTTTATTTATCTTCGTGAATTATTTAGAATTAGTCTTAATTAATAGAAATGAGTAGTATCTCGATTTTGCTTGCCGATTCTCAACATTTAACCCGTCTTGGATTAAAGCATATAATTTCCGAAAAAAGTGACTTAAGCGTAGTCCAGGAGGCGGGAAACCTTAGAGAAATGGTCGCAATATTAAGGAAACAGTCAATTGATGTTGTATTGGTTGATTATAATGCACCTGGATTTATGGATTATAATTCTATGGACTTATTAATGGAGGCAAATTCTTTATCAAATCTTTTAATTATTTCAAGTGATAATAGAAGAGATCAAATAAATAAAGTTCTTAATTATGGTATTCAAGGTTACCTTACCAAGGAATGCAGCCGGGACGAAATAATTGAAGGAATCTATTCTACGGCAAAAGGAGAATCGTTTTTTTGTAATAAGATTATTGATTTATTGGTTGAAAGAGAATCTGGTACAAGGCAATCTGAAAACCTATGTGACCCCACATCCTTATCTCCAAGAGAGTTGGAGATAATTAAACTTATTTCTGATGGAAAAACCACAAAAGAAATTGCGGAAATTTTATTTTTAAGCCATCATACAATAAACACTCATCGTAAGAAAATTTTAAAGAAATTGGATTTGAAAACCCCTACGGAATTAGTTATGTATGCTGTAAATTCTGGTATTGTAACTCCAAATGATCCATTTATTTAGGATCCTTCAATTGGTTTTTCAGGTATTGAGCATCCAAAGGCTTCGATAGCATTTCTAAAACCAAAGGATTTTGTTTTGCCCTTTTTGCATCCTCACCATAGATTGTACTAGAAAGAAGGAAACTTATCTGCGAGTTCATCGATTAAATCGAATCCACTCATGATTGGCATTTGTATATCTACAAGCATTAACCTTGGCAATTCAAGTTTTTCAGAATTATTTGTGCAAAAATAATCTAAGGCTAAATCTGGAGATAAAAATGTTATTTACGCTATTAATAAAGGCCAGGTTTACAGGTACATTTCTAAACTCTGGAATGATAATGAATTAGGGATAGTTATTAAAAACGCGCTGGAGGTTTTTCAATTAAAAGCAGAAAACGTTCAGCTCACAAAAGATCTACTTACTGCAAATGATCAACTAGAGTTTTTATTACGACAAAAACTTTTATCATAAAAAAAGCCGACTTAATAAGTCGGCTTTTTTGTTAAATAATGAATCTTTTAAAACTGCGCTTCTTCTGTTGAACCTGAAAGAGCTGTGGTGGATGAATTTCCAGCCATAACTGTTTGTTGAACATGATCAAAATATGCTGTCCCCACAAAAGCTTGGTGCTTTACAGCCTTAAACCCTTGTTTTTGGAGTGCAAATTCTTTTTCCTGTAGTTTACTATACCCAGCCATTCCGTTATCTCTATATGCACAAGCTAATTCAAACATACTTGTATTAAGGGCATGGAAGCCAGCAAGAGTAATGAATTGGAATTTATACCCTAAATCGGCAAGGTTCTCACGAAAAGTAGACATTTCTTGCTCGCTTAACTTAGAGGCCCAATTGAATGAAGGAGAGCAGTTATATGCTAACATTTTACCAGGGAATTTAGCGTGAATTGCTTCTGCGAATTTTTTTGCTTCTCCCAAATCAGGATGTGAAGTTTCACACCAGATAAGATCTGCATAAGGTGCATAACTTAATCCACGGTCGATTGCTTGGTCAATTCCATTTTCAACTTCGTAGAAACCTTCTAATGTTCGTTTCCCTTTAATAAATTTAAGATCGCGAGGATCAATATCACTTGTAATTAAGTTTGCAGCATCAGCATCTGTTCTCGCTACGATAATAGTTGGTACGCCCATCACATCGGCAGCTAAACGTGCTGAAACCAACTTATTGATAGCCTCTTGAGTGGGCACTAATACCTTGCCACCTAAGTGTCCGCATTTCTTTGCAGAAGAAAGTTGATCTTCAAAGTGAACACCTGCTGCACCTGCTTCAATCATTGCCTTCATTAATTCAAAGGCATTTAAGTTGCCCCCAAATCCTGCTTCGGCATCAGCCATAATTGGCGCTAAATAATGGATATTTCCTTCTCCAGTAACTGATTGAATCTGGTCGGCACGCATTAAAGCGTTGTTAATTCTTTTCACAACAGAGGGAACACTATCTGCAGGGTATAAACTTTGATCAGGGTACATTTGCCCTGCTAAATTCGCATCAGCAGCAACTTGCCATCCGCTAAGGTAAATAGCATCTAACCCTGCTTGTACTTCTTGAATAGCTTGATTTCCCGTTAAGGCACCAAGTCCAGCTACAAATTTTTGAGTATGGAGAAGATTCCAAAGTCTCTCTGCACCGAGCCTAGCAAGAGAATGCTCGATTAAAATACTACCACGAAGTTTAACGACATCTTCGGCCGTGTATGGACGTTCAATTCCTTCCCATCTTGGGTTGGTTGTCCAATCGGTTGTAATTTGGATTTTTCTATCTTCAGTATTCATTTTTTGATTATTATATATTAAAAGGTTGAATTTTATAGTCTTTTGTAGGCTTCTAGGGTAAGGAAATCTTCCATTTTATCATTGAGAACCAAATTGGATATCAATTCTGAGGCCAACATTATTTTTTGTTGAAAAAGAGGATTTTCTGGGTACAGGGAGAAGACTTTGCGTGTTTCATATTTTAAAATTTCACACACTAAATTTTCAGTTACTATTTCTTTATTATCTAAAACTACCTTGTGTTTAAGCCATTGCTGTACTTGAACCCTACTGATTTCTGCAGTCGCAGCATCCTCCATTAAATTATTTAGGGCAACAGCGCCTGTCCCACTCAGCCAATACGCCATATAGTGGACAGCAATATTTAAATTATGTGCCAAGCCTCTTTTGGTAACCTCACCTTCGGTGTGAA
>JBLIKP010000016.1:0-32994 GCA_047635375.1 Sphingobacteriales bacterium | reverse complement strand
TGTTAAGTGTTAATTTTTAATGGTTAATTATCAATTGTTAATGATTAATTGTCAAGTGTTAATTATTGATGTTTGATAGTTAATGGGGTGTTGTTAATGGTTAAGTGTTAATGATTAATTATTAATTTTTAAGGGTGATTTTTTAATTGGCGATTGGGTTTTAACTATGCATATCGCAAATTCTAAACTTTAAGTTTTATCACATTTTCTGTTATTGCTCATTTACAATTCACAATTTAACATTAACCATTATGTTTTGTAAAGGTTGGATTTAGTTACTTTGATAATACTAGTTAGGAGTTTTAACAGTTCTGTTGCATCAAGAGCCAGTGAATTGTATTCCGTTTGATTTAGGTAATCTGTTTTGAAGAGTAATTCGAGCCAATAGAGCGTTTCGTTTATTTCCTTTTGGGCAATTGCCATTTTGTGAATGAAGTCGGGTTTTGATTCAGCGTGCTCAGCTTCTCGGATCATAGCGCCTACGGAAGTTCCGCTTCGAAGCACTTGTTTAGACATCACAAACTCTTTCTTGTCTGAACATAATCGTTGGTTCAAGCGCACTATGCGTATCGCAAATTCTAAACTCTTGGCTTTCACTACATTTTCTTTCATAACAAATCAACCATTCACCATTAATTTTAATTGTTAATTGTTTTTGGTTAATGTTTAATGTTCGTTTTTTTTGCCAAAAATCGCGGAATCTAAACTCTTAGTTCTTCTAAATTTTCTCCCTAAGTACATTTACAATTTACAATTCATCATTAACCATTATTTTTAAACATTCGACATGGTATCCAATTACAATTAGACGATAATTTAAGAAAATTATTTATTACATCCCTTTCTCAAAAACCACAAAGTCCCCTTCCCTATAATCAAGATTGATTATCCCTACTCGCTTATACCCAAGATTATCGTAAAGTTTTAACGCATGTGGATTTCCGGAAAAGGTATCTAAACGAATTGCGGTGTGGTCCTGCTCTCGGGCTAAATCTTCGGCGAAAGCCATTAAATGATTACCGAATTTATTTCCCAAGTGCTTGGGGTGAACGGCCAAACGATGGACTACCAGTTGTGTGCCTTCGGTAATTTCCCATGGTAAGGATTCGTACGGCTCGTCCTGATTGGTATTTAAGGTTATTGTAGCTACAACCTTTTCACCCTCAAGGATTCCATACATCTCGCCGTTTAGAATATCTTGATTGAGCGCTGCGGGCTGAGGGTATTTTTTGTCCCATTGGAACAGTCCGCCTTCATTCATGAATTTCACCACGGCTCTGAACAAGCTTTGCACGGCCTTCTCGAATTTCGGTTTTATTTGGACAATCTGTACGGACATAAATGGCGTGATTAATTCACCACAAATTTAATAAGCCTTGACACATCTTTACGAATAATTTGAAGAGTGTAAATCCCTGCATTTAGACTAGAAATTTGGGCTACCGTAAAATCATTTGGATTAATCACCTTAACAGAGCCCAGCGTTCTACCCATAATATCTACCATGTTTACTAAGTCACCACTTTCCAGTCCGCTTACTTTAATTTCACTGAGATTCCCGGGATTTGGGAACACAACCACTTGGTTTAATTCATTAAGGACTTGATCTACACTCGTGGCAAAAAACTCCACAGATTTCTTTCTCGTGGAATCCCCACAAGGACCGGTTATGGTTTGGACAATTTCATATACTCCAATTTCAGCATAGTTATGCTCGTCGTTTGGAATGTTTGATGGAGTACTTTGATCTCCCCAGTCGTAAGTCCAGGAATCAATTAGGCTTATTTTTGTACTCTTGTCTGTTACCGTTACCCCAAACTTCCCTGTACCCTCACCAATTGAAAAATCAGGTACGGGAGAACCAGAAATTGGGCTGATTTTTGAAAAATCTTCATTGTCGGATTCCAACTCCTCTTCAATTGCATTGTTTGGATCAATTACAATCCCCACAAAAAACTGGGGATAGTCGGCAGGAAAATCGCAAAGACTAATTTCCTCGGCCCAAGCCACACTGTCAATTGCGTTTAAACCATTAAATGTTTTTACAAAAAGAACGGAGTCTTGGGTGTCAAATTTCCTATCCTTGGATATAACCATTTTCGCGGTGAAGGAATCTCCTGCTTTTTCGTTTACTGAGGTGGTATAAACCTTTCCGCGCAAGCGTAATACTTCCCTTTCTTGGGTTATTGAAACCGAGTCGGCAGAGAGATTTCCAGCCCAGGGGCCATTTTCGTACCCATCGCACCAAAACTTCACTCCCCACCCTTTGTTACGGTTTAAATTTGAAGCAAAACGAATAAACATGCGATCGCCTGTGGCTTTAAACGTGTCTAGAGGGGCCTCATTAATTTCTTTTCCGAGGCGGACAATAAGGTTAGCATTTTCGTCTTCACCATCGTACACCCAAACTGAGTCGCGGTAGCTTTGTAACCTAAAGTGAGTGAATATTAAGTTTAAGGGCTGGCCAGAAGTCCCTTTAATTATCCACGAACAGTCTTGGTATTGCTCATAATCACCATCCAGACTTCCATCATCAAATTCTCCGAAACACCCTTCAAAAATATTAGGTCCAGTACAGTTGGAATCACATTGAGGATCAAAAGTGTAAAAGGTGGGACTACTGCCAGAATTATCGTCCTCGTTATATTCGTCGATTAAGTCTTTTTTATCTCCGTTCAATCGGATTATATAATACCTACTCTTTTCTCCATCGCCTTCTAAATCACAAGGATTAATGGTAAAAACTACCTTTTGTGAATCTCCTGGAAGAAGTGGGCCTTCAATAATTTTATTGAAATCTTTGGATACAGAATTATCTGAGACATAAAGACTCATATGGTAATTCTCCAAGGGCAGCGTCCCTTCATTTATTGCATAGGTGGTAACTTTAAACTCAGGACCATCATATAGAAATTTATTCTCAATATTGTTTGATGGCCAAAACACCTTAAGATTATACCCTTGGTAACAGTTAAAGTTCAATGCCCATCCTTTTTCACGGACGGTAGCATTGGTGGTAAAACGAATAAAAACAGAATCACTATTCGAATAGACTGGCCCGGGCTTGGATTTCCCTGAATGTTTTAATAAAAGCGGATAGGTATCATTTGGACCGTCGTAGATGTACAATACATCCCCAGCGTTCCCCACACTTAGATCTTCTTTTTCAGTTTTAAAGTATTGAAAATTGAACCTGAATTTACCATCGGGCTCGGTGGATGCTAGCACCCATTCACAATCTGAGTTGTTAGCATATCGGATTCCGCGGCTACCATCTGTTAAAATTCCGCCGCAGGTATCTAAAAGTTCCTGTTCGATGCAATATTTTTCCCCTTCCACACAGGCATTTGCATTGGCATAAAGATCATCAATTACACTGTGCATGTGCGCGGTTTGCTCAGGCGTAAAAATCGTTTGGCATTTACCGGGTGAGTATGACATTATGTTTGCAGGATCTGGCACGTAAGAATCTCCGGCATCATCTTTTTGTGACCCCGTATACTCACAATTATCGTTCACATTATTTTGAGAAAGTTTTGGGTCGGCGGGGGTGTCACAGAAATAATCCCCTGCCTCATAGCAATTGGTTCTTGCCACTAATTCATTAGGGTTGGGAAAGTAAGTATTGTGGGTATGAGCAAGTCCTAAGGCATGGCCAACCTCATGCATAAAGGTGTGCTTATTAAACCCATAGTTGACTAAGAATATGGTTTTATTTCCCGAATATAAGCCGCCTGCTCCTTGTATTGATCCAACGATATAAATGTTTAATTTTTCATCTACATGTTCATAATCCCAAAGATAATCACGGTAATCGTTAGAGCCATTTACCGCTTCGTAAGCAATTGCCGAGCTATCTATAAAGTTAATGGTGTCACAGAATTCAAGTTGAATCCCGTATTTTAAAAATTCATTTCTAAAATCCCCATTGGCTACTATCCAATAATAATCAGGGTTGTAATTGGAAGATCCATCAGACTGTCTTACCATGTGAAGCACCACAGGAACAATCCTAGGAGCTTCTTCTAGGCCTGTTTTTTTTAATCCAGGATGTTTTGGCTTGTAAAAAGATTGAGGATGAACTTCAGCGGTATTTGTGCCGCAAACAAAAGTTTCTTGAGCTGAAACTTGGGAAATAGTAAACCCTAGAAATAAGATAAAGAAAATGAAAAACTGAGGAACTTTCATAGTAGTTTAGACTGGTAATCAATGCTTTGACCTAGTGAACTAGTTTAGGGTATATTAAATCCCAAGGTAAATATTCTTTTCAATTTAAAAAAAAATAAGCGGACCAGAGCATTCAAAAACACAGTTTCCTATGTCTTAAAAAATGCTCCAGCCCGCTTTAAACTTTACTCGAGTTGCGTAATTGAACTATTAATGAATCATTAATCTACGTTATCGTGCAAGAATGAGTTGTTAGAACGAATCTCAGGACGTTGATTTTCATCGTCAGAAAGGGTTCTACGTGACACATTTGATTCAGAAGAATGAGGAACATCATCCAATTCAACTTGGCGTCTTAAATAGGCAGGAACTTCTTCCATTTCATTTAATCCACCCGAAGTTTTCATTCCCATGCTTAAACCCTTAAGCTTGGCGATGCGCTCTTGTGTTCTTCGGTATGCTGAGTCTTGATTTTCTGTATGCTGAGGCTCCTCTGTTTGCTCTTTAGGCTGAGGTTCTGGCGTTGGTGTATCGACAGTCTTTACCGTAAATTCAATTTCCTCATGTGGAGATTCCTTTTTCTCAATATTGGTTTCCCAGCTGAACAAATCAGGTTGTTTTGGCTGCTGTGTAGTTGCGTTTTCTGACCCAAAGGTAGGCTCTGAACGGACAGAAAATCCATCGTTAGCTGGCGTTGGCTTTGGCGAAGGATTGTTTGGCTCTAATACGTGACGTTTGTTAGCGTTCAGGTTTGCATCTTCCTCACCGGTTTTGAATCCCGTTGCGATTAAGGTTACAGATATAGCTTCCCCTAACGAATCGTCGTTACAGTTACCCCAGATAATGTTGGCCGTAAGTCCAGCCGCATCTTGTACAAAGTCGGTGATTTCAGAGATCTCATCCATCAACACTTCTTTAGTACCTGAAGTGATGTTTAATAGAATGTGATTTGCTCCTACAATTTCGCTATCGTTTAGTAACGGCGACGATAAAGCAGCTTCGGCAGCTTGAATAGCGCGGTGTTCGCCTTCGGCAACACCAGTACCCATGATTGCTACTCCACTTTCTTTCATCACTGTTTTCACATCTTCAAAGTCGACGTTTATGTAACCAGGCACCGTGATAATCTCAGCGATACCTTTGGCAGCAGTGGTTAAAATATTGTCGGCTTCCGCGAAAGCGTTAGACAGAGAAAGGTTACCGCAAACTTCACGCAGTTTATCATTGGACACCAAAAGTAGTGTATCAACGCTCTTGCGAAGTTCTTCAATACCTTTTTGAGCTTGCTCACGACGACGCTTACCTTCGAAACCGAAAGGCGTAGTCACAATAGCCACAGTAAGAATACCAAGCTCCTTAGCCGCTTGCGCGATCACCGGACTGGCACCAGTACCTGTTCCACCACCCATTCCGGCAGTTAAGAAAAGCATCTTTGTATTAATTTCTAGGTATTCCTTAATGCTATCGATGTTCTCGATGGCAGCATTCTTCCCTACTTCAGGAAGAGATCCCGCACCGCGACCTTCGGTAAGGCTTTCTCCTAGTTGAATTTTGTTAGGAACAGGACTTAAGTCCAGGGCTTGCGCATCAGTATTACATACGATGAAGTCTACACCTTTTATTCCTTGCTTAAACATGTGGTTCACGGCATTTCCACCGCCGCCACCTATCCCAACCACCTTGATGATTGAGGATTTTTCTTTTGGCAACTCGAATTCCATTGTCTTTAAATTTATTTATTAATAGTTCAGTTAATTCTTAATTATTTCACGAAATCGTGATCGTCCATATCTTCGGCAAGGAATTGCTTTCCTTGTTTGAAGATTTTATCAAGCCAATTGTCTTTCTGCTTCTTCTCTTGCTTTTGCTCTGGCGACAATTTTTGTGACCTCCACTGGTCTTCCTTAATTCCAGTGATTACAAGACCAATACCTGTAGAGTACATAGGGCTCTTGATATCGTCGTCTGATGCCTTGGCGATGTGCTCGTTAGGGTAACCTACGCGAGCATCCATTCCTGTGATGTATTCAAAAAGTTGGTTTATATGACGTAATTGAGATCCACCACCGGTTACTACAATGCCACCGATAAGTTTTTTCTCAAATCCGCTTGAGCGGATTTCGTAATACACATGCTCAATAATTTCTTCCATTCTCGCCTGGATGATGTTCGCCAAGTTTTTCATGGAAATTTCTTTTGGCTCTCTTCCGCGAAGTCCAGGGATAGAGATAATCTCATTTTCCTTGGTTTCATCGGCTAAAGCCGAACCGAAGTGTGTCTTTAATTTCTCTGCTTGGTTGCGCATTACTGTGCAGCCTTCGCGAATATCTTCGGTGATGCTGTTACCCCCAAAAGGAATTACGGCCGTGTGGCGAATGATTCCATCAAAGAATATCGCTACATCAGTAGTTCCACCCCCTATGTCTACAAGCACTACGCCTGCTTCTTTTTCTTCTTCACTCAACACAGCGTCAGAGCTGGCAAGTGGCTCAAGTGTTAAGTTCTCGACATCTAATCCTGCCTTCTGAACACACTTGTAAATATTTTTAGCTGCAGTGATTTGACCCGTAATAATATGGCAATTTGCCTCAAGGCGCATACCGCTCATCCCGATTGGTTCTTTAATCCCAGATTCATTGTCGACAGTATATTCTTGTGGAAGCACATGGATAATTTCCTCTCCTGGAGGCATAACCAATTTGTACATATCTTCAATCAGACGGTCGATGTCTTTACGTTGAATTTCATCGTTGTTACTGTCGCGCGTGATAATCCCACGATGCTGTAAGCTTTTTATGTGCTGACCGGCAATTCCTACATTTACCGAGCTTATTTCTACTCCTGAAGCCTCAGATGCTTTTTCCAAAGCCTCCTTAATTCCATCTACAGTTTTCTCAATATTGGAGACAACACCACGTGTTACCCCCGCCGATGGAGCTTTCCCCATACCAAGAATTTCTAATTTTCCGTATTCGTTGTTACGACCTACTATCACACAAATTTTGGTAGTCCCAATATCTAGGCCTACCACAATTCGATTTTCTTTTTCTCCGTTCGCTTTCATAGGATTTACTTTTTTGTGCACACAATCTGATTATTAAACTTAAGGTTGATGGTTTCGTAATGACTCCATCCAATTTTATTCAAGCCCTCTTTATAAAAAATATGAAGGTTTTTAAACTTTCTGTCAATGTCTTGGGCATTCCCAAGGAGAATTTTATGAAACCCCACACGTGGGATAAGCCAAATCTCTTTTTTATCGTCGACAAAAATCTGCGTAATCTGCGATTTCCAAAAGGGGTCTTGACTTACATAATGACCAATTTTATATAGGTCTTTTACAAGCTCCCCTTTTACTGGCTCAACATCCTGAGCCATTTTTTCTTTTATATTTCCATTTGCCACCAAAACTCGCGCAGTGTAATAGCGCGAAAGTGGAAGCTTTAATGTGTCGTTATCTAAATAATATCCTTCACCACGGGAAGGAATAACCCTCATTAAGGGTTCTTTTTGAGTCACCTCAATATGCAATTCACCATCAATCTCGAAATAGGCATTTACCTTATCGACAAAGGGGTGTTTTTTCACTTTATCTTCCATCGATTTTAAATCGATACTGGAGATATGACGGGCTACAAGACTGTCGTTATAATCGTAAACAATAGCATGTAAATCGTCGGTCGAAACAAACTCATGACCTGTGGAGAAATCAATGTCCATGGTCACTCCCGAACATAAAATCGCCATAGTTTTAGAGCCAACGAAGCCTAAAGACACTATCACCAGCAGTGAAGCACCAACAATCGCCGATATATTTAAGACCTTGGCTTTCATAATGTAACCGTCCCCCCCAAAACATTTTTTATGGGCTCAACTAACTTGTCAATATCTCCTGCACCTAAAGTGAATAAAACTTCAACTCTTTTTTCTTGCAATATTTTCAACATTTCATCAGGAGTCACCAATTTCTTGTGCTCTAAGGCTACCTTTTCTAACAAAATTTTGCTTGATATTCCTTCAATCGGTTGCTCCCGCGCGGGGTAAATATCAAGCAGAAATAGCTCATCGGCTAAAGCCAAGGTGCGGGCAAATTCACCCTCAAAATCTCGTGTTCTTGAAAATAAATGCGGCTGAAAAATAACGCTTATCTTTTTACCCGGATACAAGCTACGCGCCGATTTAAGCGTCGTTTCAATCTCCTTTGGATGATGGGCATAATCGTCAATGTAAATTACATCCTCCGTCTCAATTTGATATTCAAATCTTCGCTTCACTCCTCTATAACTTTCGAGGGTAGTTTTGATGTTTTCGCCATCCAATCCCGACAACTGAGCGGCGGCGATTGCGGCGATGGAGTTTTCCACATTATGAATTCCGCCCATTTTTAGCGCTACACCAAAAATATTGGCAATCGGGCTGATTAAATCGAATAAATAATGTCCGTTTTCAACCCTTAAGTTCATTGTACTCCAGTCGGCGTCGCTTCCTATCCCATAGGTATATACCTTCTCCCCACCAAAAACCGGCTTGTTTTTTAAAGAATGGTGAAGCAGCACATTTCCGTCGGCTGTAGTTTTTGAGGCGAACTCAATAAAAGTTTTCTCTAAATTCTCAGCAGCACCATAAATATCCAGGTGATCTGGATCCATTGAGGTGATGATAGTAATATTTGGATTAAGCGTTAAAAATGAGCGGTCATACTCGTCGGCTTCAACAACCATATGATCGCTTTTACCTAACAAAAGGTTGGAGTTGTAATTGACCGCAATCCCTCCCAAAAATGCGGAACAACCCCCATCTACCTGATTAAGCAAATGAGCCACCATACTTGAGGCAGTTGTTTTTCCATGGGTTCCTGCCACAGCAGTGGTGAAATGATGTTGGGTAATTAACCCGAGAACCACAGATCTTTTATATATCTGAAAACTATTTTCAGAAAAATGAGTAAGCACGTGGCTTTCTTTTGGTATGGCAGGCGTGTACACCACAAGCGTGCTATCGCTAGCTACCAATAAATCTTCGGGGATTTCGTCGACATCATCTTTAAAAGTGATGCTAATCCCTTCGGAGATTAAACTTGCTGTCAACTTGGTTTCGGTTTTATCGTAGCCAAGCACGCGCTTCCCATTGGCGTTGAAATACCTCGCTAAGGCACTCATTCCAATGCCGCCAATGCCGACAAAATAAACCGTATGTATTTTTTCCAAGTTCACTATTTCCCTATTATTTCTAATGTCTCACGCGCAATCCTATCAGCAGCGTTTTCTATTCCTAATTTTTTCATTTGGGCAGCCATTGCTGTCCTTTTATTCTTATCGTTTAGCAATGCAAGCGCCGTTTTAATCAGCTCCTTGCCTGCGTCATTATCCTTTATTAATAGCGCAGCTTCTTTATCAACCATGGCCTTGGCGTTGGACGTTTGATGGTCTTCGGCAGCATGAGGGAAGGGCACAAAAATCGCCGGTTTCCCTACTACACCAAGTTCTGATACGGTGCTTGCGCCAGAGCGAGCCAGCACAACATCGGCAGCTGAATAAGCCTCCGCCATATTTCTGATAAACTCATTTCGGCTGCAGCCTTTTTTATCTGATGCATGCGCTGATTGGTAACCCTTTCCGGTCTGCCATATCACCTGCACATTATTGGTAATAAGCTCATCTAAGCCAGCTTCAATCGCTTTATTTATACTTCTCGCGCCTTGACTTCCACCAACTATTAAAAGGGTGGTTTTATCAGGCTCAAGGCCGAATGCTTGACGCGATTCCCCTTGATCTTTTACCTGTGCAATGTCTTTGCGGACAGGATTCCCTGAAAGCACAATGTTTTCTTTAGGAAGAAGTTTCCCCATTCCCTCATATGCCACAAAAATCTTCTTGGCATAACGCGAAAGAATCCTGTTGGTGATTCCAGGGTAGGAATTCTGTTCTTGGATAAAAACCGGAACTCCGGTATTTCCTGCCATAAACAAAAGGGGACCACTTGCATACCCTCCAACACCAATGGCCATGTCAGGCTTGAATGATTTTAAAATAGATCGGCAGCGACCTAAGCTTTTGAATAATTTAAATGGGAAGCTTAAATTCTTGGTCGTAAGCTTTCGCTGAATTCCAGCAATTGTCAATCCCTCAATTTTATATCCCGCTTCCGGAACTTTCTCCATCTCGATTTTCCCCTTAGCGCCAACGAAAAGAATTTCGGCATTGGGGCGCAAAACCTTAATCGCATCAGCAATGGCAATTGCCGGAAAGACGTGTCCGCCTGTCCCGCCACCGCTTATTATCACGCGAGGTTTACTTTGGGTCGATATGTTTTTATTTTCACTCATTAAGTGGTAATCACTTTATAGTTTGCTGGTCTTACTGTATTTCCTGTGGTAGGAACTTCATCCTCGTTCTCCTCCACATTTTTGCTTACACTTAAAATTATTCCGAGAGAGATACTGGTAAACCAGATGGATGTCCCACCCATACTCACCAGAGGCAGCGCCAATCCTGTAACGGGGAATAAATTCACATTCACCGCCATGTTGGTTAGCGCCTGAATGACCAGCGCGAAACTCAGCCCCGCCGCCAGTAGCGCCCCGAATGCCCCGGGGCTTTTGGTAACTATTCGTATACACCGGTATAGGAAAATCAAGTAAAGTCCTAAAATTCCAAAACCTCCAATCATGCCATACTCCTCAATAATAATGGCGTAAATAAAATCTGAATATGGGTGAGGCAGATAATTTCTTTGGGTACTATTTCCTGGGCCTTTTCCTATTAACCCTCCCGTGGCCACTGCAATTTTCGCTTGATCTGACTGAAACAATTGTGCGGCAGTGGCATTTTCTTTATTAAAAAATGTCCCAATCCGGGATTTATACGTTTCCCTTCTTGGTCCAAAAAGCACAAGTAGAATCAACAATATCAATCCGCAGAAAAGCACTAGGGATATCTGCCCAAAGCTTATCCGCCCGATAATCATCAATAAAATGCTTGTCCCAAAAAGAACCGCCGCTGTCGAAAGGTTGGCAGGTGCAATTAATCCGCATACCGCAATTACCGAAGCGATTATGGGCACAAAGGATTTCATAAAATCTTTGATCGAATCCTGTTTTTTACTCAACATCCGTGCAAGGAACATGATAAGTGCCAGCTTGGCTAAATCGGATGTTTGGAAGGAAAGGTTAATGATTGGAAGTGTTATCCAACGTCTAGCTTCGTTAAGGTTAGTTCCTAAGATTAAGGTTAAAAACAAAAGCGGAATCGCAATGAAAAGCATTATCTGCGAAAGCCTTGAATAGTATTTATAGGGGACCAAATGGGTCAAATACATTATCACAAGCCCAGACACCATAATACCAAAATGCTTTAGGAGATAATACTCCGTATTCCCAGATTGATACTTATAGGCGAGCGTTCCCGTTGAGCTGTAAACTGCCAACAGAGACACCAAAGACAGCAGCAATACGATAATCCATATTACTCTATCCCCCTTAGTCTGTGATAATATCCAATTTAACATATTACAATTCTCTTACTGATTGCTTAAACTGATTTCCACGATCTTCGTAGTTCTCAAATAAATCAAAACTTGCACACGCCGGCGACAACAATACTTTAAAACCTTTTTCAGCCATGTGATATGCGCAATTCACGGCTTCGTCCATGTTTTGGCTTTCCACCATAGGAAGCAACAAGTCACCAAAAACCTCTTTAATCCTTGTATTATCAACACCTAAACACACGATGCCAACCACTTTTTCTTTTACTAAATCCTTAAGCATTTCGTAGTCGTTGCCTTTGTCTACACCGCCTACAATCCAAACCACATTTTTAGGCATACTTTCCAATGCATACCAAACGGCATTAACGTTTGTGGCCTTACTGTCGTTAATGAAGTTAATCCCTTGAATTTGTCCGCAATCTTCAAGTCTGTGGGGTACATTCTTATAGTTACTCATGCTTTCGCGGATGTTTTCATCACGAATATCAAGCACCTTGGCCACAATCCCTGAAGCCATAGAGTTATAAAGATTATGCTTTCCTTGCAGCGCCAATTTGTGCAAGCTCATAGCCATTTGATCCTGACGATATTTTATCAGCATCTCATCTTCGCGTAGCATTGCTCCCTGATCTACTGTGTGGTCAATAGAAAATGGCATAGTCTTACTTACAATATTTCTTCTGCTCATAGCTTTTTGGATAATAGGGTCATCTGCGCAATACACAAAAGTGTCGTCAGGGCCCTGATTTTGGATTATTCGAAATTTGGATTCAGTGTAATTCTCAATTTTGTAATCGTAGCGATCAAGATGGTCTGGCGTTACGTTGAGTAACACCGCGATGTCGGCTTTGAAATCAAACATGCCATCCAATTGGAAGCTGCTTAATTCAAGTACATACACATCAGCATCTGAATTCGCCACGGTGCGTGCCATGCTAATGCCCACATTACCTGAAAGCGCAGCATTGATCCCTGCATTCTTCAGAATATGGTGGGTAAGCATTGTGGTGGTAGTTTTACCGTTACTGCCGGTAATGGCCACCATTTTTGCATTTGTGAAACGAGCGGCAAACTCAATTTCACTTATCACCGAAATTCCTTTTTCACGTGCCGCAACAATAATCTTTGCGGTGTCAGGAATTCCTGGACTTTTTACAATTTCAGAAGCCTCAAGTAATCTTTCGAAAGTGTGAACACCTTCTTCAAATGGCACTTGAGCATCTTCAAGCTCCTTTTTATACTCAGGCTTCAGCGCACCAGCATCAGAAAGAAACGCCGCATATCCTTTCTGCTTTGCAAGCAAAGCAGTCCCTACACCACTCTCGCCACCGCCAAGGATGGTAAGCTTAGTGCCCGGATTGATATGTGGATTCTTATTCATTCTTATCTTATTTTTAGCGTGATAATGGTAATAACCGCAAGGAAAATCCCGATAATCCAAAATCGCGTAACAATCTTAGACTCGTTATATCCCAATTTTTGATAGTGATGGTGAAGCGGCGACATCAAAAAGATTCTGCGTCCCGCTCCGAATTTCTTTTTCGTGTATTTGAACCAGCCTACCTGCATGATTACAGAAAGGTTTTCTACTAGGAAGATTCCACATAAAACAGGAATCAAAAGTTCTTTTCTAATCATTACCGCGAAGGCCGCGATAATTCCTCCGATTGCAAGGGATCCCGTATCACCCATAAAAACCTGGGCGGGATAAGAATTGTACCAAAGAAATCCGATACAAGCTCCAAGGAAGGCTCCTGCGAATACTACAAGCTCCCCACTGTTTGGGATATAGAGAATATTGAGATAATCGGCGAAGACCACGTTACCGGAGACATAGGCAAGAATCCCGAGCGTTGCCCCGATAATCGCGCTGACTCCCGTAGCGAGCCCGTCAAGGCCATCGGTAATGTTTGCTCCGTTACTTACCGCAGTTACAATAATGATAACTACGGGAATAAAAATAAGCCAAGACCATTTCTGATAATCCTTGGTAAAAGGCTTAAGCAACAGCGCATAATCCCATTCGTTATTTTTGAAAAAAGGAATATTTGTCGCCGTAGTTTTCACATCGGAATTGGCAGAATTAACCTTAGCCACCTGACCGGGAAGCGTAGGATTTTCCCTTACCACAACCTGAGGAGAAACGTAAAGAATCGTCCCCACAATTAGCCCAAGGCCCACTTGACCTAATATTTTAAATTTTCCCGCTAAACCCGCTTTGTCTTTTTTGAAAACCTTGATGTAATCGTCCAAAAACCCAATTAATCCCATCCAAACTGTGGTGATTAAAATCACGATTACATAGATGTTATGCAGCTTTGTGAACAATAACGTGGGAACGATAATAGCAAGGAGAATAATTACTCCACCCATTGTTGGCGTTCCTACCTTTTCATTTTCACCCTTTAAGCCAAGCGCTCTAATCTCATCGCTTACTTGTTGTTTTTGAAGAAAACGGATAATTCGCTTTCCCACCAAAGTGCTGATAAACAAAGAGGTAAGGATAGCCATTGCCGTTCTAAACGAAATGAACTGAAATAGCCCCGCCCCAGGGAAATCAAATTGTTGGTCTAGATATGAGAAAAGATAGTATAACATGTTAGCAGGCTTTAAACAGTTTTAATAATTCTTCTTTATCATCGAAGTGAGTACGCTCACCTTTAATCTCTTGGTATTTTTCATGCCCTTTTCCAGCAATAAGGATAATATCACCCTCACTTGCCATGTGGCATGCAGTTTTTATGGCTTCACGCCGATTTGGAATTTGTAGGACTTTTTTTCTATCCGAAATTTGAACGCCCTCCATCATTTCTTCAATAATGGTTTCAGGATTTTCAGATCGTGGATTGTCGGAAGTAAGAATTACAGTATTGCTGTATCTACAAGCAACTTGTGCCATTATCGGGCGTTTTGTACGATCTCTATCGCCACCACAACCCACCACGGTTATTACTTTTTCTATTCCTCTTCTGGTTTTTTCAATGGTTTGAAGCACGTTTTTAAGTGCATCAGGTGTATGTGCATAATCCACAATTCCAATAACCTTTTCGTCAGAAATCATAGAATCGAATCTACCCTCCGCTCCTTTTTGTGTACTTAACACTCTTAACGCTTCTTGACGCTCAATCCCTAACGCTTGAGTCACCCCAAAAACAGCTAGTATATTTGAGGCATTAAACTCCCCAACCATTTTACACCACACTTCTTCCCCGTCTACATCTAAAAGCAATCCGTCGAAATGATTTTCCAGAATCTTTGCCTTAAAGTCAGAAGGGCGGCGAAGTGAATAGGTTAACTTTATCGCTTTTGTATTTTGTAGCATTACCTCACCGCGCTTATCGTCAAGGTTGGTAATGGCATAAGATGTTTTTGACAATCCATCGAAAAGCATTTTCTTCACACGGATGTATTCATCCATTGTCTCATGATAATCTAAATGGTCGTGCGAAATATTTGTAAACACGCCCACTTTGAAATCTTGCGGACGAACACGCTGTTGGTGCAATGCGTGAGAGCTAACTTCCATAAAGCAATACTCGCAACCTGCAGCAACCATATCGGCGTAAAGCAGATTTAAATTTATTGGATCTGGAGTAGTATGTGTTGCAGGAATTACGTTATTGATAATTCGATTTTCAACAGTGCTAATTAATCCGCAGGGGTATCCCAAATCGGTAAACACATCGAAAAGCAGGCTCGCCACGGTTGTTTTCCCGTTAGTACCAGTAATGCCAATTAGGGTTAAATCTTTGGCAGGATTGCCGTAAAAATTCGCAGCCATAACGGCTAACGCAAGCTTTGAATCCTTCACTTGAACATAAGCGACATCTCCTAAATCAAGTTCTTTTTCACCTATTACCACGCTGGCGCCTGCCTCAATAACTTGTGAAATATAATCATGACCGTCAGACAACGTCCCCACCAAAGCCACAAACACGTCGTCTTGGTTCACATTACGTGAATCAAAATGCAGGTTTGAAATCTCAGTTTCAGGATTCCCCGAAATCGAAAGAATCTCTACATGGTTCAATATGTCTTTTAGACGCATCATTTATTTTAATTCCAGCTTCACAGTTTGCCTTCCCTTAATTCTGGTTCCGTGAGCAATACTTTGATTAACAACTTTTCCGCTTCCATTTACTTCGACTGAAAGACTTTCATTTTCCAGTAGAAACATGGCGTCCATCAAGGTCATTCCAAGCACGTTGGGGACCAATCCGCGAATATTTTTATGCGGTAGTAATTCAATTCTATCTCCATCTTTCCAGGGCCTAACCCACGGGTCACTTCCTTTCATTGTTGGCTTAACGCCGATGTCTTTATATGCTAATCGAGTGTCTTCAGAGAATCCTCGTTTTGCGATTGGTGGACTGTAGAATACTGACTCATCAGTGGTATCAGGAATAGCTTTATGCATCTCAATTCCCGAGGCGTAAACCTTATCTGATATTTCTTTGAAAATTGGGCCGGCTACTAAGTTTCCATAGTACACCGCTTTTGAGGGTGCGCTTACTACCACAATACAGCTGTATTTTGGGTTGTCGGCGGGAAAGTAACCAGCGAACGATGCCTGATAGATAGTCTGATTTAATTTGTACCCCGTGCTTCCTTGCGCGATTTGCGCCGTTCCGGTTTTACCTGCAATTTTATATGAGGCGTTTCTTAGATTGGTTGCTGTTCCTTCTTCGACTACCATCTCTAGAAGTTTGCGGACATCCTTTAGGGTTTTGTCTGACGCGATTTTACTATTGATAACACGCGCTTTAAATTTTTCAACAGGCTTCCCAAGCTGGCGGACTTCCTTCACGAATATTGGCGCAATCATTCGTCCTTTATTTGCTACCGCGTTGTAAAGCACTAGCGTTTGAAGTGGCGTAAGGGTAATTTCATATCCCACAGAAATCCATGGAAGTGAAACTCCACTCCAATATTTATCATCGGGGCTTTTAACTCTAGGAACTCCTTCACCGGCGATGTTTAGTCCAAGTGGTTCATCCAACTTCATTCTATGAAGGTGGTTTATGAATTTCTGAGGCTTATTTCCGTAATTCTCAAAGATTATTTTTGAGATGGCAACGTTTGAAGAAAACGCAAAAGCCTCACTTACCGGAATCTTACCGTAGCCACCCGCCTTAGAATCTTTTAAAACCAGGTCGTAATATTGAACAAAGCCACTGTCGGTATCAATAGAATCTTCGATTTCTACATAACCATCTTCAAGGGCAGCGATAATAGAAGCTAGCTTGAAAGTCGATCCAGGCTCAGTGCTCTCCCCTACTGCGTAATTGTAAGCCTCGGCGTAAACACCTTCGGCAAGGCGGCTGAGGTTGGCAATCGCGCGGATCTCTCCAGTTTGAACCTCCATGAGCACCACACTTCCGTGATCGGCATCGTGAAGTGTTAATTGTTTCATTAAAGCATTGTGCGCAACATCTTGAATATTGACATCAATGGTGGTAATCACATCGTAACCGTCCCTAGGGGCAATTTCATCATCATCGTTAATTGGCATCCAGAAACCACCTGGAAGACGCTGCATTAACCTTTTCCCCGTGGTACCGCCTAAATAAACATCATAAGCCCCTTCTAATCCGACTTTAATATCTTCCTTCACATAACCAATCGCACGGCTCGCCAATGCTTTGAAAGGCTTAACTCTTCGGTTTTTTTGCTCCACTACAAGCCCGCCCTTGAACCTTCCTAAATTGAAAATTGGGAAGTCTTTAATGATTTTAAGCTCAGGGAAATTAACTCCCCGTCGGATTAAATGATAACGCGATCCGTTTTTTCGTGCCCACTTTAATTCTTTGCTGTATTCCTGATACGTTTTATCCTTGTAGAAATTCGCTAGTGACCAGGCCAATGAATCGACTTTAGAATAAAAAACCTCATCAATAAGACCATCAGCATTCACATCCATCCTCACCTCGTATTCAGGAAGACTGGTAGCTAAAAGACTTCCGTCGTTGGCGAATATATTCCCACGGACAGCCTCCACATTTATATAGTTGGTCGAAACGCTATCAGCCTTACTACGCCACTCACTTCCTTGAATCACTTGAAGTTTTAACACTTGCAAAACAATAAGCAAGGCAAAAACACCAACCAACACAAAGGACAGGTAAACACGATGTAATATGGTTCTTCTAGCGTTCATTAGTTTTTAAGGACAATCTTTTTAGGTGGCGTTAAACTTTCTTTTAATCCTAAACTCTCTACACGCAAGGCAACTTCCGTTTGCTTGCATATATACATTAGCTCAGCTTTATTGGTCATGTAATCCCAACGCAGCTCTTTTATTTCTTTCTTAAGTATGTTTATATCCCTTGCCATATTCTCGGCATTGTGTCGAGAGGCAATATTTAAAAGAGCAAGAAGGGCAAGGAAAAACACGAAAGGCAAAAACTCTTGAACCTTCGCTTTCGAAAAATTAGTCGTCAATGCAATAAGACGCAGAAATTTGCGACGCTCAGGCTTTGTCTTTTTCTCCGATTGCTTTTCTCGATTCATTTTATTTTTTTTCGGCAACACGAAGCTTTGCACTTCGCGCCCTGCCATTCAATTCTATTTCTTCGTCAGAAGCCATTACCGCTTTCCTGGTAATTGCCTCCAATGGCTTAATTGGATTTCCGTAAAAATCCTTCTCCAACTCACCAGAAAACTTTCCCTTTTGGATAAAATTCTTCACCAACCTGTCTTCAAGAGAGTGATAAGACATTACCACTAAGCGACCTCCGGGGGCCAACACTTCCGACGACTGCATTAAGAATTCTTTCAACACATCAAGCTCACCATTTACTTCAATTCGAAGAGCCTGAAAAACCTGAGCGTAATATTTAAAATCCTTCCCCTTGGGAGCAATATTTTTTATCACATCGATCAAATCGAACGTGGATATAATTTCTAGGTTTAATCGAGCAGTAACGATTGTCCGCGCAAGCGTTTTTGCATTTTTTACCTCACCGTACATCCCAAAAATCTTATGAAGTTCATTTTCTGGGTAAGTATTTACTACGGTCGCAGCCGAAAGACTTGAGCCAGTATCCATACGCATATCAAGAGGCGCATCGAAACGCGTTGAAAAACCGCGCTCTGGAACATCGATTTGATGAGAAGAAATTCCAAGGTCGGCAAGAATGCCATCAACCTTTTCAACACCATGGAACTTCAGCCACTTTTTCATGTATTGAAAGTTCTGATGAACAAAGGTGAACTGAGGATCTTTTGGCGCATTTTCCAAAGCATCTTCATCCTGATCGAAAGCCAACAGCCTTCCTCCTGAAATTTTTTTAAGAATTGCTTTGGAATGACCACCACCGCCGAAAGTAACATCGACATAAATCCCGCTCGCCTTGATGGCTAGCCCTTCCAAACATTCATGGAGCATTACGGGATTATGATATTCACTAGCCATTATCTATACTGGGGTTATTGTCGCCGCCACCCATAACCGACTCAGCAAGGTCGGCAAAGTCAGCAGGCTCGTCCATCATTAAACTATCGTAATTGTCTTTAGACCAAATCTCGATGCGGTTAGAATAAGCGAAGAGGACTAGCTCTTTATCAACCCCTGCATAACCCAAAAGAGGCTTCGGCAGATTCAACCTTCCAGTGCCATCTAAAAGCATTTCGGTTGCGCCGCGATAGAAGTAGCGAATGAAATCTCTATTCTTCTTCACGTATTGATTAAGCTTGTTCACATCAGCACTTATCACATCCCACTCTTGGCGAGGATAGAGCACAAGACATTTTTCAAAACCCCTATTCACGACGAATCGATCTTGGGTTTCGGGAGGCAGCTGCTTCTTCAAAGAGGTAGGTAACATTACCCTCCCCTTCGCGTCGACCTTGCAATAATATTCTCCTATGAATTGTGACATTGGTTATTTCTGATAAGTAAAAGTAATAATTTTCTCCACCACCTACCACATTCTACCACTTTATCCCCCTAAAAGTTTTCCACAAGAGGCTTGATTTCCACAATGTTCTACGCCAATCCGCATAGGCTTTCGTCTTGAAATCAGGCTGTTTTGATAAAAGGGTGGTAAAAAATGGGGGAAACGGACAAGTTTTACCACCAACGTGGTAAATGTTTAAAATGCTTGGTGGGAAACCCACGAAAACTCAAGGGAAATGGGCGGTAAAAATCACCGATTTTGTAGGGGATGTGGGAAAATCGTACTAAAACGACACCACTCCAGGCTTGGAGTAGTTTAATTTATTGAATCCGAACACATTAGAGTCATTCTCTACTAATTTAAACGGATTGGGACCCTTTGGGAAATAACTCAAACTAACTTGAATAGCACGGAATACTAAATGCTCGTTTTTGAAACGTATTCCAATTCCAAATGCAGGGTAAACCTCTCCATCTTTAAGCGAGATTGCTTCTGGAGTAATTATTGCCACATCGGCGTAAGCCTTAAATGCAAAAGTGAACCCGGCAAGCTTGAAAG
Source organism: Sphingobacteriales bacterium (assembly GCA_047635375.1). Classification (GTDB taxonomy): domain Bacteria; phylum Bacteroidota; class Bacteroidia; order Sphingobacteriales; family Sphingobacteriaceae; genus JBLIKP01. The sequence continues at coordinate 12,883 of JBLIKP010000016.1, read as the reverse complement.
GTGGGAAAAACACTGATTCGGCGTTCCAAACTATTTTCTGGTTCCCTTCTGGAGGAGTTATGGTAATACCTCTAATTTCCCTTCGAGTGTTTAAGGTAAATGAGGGATTAGTAACGCTGGAAAACCGTTTTGAATACCGCTGACCAATAAATGTGCGCCAACCCCAGCCGTTAATCGTCTGCAAGCGCGAAATAAGCTTCAAATCGGCACTAACCACCCCTTCAACAGGGATGTTGCCCTTATAAAAAGTCCCCGCGTCTAATGACCCAAAAAGGTAACCTCCTCTGCGCTGATGGTTTGCGATTGCATATCGACCCCCTAAATAAGGCAACGTTTCAAGCTCACGCACTCTAACCCCCATAATCACGGCAGCGAGATTCCCTGCACTAACATCTTCAGTAACCCCTAGGTTATATAAATAGGCATCCCGATAGAACAGTCTATTGTTCACTCCTACTCCAAACAAGTACATGGTATTGTCTTGGTAGGTCACGTGGCCCGTATCAGGTCGTTGGGTATATTTAGTATTCACTACCCTTATGGCAATTTTAGGCTTTACTTTATCGCCTCTTCCTGGTGAAAACCCTATCCAATAATCTTGAATAAAAGCTTTTACAGGAAGCTCTTCGGCTGGATATTTAGTATAAAGGAAAGGTGAATTATTCTGCAACAGCTTAAAGGAAGCTCCCCCAGCAAACTCAGTAGATGGGGAAAAGAAATCCCTACCTCCGCCAAATGTCAATTTGCTAACCCCATCAAAATCTTCATAGGCTACTCGTCCGTTCAAATTATAATAGGTAACGTTAGGAATATTGTATTGAACTTCAAGCCCTTGCCTTTCGAAGGGTATGTTTTGAAAACCCGCTCCAAGGGTAATTGCATGTCCAAGACCTAGGAAATTTAACTCTTGTAGTTTAACCCTACCTTTTAAATTAAGCGGATTATAACTTAAGGCAGCTCCAATACTCCATCTATCTCTTACAATAACGGTAATGTCTATGCTGTCCGCAGAAAACGAATCGGTTTCGGAAGCTAAAATTTTCGCATCATAAATGAACGCAGCGCTTCTTAGCAATCGTTCAGACTCTCCAATAGCCAACGGATCCAACACATCACCATTTTTAAAAAGAATCATGTTACGGATGACTACTCGCTGTGTTTTCACATGCAGTCCATCCCCTATTTTGAAGAAAGTTTTCTTGTATGGATTTGTTGCCTTTACCGTTTTTAATCCGAAAACATCAAGCCCCACAATTTTAATTGAACGAACCACTTTTCCCTCGTGAGGGGCCCAAATATTCTCTGTATATCCTTGTTTTTGGAGTGATGATTGTGCTTTGGGCTTTCTAAAAACCACCATTTCATTTACTAGTCGTCCTAGCGGTGTTTTCTTTTTTGAAAGCTCTTCAAGTTCAATGAGTAGCTTCTCTCCTTTTTGATTTGAAATCCCACCCGCTTCTTGCGCCATTAAATTATTGGCACTTAAAAACAGTAGAAAAGTCAAAAACAAGCGGGTTATCCTCATCAAGAATAAAGGTAATATAAAGGCATAAAAAAACCTCCACCCTTATTTAAGAGCGGAGGTTTTAGTTAAAACAGATTTATTTATTTAACCAGAATAACTTTTTTAGAAATCACTCCTTTGTTGGTAGATGAAACTACATTGTAAACTCCTGATGATAAATTATCACCGTTTAAGAATCCGTAGTATTTCGTTCCAGCTTTGAATGTTTGATCTAAAATCACGCTTATTTCACGCCCTTGAACATCGTAGATGGCAATTGTACCAATTACGTCTTCATTGGATTCTAAGGTGACATTAAGCTCTCTTTCAAATGGATTAGGGAAGACTAACAAAATTAGATTATCTGCTTCAAATTGATTGTTTGACAATGGAGCAGATTTTTCTATTGAGATCACCCAATCTTTTGAGGTTTTTCCATCGGCAGAGAAGATAGAATATACTATTGGTGAAGAAAAATCATTTGCAGTCACACCACTTTCTTGAGTGACAGTATCAATTTTTGTTGTTGCCCCAGGGCTTAAACTAAACTCTGCAATTAAATTGCCTAGGTCGGCATTTCCCTGGATTTCTACATTCACCTTCCGCGTCAAACTATCTAATATTGTGGTTTGAGACACACCTTTAATCCCGAAGGAAACAATTTCTGCATTGAATGCTTGGTTGGTGAAAATGTAAGGATTAGAAATTGAGCCAACAATTTCATCTAAATTAAACTCCATTTTATTAACGCAATCCACAACTTTGTCTAGGCTGCTATCATACATTTTGAAGGTTAATTCCTCGGACGAATTTTGATTACTCATTATTAGGAAATAAACGAAATATGCTCCCTTATTCTCGTTGAAAATTGGTTTTGCAATCCCTCTACATTCATTCCCGACAAAGGCAGCGACGATGTCGTTGGTGTCGGTTGAATTTGCGGACTCTAATTCTAGAACTCCCGTAACAGTCATGTTATTTTGAAAGTTGTTAGCCTCTACTGACCAGTCTGGTTTTTGGGCGTAAGATTGCCCAAAAACGAAGACTGTAATTAACAGTAGCGTCCAGCTTTTTATGTGTGATAGGTATAACATTATTTCAGTTTTAAAAGTTGGTGAGTTTCAATTTGATTGGTATAGCGAATAGTCATAAAATATGCGCCATTTGGAAGTGAATCTGCATTATTCGACTTTCCATTCCAGATGAAACTGTTATTTAAATCAAGGTTAGTTGTGTTTAAATGATAAACCAACTGACCTAAGGAGTTATATACACTAATGGCTTCCACCTTAGCATCCTTATTAGTAAATGTGATGTTTAAATTGTCTCTAAACGGGTTTGGATTCACCTTACTTAAGCCAATTGCCTGTCCGCTTGAATTTTTAATCAATCTAAGTGGAGTAGGCGCTTTATACGTTCCTGAAACATCGTTAGCATTGTAAATCACGGTATCCATGATGGCGTAGAACAGTTCTTTCTTTTCATCATATAATTTGAAAGTTACCGCCGATTCAACTTTACCATAAAGGGTAACGTAATAAATACCGTCAATCGATTTAGCATAACCCACACAGTTATCACCGTTAAAGGCTAGGAGAACTTCTTTATTAGTTAGGATTGACGCTTCATCGTTTACAATATTAGCAGTTAAGCTCATGTTGTTACTGTATTGATGAACATCAAGATTCCATTGTTTTGGTATTACAACTTCCTCAGGTAACCCTGTTTTAAATAACGATCCAGTTTGTGGGAAGGTGAATTCCATTCCCTTTTCGGCCCTTAACATATAACCCTTATTTGGCTCAAAATGGCTAAGTGAACCAATCCATCCAATGTTTTCATCGTATTGAGCAAACGCCTTTTGACTTTTTATTACATCTCCGTGAGTGGCAGTAAAAGATGTTAAAGCCTCATTTACTGTGAGGTTTACTTGCACAGGATATCCAATTAGGTTCCACCCGTTCAATACATTTATTGCATTGGTGGCCGGATCTATAGGAAGTCCAATTCGTTGTAATTTGCTTGCCGCCGATAAATACATTTTATAACCATATACATGGTTTAATCCACCGGCGTTCGAAAGGTCACCCGACCAAACTCCTTCATCGTATTGATCAAAGGTGGTGAAGGATTTAATTAGATCCCCGTTTGTTCCTATTCCTTCTAGTGTAGAATTAACCTTTTTGAAATCGGCATCATTTAAGTTAAAGGACAACCAATTCCAACCTGTTTTTAGGTCAAGAGTTTTGGCGATGGTGTTATCGGCAATTAAACTAACAGGATCAGAAGCTGAGCCCATAATAGCATTGGCGCTAAAAGGTATTTTAGGATTAACATTTGCATGCTCTCTTCCGCGACTAGCGTCCCAAATTTTAAATTGGATATCACCTGCATCGCTTGAATTGTGATAGATGTTCAAGAATACCTCATATCGGTCAAATGCCGATAGATACTCCAAGTTTGCAACACCTACACATTTCCCATCGATGAAAGCAGCAGCCTTATCATACTTGTCGGTAGAAATGATGTTGTCAATAAGAATCTGCCCGGTGATGTTCATACTGTATTTGAAATCTTCTGGGTTAACTTCCCATTCTGGTGCATCTTTTATAACACGGATTTTCAATAGCAGCTTCTCATCGAATCCGAAAGAAGTTCTAAGGCTAATTATGTTTTCATACGAACCAATGTTCAACCCTGGATCAACTTGGAAAGAAACTGGTTTCTTTTCCGTTGGACTGATTGTTCCAAAAGTTTCGCTAGGACTTAACCAAGACGGTAAGTTTAGTAATTGATACTCGTAAGATATTCCACCTAAGTTTTCAATCACATTCGTAAAACTCAAGGTATCGCCCTCTTTCTTAGTAAATGTCAGGGCATTGTCTTCCCAAACCACTTGATTTTGATCGATAAAAGCGGTCCAAGAAGCTGGAGATAACATTCTATTGGAATTCACATCTTGAATGTCTTTTATTGAAATATCCAAAATTGTATTTTCAATTCTATTGGCTGCAACAGTTGGAGTGATAATGATTTTGTCGTTGTTAATGACATAATCAAAAGGAATTGGTTGAAGCGGACGAGCATCCTGAATGGTTGGCACGACTTCCGAAAAGGAGTTGTTTACTGATTCAGCATGGGTAAACTGACCATTATCAAATACAGTTTGATCTTGTAAGGTTTGCTTTATAACAAAAGTACCGCTTGTATTGATGTATTTTTCAAATGGAATATAGGAAAGTAATCCAGCCTCTTCTCCGCTTAGTTTTGTGTTGCTATAACGGTCAATTTGAGCTTTGCTACGGGAAGTACCCCAAACTCTAAATTCATCAATAAAACCATCAAAATATTGGTCTAAGGAATCCTTAATTGGGTTAACCCTTACGCCTCTAGCACCTAGCCACATTTTGGCTCCAGCTAGACCTGCAATTTGATCGGACCGTACACTTCCAGTAAGATTTCCGTCAATAAACACATTTGCATTTGTACGGCGGTCAACGCTCAATACAAAATGATGCCAATCGTTATCAAAATAGTTGTTGGTGGCAGCATTAAATTGATAACCGTTACTAAAGACTGAAATCTCTCCTGCTGCATTTGCAGCAATTCGAAGTGAAAGCTCCGGGTTGGTATAGTATTCGACTCCATCGCCCAGTCCATTGGAAAATAAGGTAATTTCACTTGTAGGTTTGTCACCTTTAAACCAGAACTCAATGGCGAAATCGGTTTCGCTAGTAATTATAATTTGAGAACTGTCAAGGGTTAGTACTTCGTCGGTCCCGTTAAATTCGAAAGAATTCCCCTGTGGGTAAACCGACCAAGTTGCATTAACACGCATGTGTTTACCGCTAACTTTATCTTCAATTAGGTTTCCCTTGGCATTGTTCATTGGCCAGTATCCGAACAAGCCAAGTTCAGCTCCAGAAAGCGTGTTCGACATAATGGAAACAACCTCCCCCTTATCTCTAGCTTGATCCCAAACCCTGAATTCGTGAAGTTTAAACTCACCAGGATTGTTCCTTGTTGAGTTCGTTCCTAATGTTAGGGCCTCGTTATTTGAAGAGTTGAATGTTACTCCACCCTTGGCCAATCCAACATTATCATCTAAATAAAAGTTTAGATCACCCATTTCTTGGTCATAAGAGATAGCGTAATGGTGCCAAAAATCCTCAGGGTAGGTAGTTGAATATAAATCCGAAGGATCAATTTCAAATGTATTTTCTCCTATTTTAAGCTCAAAAAATCCATTTTCAACAACATTTAGCTCAATTTTATCCTTTTGGTAGCCTTTGCTAAAGATAGTTCCTGAACTTGCAATTTCACGCTGCATCCAGAATTCTATGGTAAAAGGTTTTTGATTTAATGAAATTCCCGGAATGCTTGCGTAATCGTTAATTCCGTCAAAGTCTACACTTGTCCCGTGAGAAATTTCGGATCCATTAAGGACACCCATTAATGAGATATTATGCTCCTTAACTAATCCGGCCTCAATTTTCTCATCGAATTGTATTAGTATGTTTTCTCCTGCCGACAAGATTCCATCAGCTGGTTCTGGTGTACCGAAAATTCGTGGTGGCTTCCTATCAAACAATCCCGTTATATAATCTGCTTCATAAACTGAACCATCCACACAGGTTGTTTTTGCTCTTAAAAGATATTGCTTATCGTTTAAGTCCTGGACATCCCAATTAAAGGATATTTCTGATTGTCCGTTTATGCTGTCTTTTTCTCCATTATAATTCGCATAAACCTTAGATGCCGGGTCTTTAAACCAAGCCATTGGAGTGATTGGACTCCCCCCAATCCTAGAATATTCAAACTTGATACTTTCAAGGGCACCGTGGTTAATATCAAATTTATCAAGGGTAATATTAACCTGATTATTATTATCATAATTCACGAGCCAATTGTCTTGCATGTTTTTTATCTCCACATCAGTACAGGTTGGGGTAAAGTGTACACTGAAATAAACTGTATCTGCTATTACTTCCTGGTATGTTTCAGGATTATACTGACACTGGGAAGTTAGAATTAAGGCTAAACTGTCGTAATGCATTACATCAGGTTTTCCTTTAGAAATTGTTAATGTTTTCTCTAAAGTTTCAAAAGGTTCAATAAAAAATGCTCTTTTAGGATTTAAACCATCAATCTTTAAAACTGCGCCGTCAGGATTTGAATCTTCATCAATCCTTAGGTTGTACCAGTTGGGCGAATTAGAAGCACTTTCATTTTTGAGTAAAAGCTTAAATGTTGCTTTTTGAAAGTCTGGAACATTAGCTACAAAAGCAGGTTCAATATCAATGACTGGCACTTCTTTTTGAAGCGTAGGAGTGCTCAATTCTACAGGTTCCTGAGTGCCAGGATCGACATAGAAATAGCTTTCCTCACCTGGTTCATACGGGCATTGACTTTGCCCTCCAGTGATTGAAAATATTGGTGAACTTATGGCAAACCCCGCCAAATCATATTTATTATTTCCTTCTACTTTATCATAAACATTTAGAGCATGGTTGGTCATGTCAACCATTTCGTAAATTTGGTACCCTAATTTGACAGCAAAAAAGACAGCTTTTACTCCAGCATTAAGATTGGCCTTTAATTTTATATCCACCATTTTATATGTAAGAGTCTTATAGAGCCCCATTTTAGCAGTTGCCCCTCCAATACCGACACCACCACCTAATATTGCAGTGTTTATTCTTTCTTTAATAAAATCGTCTTTGTTGCCAAGGAAATCAGAAAAATTCTTTTCGCTATATACCTGAACACCGTTGGTGTATTTAACATCTATGCTATAATAATCCCCATGGTCGCGTTCATCCAGTACATATCCAAATTTTAAGCCCCGTTTTACATTTTTTCCATCACGGTTGGTAACGTTAAACATTAAGCTACTTCTGGTCTCCATTTTAAAACCGGCACTATTCGCTAAAAAACCCAGTGTAGAGTGGGAGTTCATAGTTATAGAATTTGCTGTTGTATTATTAAGCGTTGAATTCGATTCTTCGTTTATTTCATTTAAGTATGCGCCAGAGGCACCATCAATAGAAATATTTTCAACCGTATTTGCCATCGCCTTTTCTGCTTCATTTCTGGCTATGGCGTTCATCCATAGACTTACTTGTGTATTCAAAAACAATACGGAGTCCATATCTTCTGGACCTTCACGGTGAAATTTATATGAAATTTGAGCGGTATCTATATCCACGCCTAAACTATCTGCCATTGATTGTAAACTATGATTATCATTGTTTAGGCCATAGAATTTATGCAGGGGTGGAAAGTTAGCTTCATATTTGTCTTTTTGAAAAAGAAGGTCTCTTTGAACCACTAAATTGGGAATTAGCTCATTTATTATATGAGCTTGAGAGTATATAAACATGGTAGATGTTGTTCCATCCGTAAACACATAACCGTCAATTATCCCAAACGAGAATAATGAGTCAATTTGGAAATGCGTTAGATTATTCTCTAAACAAAAGTCAGTTTTTAATAGTTTGAAATTTTTAGATTGACTCATGTAGGCATTTTGAGCCCTTCCAACAAAAACATCGGCCATGGCTCCAACATTTAGCGGGTCACTGCTCGTTTGAATTCGTTCATTAAATGTTGTGGTTTCAATAAATTCCCCACCATAGTTGAATTCTTTTTTAAGGGTAGTTCCAAATTTTGAATCATTTATGGTTTCAAGTTTCACTACAGGGCCAGCTAAACCACCACCAAAAGCGGCACTAATTCCTTTTCTAATGGTAAAATCTAAATTACTATTAGATGCAATATTAAAATTCCAGCTTTCTTTCGTTGAAAAGGATGAGCCTTTTTCAATAAATGCATAACTATAACTTCCGGGAGGGTCACGTAAAACAAAATCCACCACCTCAGGTCCGAAGGTCACAAAGTTCGTCCCGTCTATTGGAGATTCACCAAGAATGTATCCCCTAAAAAGGTCTCCATTAAGCCATGACGAGGTAACTCCATTTATGGTCAAATCAATTTCAAAGGTTTTTGTATACGCATTTTCGCCATCATTTAGGTTTGGTAAGCCAGCAACAAAAACATACTCGAAATAGCCATTTTGGTCTGTTTTATCTCGAATTGAACCCTCAGCAATACTTAAATTATTATTAATAAAAATCTCGGCATTATGGACGGGCACATTATCCAAAACTTCTCCGTTAGGGTGGTTTGAATTTTTGTAGGTTTCATTTACATATATTTTAGCTTTATACGATTTTCCCGTTTGAAAAACATTTAAAGCTTCTCGTATTGAGTCATTTAAAATAAAGACATCAGGTTCTTTTGTGATTCTATTTAAGAAATTTATTGCTGTGTCCCCACTAAAATTTTGATTTAGCTCGTTATGAACCGTAATGTTGGGGGTTTCATAATAGATGTAATTTAATTTCTTATGATAAAATGCAGTATCGATTGTTATCCCTATTACCGAATCAAAATCATTTTTAATTTCCAAAGTATCAATAAGTGATATTTTCTCCGTACTATTTCTTAAGTCAAGAAGCGGGATATCTGCTTTGTTAAACAAATAATTGCTGTTCCCCACATTTTCAACTATGAAATTTTCTGGAATTAAAAAGGCAGAAAACTCTCCAGTTATTGGGTCTGTGGTTACATTTACAGTATTGTATAAAGTTGAATCACTTAAATTTAAGTCATACCCTTCGCGTTGAGTTATAAAATCAATGTTTGATACACCAATGTTATTTACTGATTTCCCAAAAAGTATTTTCTTATCACCTTCTCTATCCCCTCCAACTACCCGTCCAGCAACTTTTATAAAGGTACTATCCACAAAGTTTACCACAATTGGCTCTAGGAATTCGTGATAATTTATTTGTCCGTCGGAGTCTCTTTTAGGAAAAACACCTGCTGAAAAATAATGGCCTTCTTTTGAAACTGAAATATAATGTTGACCAATGGGAACACGTATTTCATAATTACCCTCATTATCTGTTTTTGCCGGCTTATTTTCCGTATTAAATGCTTCCCTACCATCAACAAAAATTGAGGCCCCTGATACTGGAAATTCAGAATTATGGTAGGTGATTTTTCCTTGTACTTTAAAGGATGATATGTCCTTAAAGTCTAATCCATTTTGTGTTTGAGCCCCATCTCCAATGAATACTGTTTTTGAATTTGGTTCAAACTTGTGCTGCCCAAAAGAAGGGGTGACACGAAATACCTCGCCACCCTCTGAATAAGGAATATAGTTTAATGAGTAATCCCCAAATTTATTTGTGACTCCTGTTATACCAAATTGCGTATTTAATGGGATTTCAGGTGAGAATCTGGCTTGACCTACTAAATTAGCGTCGTGTTTATTAAAGTTTAAGCCTGTTTTGGAAGCGTCATATATTCCTCTACCCGTTCCCTCGTCGCATCGCCATAAAGCCACTAAGCCATCTTCTGAGCCATTTATAACACGGTTATAATCTCCACGGATTTCATCATGTGATTTTGGAATTTTCCATAACCTAATTTCATCTAACCATCCTTTGTAAAAATTATAGTTCCCACTGTCCACCCTCCCAATAAAAAGTTTGGATGTTGTTGCGGCCATTGAGGGTGAGGGTGCAGAAACATCTAAGTCACCGTCTACATAAATAAAAATAGAATCTTCAGATTTCACACAGGAAATGTGATGCCATTGTAAATCATTCAATTTTATTTTTCCATCCACAAAATTTGAAATAGCCGAATTTTCTTCTTGAACATTAAACCTTAAACGTCCATTGCTCCAATTTAAGGTTATGTTCCAATTTCCTTGACCAATAATACTAGTTACATTAATCGTAGATTCTTCAGCCTTCATCCAAAATTCAGTGGTAAAATTATCCTGAAAATCAGGGTTCCATCCCGTACTTACATAATCAAAATGTCCATCAAATTTCAAGCTGTTTCCTGACGGTCCATTTTGTCTGTTGAAATTTATTGCAACTCCTTCCACGGGGTTACCACCCTGGTATTCTACATGACCATTAGCCACCCCGTAGGGGTTATAAAATCCAAGATTTGACCCAATATTGGTGGTGATAATTTCTTCCTCGCATTTTGCTTCACCATAAATTCTATAATCATAAAAAACACCACCTAATGCACTTTTATCCTCATAAATGAGATCTTCAACAACAATTTTTACCAAACTGAAATTATTTTGACCTGCAAATGATCGCTCAATTCTAAATCGTTCAATTTGAGATAAATCCCCATTAATAGACCAACTCAAGCGATTATGGTCTTTAAAATAACCTTTAGAAACTTGAAAATCTCCAATGAAATTGGTTAAATCTTGGCTAATATTTCCAGCTATTTCAACATTTGAGAAAACACCCTCTGGCGCACAAGTGTTTATGGCTGCGATGGAATAATTATACGTTTGACATAATTGCAATCCTGTTTGTTCCAAGGTTGTAACTGCGCCATCAACCACAAATTCCAATAAGTTAGATCCATCAGGAAAAGTCCGGCGGATTAACCAATTTTCTTGGGTATTGCCAATGGGATATTCCCAGTTAAGAATAAGTTTTAAATTTTGGACATCTTGAGTTAATTGAAACTTTGTTGCAGGCGATGGCGGACGACTAGCACGTCCCTTTGCTGACAAACCGAATTCACCAACCGGTGCACAACCATTAGCATAGGTCCCGGTCGGATTTACTCTAAAAAAATAATCTGTGTCAAATTCAGGTGGACTTGTAGTAAAAGAACGTTCACTACCATTAATATTTGAATTTAGTGTAACCACATCGTCTTTAAACAATGAATCACTTGAACGTTGAATTTGCCATTTTGGAGGGTTAATTGTGCTATTTTCACTCCATTCAATGATGATATTTTCATCACACCTTTCAGTGGTGACATTAATAGTGGCTTTAGGAATAGAATCACTTGAAGAAGTCCCATATGTTTCAAGTGCATCATCTGAATAGTGCTTAACACCGTTAATGTTGAAATATGTCCTAAGCGTGTAAGTTTCTGATTTACCGGCTCCCAGATTATGATTAAATGATGTATCATAACCATTAAAAATTGTTTGATTCGATTTGTTTTTAACAATGTAACGGGCACGAAGTCCAGTTTGATATTTAATTCTGTCACCGAAATTTGACCAGTTAACCCTAATATAAGGTTTTTCACAATTGGTTGAATTTAAATCTGTTAGGATCGAATTATTGTTAAATGCTCCTGGTTTAACGGGGGCGTAGCCAGAAATAATTGTAGCTTGTACATCCCACCGGCGGGTTACATCTCCAATCCAACCCGCCTCTATATAGTGAGTTCCATGATAATATCTAAATAAACTAGCCCAGTTTGGATGTGAAACATTGACCTCTTCATCAAAATATTTTTTTATAGTCGTACTACTTAATCTTGTATTCCAAACCCGTATCTCATTTAACCATAATGCACCTGAATAATTATCCAGGTCATATCCTCCGATATTCCCTTCAGATGGCTCGGGGTATGCGAATGGCAATATTGTTATCGGGTTCCCTTTAAAATATAATTCCTTATGAAGAATCAAGTTTCCGTTTAAATAAATTTTGATATTATTATTTCCGTCTGTGCTAAAGGCGAAATGCTCCCAATTATTTAATAATTTAAAATTACTTAAGTAATAGGTCCAACCATATCTTTCCCCGTCCGTGGATGAGTTTTTTATTTGAACATACATTTCGTTAGTACTATAATTAAGAGAGACTGCAAATTTATTCTCTCCACTTTTTAGGTTAAATATGCAGGCATCGTTATCTGAGTCACCTTTGAGTTGAACCCATGTTTCAATTGTAAAGCTTCCAAGTGCCAAGAGGTTATACTCTTCTGATGAAATAAATTCTAGCGCTTCCCCCTTAGGGACTGAAATGGCACCATCCCTTGATTGACTATAAAGTACAGTGGAATTTAAAAGTGTAATAAAGATTAGGGAAAAACAGAAGAAAAATGCTTTTGGCTTTAATATTTCGAAAAAGCTGGGACTTGGGTGCCTTAATGTCATAATTAAGTATTGAAAAGGTTTGAAATTCTGTGATGGAAAAGAATAAACTTATTAAAATATAAGTTACTTTCAAAGTAAATGGCACGGAGTTGGCATCGCATAAAAATGCGATAGACGAAAGAAAACATCATCCACCGTGAAGGATAGATTTCAAAATCAAAGAAATTATTAAGAGAAATTTGAACCGGCTTTACGCAAAAAGGACCTATAACTCTCCCTTAAATGACTTGAAAATCAATTCAGCCTTACTGTTTACTTGTAACTTGAAGTATATATTACGGATGTGGGCCCTAACGGCATCAATGCTAACAGCTAATCTACTTGCGATAAGCTTACCATCCACTAACCCCGTTACCACTTCTAAT
>JBLIKP010000015.1:0-33101 GCA_047635375.1 Sphingobacteriales bacterium | reverse complement strand
GACTCTTTAAATCAGCAAACTTCTTATTTCAAGGCAGAGCTTGATAGATTGAAATCAATTTTGGATAACCTTAAAAGTGGGCCTGCCTTAGTTTTGATTGATGAGATGCTACGAGGAACTAATTCTGATGATAAAACGATGGGATCTCAAAAATACATCGAACGTATTTCTAAAATCCCATCGTTAACCTTTGTCGCAACGCATGATCTTTCATTAGGTAACCTAACATTAAGTCATGAAAACATAAATAACATTTGCTTTGAAAGCGAAATTAGAGAAGACAACCTATTTTTCGACTATCTATTAAAACCAGGGATTGCAAAAAACAAAAATGCTACCTGGCTTATGCAAAAAATGGATATTATTCCATAATTGTTTCTTCGTCTAGAATTTCTTCTGCGGGCTCTTCTACTTTTTCTGGAGTTTTTTCGACTAAGGTCTTTAAAAAACCATAAGTCAATTTATCTCTTCCCACAAAATTGCTTTTCATTATGTAGAAAACCGCATTCCAAACCACATGCGCGCCTTTAGCTACGGTTGACGAAGTTAATTCAGTTGTATTCTCATCAATACTAACTAGGTTAATCTCAATGGTTGAGCTCATTACGGGATTGGTAAGGGCAAACTTGTATCGTTCATTTTTAACGATTTCCAATGCGGTTTCTTCCATTACGATCTCTTCGCCATCTTCGTTGAAATAAACCATATACACACTTCCTTCGGCTCCCATTTCGCCTGAAACAATTTCGTATTTCGTAATTCCTTTTAACCATTCAGGAGCCAATTCATGATCCATTAAAACATCCCAAACATGCTCAATTGGCTTTTCAATGGTTACAGTTGTAGAATATTTCAGCTCCTTTTTTACCAATCCCAAAATCACTAATAATAGGACAATAAGAACTAATCCAGCTAAAATGTACTTTAATACTTTCATGGGTGTTTTTTTTAAGGTTTTTGAATCTCTTTAAATATCTGACAAAATTAGGAAATAATCATCCTCTCCCTTAATTTCATCAATTCAAAATTTATTCTATCGCCATGGAAATCCCCTTTTTTCAAGTTGATGCTTTTGCAGAAACAGCCTTTTCTGGCAACCCAGCTGGGGTTTGTTTGCTTGAAAAATGGCTTGACGCGGATGTTATGCAAAACATTGCGCAAGAAAACAATCTTGCCGAAACGGCATTCTTGGTGAAAGACAAAGATGCATGGGAAATCAGGTGGTTTACCCCAGAAGTTGAAGTTGACCTTTGCGGACATGCCACGTTAGCTTCGGCATTTGTATTGTTTAATGAAGTAAAAATATCCGCGAAAGCGATAAAATTCATGAGCCTTAAAAGTGGAGAGCTTAATGTTTCTAAAAAACATGATCTATTAACATTGGACTTCCCGACCGATAAATATAATGAAGCGAAATTGGAGGATAAATACATCAAAGCCTTAGGAGGAACACCCCAGGAAATTTACCGCGGAAAGACTGACTACCTTATTATCCTTAAATCCCAAGAGGAACTCGAAAATCTCCGTCCAGATTTTGCTACTTTAAAAAAATGCGACGGTCGCGGACTCATAGTTTCGGCGAAAGGCAAAAACGTCGATTTTGTTTCACGTTTTTTCGGACCACAGGTGGGAATAGATGAAGACCCGGTTACCGGAAGCGCACACACCACTTTAACTCCTTATTGGAGTGATAAATTAAACAAAACGACTTTATCGGCAATGCAATTATCGAAACGCCAAGGTCATTTAACCTGCACCTACAAAGGAGACAGAGTTGAGATTTCGGGAAGAGGGAAGCTTTTCTTGAGAGGCCAATTATTTATTTAAAAGCACTTAAAAAAACCCTAAAATGAAATGTCTAAACCTAATTTTAATAATTTTCCTATTCCCATTATTCGGATTTTCTCAATTTGAAGTCTCCACATTTGCTGGAAATGGATCTCCTGGCAGAGACAACGGAATGGGACAAAAAGCCCAATTTAACTCCCCATTTGGAATCACAAAAGATTCAAAGGGTAACCTTTTTGTAGCCGACGGAGGAAATAACTTAATAAGGAAAATCACACCTGCCGGTGATGTTTCAATATTTGCAGGCACTGGAGCTGCTGGCTCCTTAGACAGCTCAGCCCTAAACTCAACTTTTAACTCTTCAACGGGTGTAGCCTTTGATAAATTTGGAAATCTTTTTGTAGCCGATTTTCTTAACCATAAAATCAGGAAAATTGACACTTCTGGAAAAGTCACCACGGTAGCCGGAACAGGTATAGCTGGATTTAAGGACACCATTTCAACGCAAGCACAATTTAATTATCCTCGTGGTGTAGTTGTTGACTCAAAGGGAAATATTTACGTCGGCGACAGCTGGAATCATCGAATTCGAAAAATTGACCCCTTAGGAAATGTAACCACCTTCGCAGGAGGAGGCGAAAATCGTGGAGTTCAAAGTGTGGGTGATTATGTTGATGGAAAGGCAGATTCAGCAAGGTTTTACACACCAAGTGGATTAGCAATAGATGGTAATGATAATATTTATGTCGCCGATCCATTTAACCATAGGATTAGAAAAATTGATACGACTCAAAATGTAAGCACTGTTGTGGGAAGCGGCCCGACAGGACAAAACAATGGCAGTCAAGATAACGGGCATGTTTCTCAAGCAACATTACATACACCTACTGAAGTTTGTCTCGATGGAAAAGGTAATATTTATATTGGCGATACATTTAACAGCCTCGTCCGAAAATTATCCAACGATTCGGTTTCTACAATTGCCGGTTCTGTACAGGGATATTCTGATGGAGAAGCAAACAAGGCAAGATTTAGTTATACCAGAGGTGTAGTAACAACTTCAAACGGGGACTCTCTTTATGTGGTAGATTTTAACAATCATGCCATTCGGTTAATTTCTGAGAAACAGACTTCTACAAATTTAAGCCCCGTTACGCCTGAAACATTCAGCTTCTACCCAAACCCAACCAGAGATGGGATATTCCTGAATGGCTTAAATCTAGATTTAAATGAAATAAAAATAAGTACAGTTTTTGGTAAAATAGTTGCTCCACCAATCATTGAAGAAAATGGTTATATTAGACTAAATTCGTTGTCAAAAGGAATATATATTTTAACAATCAACGGTGTTTCTAAAAAGCTGATTAAAAATTAAATATGAAAAATCACCTTCACCTTTTACTCTTATTATCAGCATTAACTGTAGCTTCTTGTGGTCAAACAGAAAATGAGAACAAGCGTGTATTATACATTCTTTCTCACTCAGGCGACGAATTAATCGGCCCAGCAGCATTGATTAACAACCAAACAAATTTCAAACAAGAATCCTATTTACTTTATTTAACCACTGACGCCTTAACTCCTTCACTGCGAAGGATTAATCAAATAATAGGTGCTGAACATTTAAAATCTATCCCTTTTGCTAATAGTCGTTTAAGGGACTATCCAAAAGCACAAATCGCTGATAGTATTGCCGCTGTAATAAAGAAATTTGGTCCAGATGTAATTGTGACTTTTCCTTTAGATGGAGTAAATGGAAAGTCAGATCATCATATTACCCACCTTGCATCGAAAATGGCCATCGAAAGATTGGATTCCACAGCAAAAAAACCAAGAAGAATAGCCTATCTATCCTACCCAGCATCCTCAGGATTACCAAATATTTTTATTACTCCTGGAAAAAAAATAGACGCAAAAATTAGTTTTAACCCAGGTGCTTTAGAGGCTATGGACCATGTATGGAAAATCTATGGAGACAGTCTAGTTGAATGGAACATTTTCTCTCCAAGTCCAAACAAAATTCATCTTTCTTTTTATAATGAGCGACATGAACCAAATTTAACCCAGCTTCTAGAAAAACTTCCTTAAAATGGATTTATCAGCTATTTTACAGGGAGAAGACACGCGAAGACTTCCTCACTTTAATTAATGAACAAGACTTTTTTATTAAAAAAGCCATTGGCTGGAGCTTACGACAATACGCTAAAATTAACCCTATGGGAGTAGTAGATTTTGTTTCCACGCACCCTTTTTCAACCCTTAGACGAAGGGAAGCTTTATAACACATTAAATAAGTTACATCATCTTATTTAATCCTTACATGGGATACCCTTATCTTTGTGAAAATTAAAACCCTCTTTTAATTTTCACAAATCCCAAAGGGTTATAAAATAATGAACAAATACCTCGTTTTTCTTTCCGTTCTATTGATTTCATCTGCAACTTTCGCGCAAAAATCAAACGGTTCTTTTATTCCAAAAAACGGAAAAATCTCTGGTTCTATAATCGATAAATCCTTAAGCCAGGGCTTAGAATTCGCATCAGTGGCAGCTGTTAACCTTGGGGACTCTTCAATAAAGGGTGGAAGTCTATCCAATAAAAAAGGATATTATCAAATCACCGACCTTGCCCCTGGTAAGTATATAATTAGAGCAACTTTTTTGGGCTTTTCCTCTGTAGACTCAAAGCCCTATATTATTTCTCCCAAAGATTGGGAGATTTCTGCCGATGAAATTGTCCTAATCCCTAAAACCGAAATGCTTGAAGCTGTTGATGTAACTGCACAAAAAACTTTCGTTCAAAATGGTATAGACAGGAAAGTTTATAATGTGGGGCAGGTTGCAACGGCTACCGGCGGAAGCGCTTCTGATGTCCTAACCCAAATCCCCTCAGTTGATGTTGATATTGATGGAAATGTAAGCTTGCGCGGAAGTGGAAACGTCACTATTCTTGTGGATGGGAGACCTTCCACGATTTCTGGTGGCAGTCGAGCTGAAATTTTAAAACAACTTCCCTCCGAATCAATAGAGAACATTGAGGTAATCACGAACCCTTCAGCGAAATATGACCCGGACGGGATGTCTGGAATAATTAACATCGTCCTAAAAAAGAATAAAAGAGAAGGTATAAACGGCGGAATTTCTGCAGGAGTTGGGACTTGGGAAAAGGCCAATTTTTCAGCAAATATTGCACGACGAAACGATAAGTCCAACATCTATTCAAACTACAGCTTTCGCCACAGCGACAGACCAGGAGGCGGGATTTCTCATCGTGAGATCTATTCCAACGACACTACTTTTATTCTTGATCAAACTGACGAAAGCAAGCGATTTTCAGATAATCACAGCATCAAGGCTGGTGCCGATTTTTTCATTTCTCCAAAAAATACCATAGGATTTTCAGGAGGAATAAATCTAAGAGATTCTAAAAGCGAGGAAGAAATTAATTATTTAGAAAAGAACAATTTTAGATTCGAAGGAATTCCATATTCACGAAGTGGGGAAGAAAATGGTACGGACAAAACCTACGATTTCAATGTGAACTATTCAAGAGATTACGCTCAGCCAAATCGTAAACTAACCGCTAATGTTTCCTTGTCGAAAGGGGATGAATACGAAACTGCGGCCTTTGGCAATTATGTTGATGATGAATCTGTGGCAAATAGCTTTCAACAGAACATCCAAGACAATAGTAATACCGTGGCAATTGGCCAAATCGACTACATCCATCCTTTAGGAAAAGATCAAAAATTTGAAATCGGCTTGAAAGCATCGGATAGAACGGTCGACAATGATTTTTATAGTGAAAGTCAAGATTCAAACTCTACCTCGTTTTCACCTGATACCAATTTAATTAATCGGTTTATTTACGGAGAAAAAATTCTAGCCTCCTACGGGATTCTAACCACACGATTAGGGCCGTTAGGTCTACAAGTGGGCCTTCGGGCTGAGCAAGCTTTCACCAATTCTGAGCTTATCACCACCAAAGAACAGTTTCCAAATGATTACTTCAGTTTTTTTCCAAGCGGGCATTTAAACTACAAATTGGACGACAAAAACCAATATCAAATAAGTTATTCACGCAGGATAAACAGACCTTCTTTAAGAAGTTTAAACCCATTTACCGATTATGACGATCCACAAAATATTCGTGTTGGAAATCCAGATTTAGACCCTGAATATACAAATGCCTATGAATTTAGCTACGGGCTTTACAGCGACGACATAACCTTTACAAGTTCAGTTTACTATCGCCGCACCACCGACGTAATTACCCGTTTCAGAAGGATTAGAGAAGATGGAGTTTCCGTGCTAACCTATGAAAACCTAACAAGCGCCACAAATTATGGTATTGAACTTATCGCCATGAAACAATTTTTCAAATGGTGGCAAACCAATACATCCTTAAACCTATATGAAAACCTTGTAGACGCTTCAAACGTCGAAACCGACTTAAACACCAGAGGTTTTGCTTATAGTGGAAAGATGCAAAATTCATTTACCATAAACCGTAAATGGGATATGCAACTAACCGGAAATTATAGATCAGGTAGACCTTTCGCTCAAGGCGGAATGAAGGCAATGTATAATATTGATATTGCCGTAAAACGCACCTTAATGAAAAATAAAGCCACTCTTTCATTCAATGTAAGGGATGTATTTAACACACGGAGATTCTCCTACTTTTCAGAAGGAACAGACTTCTACCAAGAGGGCACAAGATTTTGGCAATCACGTGTAGCACAGTTATCCTTTAGCTGGCGATTTGGAAAAACAGAGCGTCAATCACGTAGAGGTGGCAGCAACGGCAACGGCGGCGGCGGTGGCGACTTCGATATGTAGGCTAAAAGTATTTGTTAGGGATAAGATAATTTTGAACATAATCCTTCACGCCATCTTCTAAAGAGGTAAAAGGTTTATCATAGCCAATCTTTCTGATTTTGGCCATATTGGCCTCTGTGAAATATTGATATTTATCTCTAATATCTTCTGGTGTTGGGATATATTCAATTTCAGACCGTTTATCCATCGCTGCAAATGTTGCATTTACTAATGCGTTAAAACTCCTTGCTTTCCCAGCCCCCATATTATAAATACCAGAGTCCTTTCTATGGTTCATAAGAAAAAAGCACACCTCACATAAATCCCTCACATAGACAAAGTCCCGACTTTGCTCACCATCCCCAAAATCGGGGCGATGCGATTTGAAAAGCTTCATCTTTCCTGATTGATTAATTTGATGGAAGGCATGAAAAATCACCGATGCCATTCTTCCCTTGTGGAATTCGTTTGGGCCGTAAACGTTGAAGAATTTTAAACCTGCCCAGAAATAAGGGCTTTCATTTTGAGAAAGCACCCATTTATCAAAATCATTTTTTGACTCTCCGTAAGGATTTAATGGCTTTAATGAATTAACAATTGAATGATTATCATCGTATCCTAATTCACCTTCACCGTAGGTAGCAGCGCTGCTTGCATATACTAGAGGCAAGCCATAATTAATACACTTTTCCCAAACCATTTTACTATAGTTTAGATTAAGCTTATCAAAAATAGATTTATCAAATTCAGTAGTATCAGTCCTCGCGCCAAGGTGGAAAATGAATTGTACCTGCTCATGATTTTTATCCAACCACTGGTCAAAATTCTCGCGTTCCACTTTTTCAGTCAAGGACCTTCCCTCAAGATTTTTATTCTTTTCAGGAAAAGAAAAATCATCGACGGCTACTACATCAAAAAATCGGTTAGCATTTAATAATCCGACTAAATATGATCCAATAAACCCTGCGGCTCCAGTAACTACTATCATTTTTAATATTTTACAATGTTCAATTTAGAGTTTTTAGGGAAAATTCCTTTTTCTACTCCCCTATTTATGAAGAAATTCACAGCCTTTTCACCTTCTTCTCCAAGATCAATAGAGAATTTGTTTACATAAAGGTCAATATGACTTCGCATCACAGCCTCATCCATCTCTGCCGAATGTTCTTTGCGATAGTTAAAACTGTCAGAAGGATTTTTATTGGCTATCTCAATGCTTTCGAGGATGAGTTGGCTAATCTCTCTTTGTTCGTTTGCAGATAGTGAGTTATTGGCCACTATTCCACCCAAAGGGATTGGCATTTTTGTAGTTTTCTCCCAATGTGCTCCCAAATCAACCACTAATTTTAATCCATTGTCTTTATAGGTAAATCTATTTTCATGGATAATTACCCCAAGTGAAGTTTCTCCGCGATTAACAATCCCCTCAATCTCGGAGAATAGAAACTCTTTTTTCTTCATCGCTTTAGGTAGCGCATGCATTAAAAGAAAATTAGCCGTGGTCATATTTCCTGGAATGGCTATTTCTAAATCCGATAAGATTTCCTGATTAAACACTAACTCTTCCTTACTTATTAAAAGCGGACCACACCCACGGCCTAATGCACTACCACTTCTAAGCAACGAGTAATTTTGGGTCAAATGACCAAGCGCGTTGTAACTAATTTTGGTAACGTCCAACTTTCCTTGAGCGGCCCAATTATTCAATTCCTCTACGTCGGCAAGAATCGGTTTAAAGCAATACCCTTTAGTATCCATTTTACCATTGACCAATGCATCAAAAATATAGGTATCGTTTGGGCATGGAGAAAATCCTAAGGTAATTTCTTTTCTCATTAAAAATCAGATTTAAGAGCCTCCTCCAGAAAGATATGGAGGTTTTCTAATGCAAGTGGAACGTCCCATTCTTCCTTATTCCTTGCGGTTACCATATTGGATATAGATCTGATTTGAACTACAGGAATTCCCATCTGCTTACAAGTATAGAAAACTGCAGCACCCTCCATCGATTCTATTTTAGGGTCATACTTACCCACCAAAGAATCTATGGTCTGAATGGTTCCTGAAGCTTGTGCAACCGTCATTCCCTTTGCAAATGGCAGTGCGCTTAAAGGTAAAAAATCAAATTCTTCTAAATCGGCGTAGAGCACCCCACCGAGGTAAGGGAAATCATCTTCCTTTTCAAGGTCCATTTCAAATAAATCAAGTGGTCCGTCAGAAGTTTCTGCTCCAATGTCGCCGAAAAAATCACTTTCCACATTAACGATTTCCCCAATTTTCAAACTGGAGTCAAACGAGCCTGCAATCCCAATATTTATTACTCCAAGAATTCCTTTGTTTTGGGCTAAAATTCGGGTTAGATTAAATGTTGTATTCACCAATCCAACACCACAAATTCCGCCAACAAAGGTTGAATTTTCATTTTGATCTTGATTTTTCAGAAATTCAGGTAACTCCATTTCGGTAGCGGCAAGGATCAAAAACTTTCCTTCCACATTTTCCCTTACTAATCCATGTCTATTTTGATTCATAGGAAGCGCAATTTACCTATATTTGCAAACATTAAAGGGAAATTAGCTGTCATAATATAACTATGATTTACATCACTCGCGTTGAGCACTTTAATGCCGCTCACAAATTATATAATCCAAATTGGAGTAAAGAAAAAAACTTGGAGGTTTTTGGTAAGTGCGCTTACGAAAATTTTCACGGGCACAATTACAATCTTTATGTGACGGTTAAGGGAACCCCTGATCCTGATACTGGCTATGTCGCCGATCTAAAGGAACTAAGCCAAGTAATTAAAAAGTATGTGGTTGATAAAATCGACCATAGAAACATAAATCTTGATGTTGAATTCATGAAAGGTAAAATGGCTAGTACTGAAAATCTAGCAATAGCAATCTGGGATGAACTTTGTCACCAAATACCGGGAGGCGAATTACACAGCATTAAACTTTACGAAACCGATCGTAATTTTGTCGAATATTTAGGCGAAAAATAATCTATTAAACTCCGCAACCACCGTAAATTATGAACGAAGAAAATCCAATGGACGGTTACACCAAAATTGACAGATACAACCAAGATAAGGTTGATACAATCTCCCAATCATACGCCAATATTCTTAAGGAAATGGGTGAAGACCCAGAACGTGAGGGCTTATTAAAAACTCCTGAGCGTGTGGCAAAAGCCATGCAATACCTAACCCATGGTTACGATTTAAAACCTGCAGAAATATTAAAATCGGCAATGTTCAAGGAAGACTATAGCCAAATGGTTATTGTCAAAGACATTGAAATCTATTCCCTTTGTGAACACCACTTATTGCCTTTTTTCGGAAAGGCACATGTGGCGTACATACCAAATGGGCATGTGGTAGGATTAAGTAAAATCCCAAGAGTAGTTGATGCCTTTGCAAGGAGGCTTCAAGTTCAGGAAAGACTCACCAACGAGATACGTGATTGTATTCAAGAAACCCTATCGCCTTTAGGGGTCGCGGTTGTTATTGAAGCCCGTCACCTTTGCATGAGTATGCGCGGTATCCAAAAACAAAACTCGGCAACTACTACTTCGGCATTTACGGGTGAATTTGAAAATGACAGAACTCGTAGTGAGTTCATGCACTTAATTTCGAACAGACTTAGCTAAGAAATCGCCTCGTTCAAAAATTTAATAAACGGTTGTGCCGCGGCAAATTTTTCCAACAGCTTTGGTAAGGCTTCCGCCGATGTCATTTCCGTTGGATCCAAAGTACTTGAAACAATAAAGTCTTTTTTCTTTAAAAGGTGAATTTTCGGGTGGTCTTTTGGATAACCCTTTGGCGCTAGCTTTAGTTCATCACCTTTTATACCGTCATAGTGCCCTTTAAACTCTTGGGCATCCATTATTGACTCAAGAACGGTTGCATTATAGTCTATTTCTTGTCTTATAGAAGCAAGGTCTTCCTTTTCAGGATGCCAATATCCGGCGCCGCAAAAACACTTATCACTATTTACTTGGACATAATATCCAGGAGAAGGTTTCTTACGCCCTCCTGGAGCCACAAATGCACCGAAATGTGTTTTATAGGGTGTTTTGTCCTTACTGAACCTTACGTCCCTAAAAAGCCTAAATGTGCATTTTTTAGCTTCTGTACCAATCATTCTTTGATCAAATCTTCCCATTCCTTCAATAACGAGTTGCACAAACTCATGCCAATCCTTATTTGCATCAACATATCTTGGTTTATTTTCCGTAAACCACTCCCTGTTATTATTCCGGGATAAATCATTTAAGAATTCAAGTGTTCCACTTTTCACCATGACCAAATATAAAAAAACCCTCTTCAAATAATTGAAGAGGGTTTAATATGTATTGATTTTTTCTTTTCTTAACTTTCAATTGAAGTGCCTTCAACATCTTGCTCTTTCTTCTTCAGCTTTTTCCACCACATAAATCCAACCGCTCCAACCAAAAGATATGGAGTTGCCAATAGATAAAGAATCCCTGTATTAAGACCCATTCCAACGTTATTATCTGGGTCAGACATCGATGATTCTACCGCCGATTTGCACATCGGACATTGAGCCGAGGTCAAAGGAACTGCGGTTATTGTAATCAACAATGTGATTAAAGAAATTGCAAATACTTTTTTCATCGTAAATAGTTTAACGGCTTCTCGTTGAAAATAGTTTTAATAATAGGGAGAGATCATAAAGTAAACCACAACCCCTGTTATAGTAACATATAACCAAATTGGTAAGGTGATTTTGGCAATCTTCCTATGCTTACTAATCTGTCCGGATACGGACCTAAAAATGGTTATTAATACCAACGGAACTATTGCCACTGCCAGTATTATATGGGTAATTAAAATAAAATAATAAATGTATTTAACCATACCATCACCGCCAAAAGTAGTGGGCTCTGATTGTGCATGATAAATCACGTAAGAAACTAAAAACATTGCCGAAACAGCAAACGCTCCCCACATACAAACTTTATGTAAAGTCACTTTCCCGCGAATCACCAAAAGATAACCACAAATCAAAAACACCGTGGCTGCAGTATTAAAAATTGCATGTAATTTTGGGAGGAAGGAAACTTCCAAATCTCCAAAAATGCCGTTTTGCGGCAAAAATATTAAGAAGGCTACTGCAATAGGAATTACGATTGAAAGAACCGCAATTATCTTCATGAAAAGACCTTCTTTATTAGCTATGTTTTGTTTCATTTTGAGTTTCTTTAGATAGAAATACTAACGATTTTCTTCTTTCCTCAGTTTTTCCAACATCAACAATTTTATTTCATCCATAATATTGTCAACACCGTCTTTGGTAGTGCCATCGTGAAAACTTCTAATGTGCCCATCATAATCAATTAAGGCAAATAATTCAGTATGGATAAAATCTGTTGGACCACCGTCCCCTACCAAAGCATTTACCATATAACCCTGACGCGCTATTTGATAAATATCTTTTTTCTTACCTGTCACTAAACTCCATTGGTTAGGGTTAGCGTCGTGTTTCTCTCCGTACTCTTTAAGCACCGACACTGAGTCGGCTTCAGGGTTAACAGTATGAGAAATCAATTTCACCTGCTGTCGACTAGAAAATTCTTTTTGAATTTTACCCATGTTTTTCACCATCTCTTTACAGATAGTAGGACACGATACAAAGAAAAAATCTGCTACATAAATTTTTCCTTTAAAATCATCTTGAGTGACAGTATCACCAAGTTGATTGATAAAAGAAAAATCTGGAATTTTATGATAGAGGGTGTCTGAAATCACTTCACCATCAATAATTGACTCAACAACTTCTGACGGACCTAAATATGGTAAGGTTACAAAATGATTTTTCCCTGATTGGAGTAGTATGTAGCCCAAACAGGGGAAAAGGATAAGTATTACTACTAATAATAATTTGTTCCAACGCATGGCGTGGTATTTAATTTATTAACGTACTAAAAGCCAATAACTTCCTTCTGAAAGCAAGGCGAAAAGGAAACCAATTAAGAATACCATCGGTACAAAGATAGCATAGGTAAAACTTGGTTTCTCATATTTCATGTGCATGAAAGAGTTTACAATGTAGTAAGCCTTCGCAATTGTTAACACAATGAAAATATAGTTCTTTATTGTTCTAGGAATAACAGTCGTTGGTATCGCTAGTGCGATAATAAATTCGACTGCCGTAAGGATTAATAAAATCCAAAATACTTTCCATATTCCCTTTACGGTGGGCCCATCATGTGCGTGAGCTTGTACTTCTGTATGTTGTTCTGCTGACATATTCTTAAAGATAGAAATGTAAAATGCTTTTAATTAATTATTAAACTAAGTAGAAGAAAGTAAATACGAATACCCATACTAAATCTACAAAGTGCCAGTATAAACCAACCTTCTCAACCATTTCATAATGGCCTCTTTTTTCATAGGTACCTTTTCTAACGTTTAGGTAAATAATGAAATTGATTACCACACCACTAAATACGTGGAAACCGTGAAAACCAGTTATAATGAAAAACAGTTGACAGAAAATCGGGCTACCCCAAGGGTTGCTGCTTAATTTTGCACCTTCCATAATCATGTGAGTCCACTCCCAAGCTTGACAACCTAAGAAAGCTAATCCACCAATAATGGTCCAAAACATCCATTTACCGACTGCTTTTTTATCCATTCGAGTACCCGCCTCAACACCTAGAACCATTGTAACCGAACTCATAATAAGGATAAAAGTCATTATCCCCACAAACACAAGTGGCAATGAGGTTTCACCATGATAAAATGGAATACTTTTAAAAACTAACTCAGGATTAGGCCATTCAGCTGAGCTGAATCTCATAGCTCCATAGGCTACTAATAGTGCGGTAAAAGTGAATGCATCCGATAAAAGGAAGATCCACATCATTATTTTACCGTAACTGGCATTAAAAGGAGAAACACCTCCGCCCCATGGGCTCTTTATACTCTTCGTAATATGGCTCGACATGTTCGATTTTTTTAATGGTTCAAAATTAAGAATATAAACAAATAAATCCACAAAATATCCACAAAATGCCAGTAGGTAAGGCAAAGTGAGCTGCGAAGCACATTGAGGCTTTGGTTGATTTTTGAATTAACACCTAAAATAATTACAAGCATCCACACTAATCCTGCAAAGATATGCAGACCGTGAAGACCAGTAATTATATATAGGAAACCACCGCTTGGATTTCCTGTTAGGAATACGCCTTGATCCACTAACTGTCCAAAACTTTTCCATTGCAAAATTAGAAAAAGAGTTCCTAAAACTAGGGAAATCCAGACTCCAATCATTTGCTTTTTTGAATTTCCTTTTTTGGCTTGGCTGTGCGACCAATGAAGCGTTAAACTGCTAATTAGTATACTAACAGTTGAAAAAATAAAGCGTGAAGGCAGTTCGAACATAGTCCAATTCCCTTCAGCTTTTCTTACAATGTATGCACTGGTTAGACCCGCAAACATCATTATTATCGCTACAATAATTAGCCAAACCGTAAATCTTACGGCTTTGGCATTAATTACAGTTGTACTTTGCTTTTCCATTTAATTTTTTCCAAATAGTGTATAAAGTAAAAGCGCTACCTGAACTATTGGCAAATAGTAAAAGGTTGAAAACATCAACTTCTTAGCATCTTCAACTTTAAGTGTTTTATACAATACTATACTTTTATATACCAAATAAACCCCGGATAATAACACAACCGCTAGAGTAAGAGCATTAGCCATATCAAACCTAACCACCATGGCACTTACTGCCAACAATGTGAAGGAATAGACTAATATATGAAACGCACTTTGTTTGCTTCTTCCATCTTTTGCAGGAAGCAATCGAAAGCCGCCTTTATTGTAATCGTCATCCAAAACCCAAGCAATACTCCAGAAATGAGGGAATTGCCACATAAATTGAATTGCAAAGATTAACCAAGCTTCTGGCGCCAAACTTCCTGAAACTGCTGCCCATCCAATTAAGGGAGGCATTGCCCCTGGGATCGCACCAATAAAAACAGCAAAAGAATTTATTTTCTTAAAAGGAGTGTACACAAAGGCATACATCAGAAGAGATGCTAAACCTAATGAAGCCGAAAACCAATTAAATTGCCAACCTAAAATAGCTACTCCAATTAACCCTGTGAGGATGCAAAAGATCATACTCTCAGCAACGGTTAGCTTTCCTGCTGGCAAAGCCCTTCCACGCGTACGATCCATTCTTTTGTCTGTATCTCTTTCGATAACCTGATTTAAACCATTGGCTCCACCTGTTACTAAAAATCCACCTAGAACTAATAGCCAAAGCTTACCCCATGTAAAAGCACCTGCCGTTCCCATTACATAGGTAATTGCAGCAGAAAAAACCACTAGCAGAGCTAGTCTGATTTTCAAAAGACTTAAAAATGCTCCTATTTTTTCTTTTATGCTCAAAGTATGGTTTAAACTTAATGCGCTCATTTTAATTTTTTACCCTCAATTTTTATCAATAACAAACAATAAAAATGCGAGCCTACTAGTAAGGATGCCACTAAAATATGTAATGCCTGAGCCACTGGGGGTAAACCTAAATAACTCAAAAACACCCCTAACAAAACTTGTAATATTGCTAATCCAGCAGTAATTCCAAAGAAATATCCGGCTTTAACATTTAATTTTTTCACTTTTAACCAACCAAAAATTGAAACTACAATAATCGGAAGGGCTAAAATTCTATGTATTTCTAACCTCCATGTTAAGCTATCAACCCAACTTTGACGACTAGCATCTATCATTAAAACACTTAAGAAATCAATTTGTTCCCTTACTTGTGTTCCTATTATCACTTGGACAAAAATAAGCACCAAAGTCCAAATCAATAAATTTCTCCAAAGAACGGGAACCTCTACCTTATTTTCAGTGGCAGGATGTTTTGCTAAATAAACTGCCCAAATTACCAAGGCAACAATCACTAATGCCAAAACCATATGAATTGACACCAACAATGCGTGCAGGTTTGTGGCAACCACCTGGCCTCCTAACCATCCTTGTATTAAAACAAGAATAAAAGTGGCTAACATTAAATAAAAGATCTTCGGATTAGACTTTCTTATTTTAATAGATAACCCGAAGGATATCAAAATGAAAAAGCCAGTTAATACTCCTAGGAGTCTATTGATATATTCAATCCAAGTTTTGACTGCGTTAAACTCAGTTGAACCGTATCCATGGTTCTTATAAATCTCTTGATAATTGGCGGGTAATTCATCAACATGTGTTGGAGGAACAATCCTATCAAAGCACTTAGGCCAATCTGGGCATCCCATTCCTGCACCGGAGCTACGTACAACTCCTCCTGCTAAAATCAAAAGGTATAATACAACTATAGTAGCTATTCCCCAATTTGAGAAATTTACCATAGTTCTATCGTACCTTTTTATATTGTCTTCAGACATACAGCCTTAGAAATCTTAAATTAATTAGATTCTGTTTCACTAAAATCAGTTTCAATTTTTCCACTTGGAAAATCATGCGGAAGATTGCTGCTTTTAGTTTCACTCAAAGGAACGTTTTGTGGAATATAATCTAAATCATGTCCTGGTTTGCTATAATCATAAGGCCAACGGTAAACATGAGGAATTTCTCCTGGCCAGTTTCCGTGAATTCTTTCCAATGGAGTTGTCCATTCAAGTGTATTTGAATTCCAAGGGTTCTGAGTTGATTTCTTACCGTTGAAAATACTATTGAAGAAGTTGTATAAGAATACAATCTGAGCAAATGAAGCCAAAATAGCTGCAACAGAAATAAACTGGTTTAAATCTGCCCATTTGTCCATGTATTCAAAACCTGTGAATGAATAGTAACGTCTTGGAACACCGTCTAGTCCGATAAAGTGCATTGGGAAGAATACTAAGTATACTCCAATAAAAGTTAACCAGAAGTGGATGTATCCTAATTTGTTATTCAACATTCTACCGAACATCTTAGGGAACCAGTGGTAAACACCACAAAGCATTCCAAAAATTGCCGCCGAACCCATTACCAAGTGGAAGTGAGCTACAACAAAGTATGTATCGTGAAGGTTAATATCTAAAGCAGCGTTACCAAGGTATAGTCCTGTTAATCCACCAGAGATGAATAACGATACTAAACCAATAGCAAACAACATTGCTGGCGAGAACTGTAAGTTACCTCTCCAAAGGGTTGCTAAGTAATTAAATACTTTTACCGCCGATGGCACCGCAATAATTAGCGTGGTAAACATGAATATCGATCCAAGGAATGGGTTCATTCCCGTAATAAACATGTGGTGACCCCATACAATAAACGAAAGTACAGTAATGGCTAATAACGATAAAATCATCGCTTTGTAACCGAAAATAGGCTTACGCGCTTGCGTTGCTAGTACTTCAGAGGTTAAACCTAAAGCTGGAAGAAGTACAATATAAACTTCAGGGTGACCTAGGAACCAGAAAAGGTGTTGCCATAAAATTGGGCTACCCCCTGTATTGGTTAATGCCTCGGCACCAAGATAAATCTCATTTAAGTAAAAACTTGTTCCAGCACTACGGTCAAATATTAAAAGAATTACCGCCGATAATAATGGAGGGAAAGCTAATAAACCAATAATGGCTGTTAAAAAGAAAGCCCAAATTGTTAATGGAAGTCTGTTCATAGACATCCCTTTTGTTCTCATGTTCAATACAGTACTTATGTAGTTGATTGCTCCTAAAAGAGACGATGCAACGAACATAGTCATTGAAGCTAGCCATAAGGTCATTCCTAATCCAGAACCTGGCATTGCCTTAGGCAAAGCACTTAGGGGAGGATAAATTGTCCACCCACCAGATGCTGGTCCAGTTTGAATAAAAAACGAGCTAATCATAATGATTACCGCTGTAAAGAAGAACCAGTAAGAAAGCATGTTCATAAATGGCGAAGCCATATCTCTTGCTCCAATTTGATAAGGAATAAGAAGGTTACTAAACGTACCACTTAAACCTGCTGTTAGAACGAAGAATACCATGATTGTTCCGTGAAGGGTAACCATAGCCATATAGAATTCAGAACTTAATCTTCCTCCTTCAGCCCATTTACCTAAAATTTTCTCTAAGAAAGGGAAATCTTGGTCTGGCCATCCTAATTGTAAACGGAAAAAGATTGATAAAACCATTGCGAAAACCGCCATGATGATACCAGTAATAAGGAACTGCTTGGCAATCATCTTATGGTCCATACTGAACACATACTTGGAAAGAAATGATTCCTTGTGGTGTTCGTGACCTTCTGCGCTATGTACTGCTGTAGCCATTATATCTATTTATTGTGTTCTTTTGAAAATTAATTAAAAGTTGGCAACCATTGCCTCTTCGGTTTGTTCAGTCACAGGAGCTTCCTCAATCATAGCCTTGTGTTGATCAACATAATAAGGAGTTTTAGTAGCTAACCACTTTTTGTAATCAGCTTCTGAAACTACAGTCACCTTCATTTGCATGTTAAAGTGAGCAGTACCACAAATCTTGGCACAAATCATACTGTAGTCGAAGGTCTCATCTCCTTTTACTTCTCTCATTTCCTCTGTCGTTAAACGAGGAGTGAAAATAAATTGTGTTGGCATTCCTGGCACACAGTTCATTTGTAAACGGAAATCAGGCATATATGCCGAGTGAATCACATCTCTTGCTCTAAAACTAAGGCGTAGAGTTTTCCCAACTGGAAGAACCAATTCTCTTTCAATAACATCATCTTTTGCTGGAGCAAAAAACTCGTTAGTCATCATTTTTTCACTGAACTTTCCAAGACGCTCTATGTGAGCCGTTCTGTTATCCCAAATATCTTGTTGATCTTCAATGTTCAATTGAACTTTCACGTAATCACCGGATTCTACAGGTGTATTTCCAAGCTCAGCTTCTAAATCAGCCATACGCTTTTCAACCATTGCAATCTCAGTAACTAAATCAGCCGATTTTTTATCAAAATCTTCTTGTGTTAAAATTCCTAAGGGATTTGTTACACTGATCATGTTGTAGTTGGTTTTACCAAGAACACCGTCATTACCAGGGTAACGGGTTGACCATCCAAATTGGTAGGCAAAAACCTCAATCTCAGTGTAAATATCTTCTTGATCGTAATCGGTGATTTGATTCCAAGTTTTCATTCCCGTGATAACCAAAACAGCCATAACGACAGCTGGAATGATTGTCCACCAAGCTTCAAGCTTATTATTATCTGCGTAGAAAAATGCTTTTCTGTCTGGGCTTCCTTTGTACTTATAGGCAAAGAAGAAAAGTAGAATGTGAGTGATAATAAATACAACTACTGTAACTCCAAAAGTAACCATGAAGAGGCTATCAGTAAGCACACCGTGTTCTGAAGCACTTTCAGGGAATATCATTCCACCATGGTAGAACATCTCCCAAACAGTACCACCTACAAATGCAAACATGTACAATAATAACATTGCACCGTTAATTTTGTTCCAGTTAAACTTACGGCGTTCTTTGCCACCCGCTTCGTAAGCCATTTCTAGAACCTTCATTGTTTTACTTACAGTAAGTAAAACTAAAAGTCCTGTGATCCCTAACAAAAAGTAGTACATCGCTTGTGACTCACCCGCTTCAGCCTCAGCCGATCCAGCAAATGCCGACGTAGTAGCAAATGTCATCAAAGCACCAATTGCGGTGCGAAGAGTCCACTTTAATTTGTTTGTATTTCCAAAGAGTCTTTTCATTGGTTATTTATTTATCCTAAATGGATGAGTTAAATTTCTTAAGCTAAGATTAAATATCGAAGTGCTTGCTTTCATCTAAGAAAGGGTGATTTTTTGGTACCAAGTCGGCCTTGGTTAAACCAGTAAACACCATATAAATGAATATACCTACTAGTGCACACATTCCTGAAATTTCAGGCAATCCGAATCCTGAGTGCTCTGGTCCGATAGTTCCAGGCATAATCATTAGATATAGGTCTAACCAGTGTCCTACAATAATCAATGCTGCAACACATGCCAATAGCGTACGTTTTCTTTTCGCGTCTCTTGTCATTAAAATTAATAACGGTGAAGCAAAGTTTATTATCAGGTTAACAAAGAACAGGGTGTTAAATTCACTATAAATTCTTTGGTAATAATAAATAGATTCCTCAGGAATGTTAGCATACCATATTAATAAGTATTGGCTAATCCACATGTAAGCCCAAAAGATAGAAAAAGCAAACATTAACTTTCCTAAATCATGAATATGACTATCGTTTACTAATTTCAAATATCCTTGTTTCTTTAGGTAAAGAACTACTAAAGTGATAGCTGCTATACCGCTAACCCAAAGGCCGGCAAAGTTATAGAAATGGAAGATTGTTGAGAACCAGTGAGGATCTAATGACATAATCCAATCTACTGCAGCTAAAAGAAAGGTAAAAGCAAATACAGCTACGAAAATAGCGCCATAAGTGATACTTTTCTTGTAAGATGTAAGTCCGCCTTCTTGGTCTTCCTTTAAAGAAAGTTTTCTTAAAACTCTACTTAATAGGATCCAAGCACCAAAGAATACTACAGCACGACTTATAAAGAAAGTTGCATTTAAGTAACCTGATTTACCAGCAATGATTGAATCATACGCAGGGTTAGGATCACCATTTGGCAAAAATTCAACAAGTAATTCGTGATGTGACCAGTGATATAGGTTATGTAAACCAAAACCGATAACCGCTAATACTAATACTGCAGCAACAGGTAAAATATAACCGAAAGCCTCGGGTACACGCTTGAAAACGGTAGGCCACGCTGATTCGGTGATATATTGAAGAGCTACGAAAAATACTCCCGCCAATCCTAAGGTTGTTAGGTAGTAAGAGTTTAATAACATGTTAGCAAGAGCGCGGTGAGAATCGATAAAAATCGACGCACCTAATCCAACAAGTCCCAGTACTGTTAAAATAATACTTAGGGTTTTAAGTTTCTTGGTAAATACAAACTGTTCGTTCATTGTATTTTATTTAGTTGCTTCTAAATTCTATTTATTTTGCCTCTAATGGCAATTTTTGAAGTTCTTGGATATATTGAACAATCTTCCAACGTTGGTCTCTATCCAAAAAGAAACCGTGTGGTCCCATTAAGTTTTTACCATAGGTTATACTAAAGAATATTTTTCCTTCCGGCAGATTTTTTAATGCCTCTGATTGGTATGCAGGAGGAGGAGGAAATTTTCCGTTTACGACTACAGCACCATCAGCTCTTCCTAACTCACCGTGACATTGAACACAACGAGTAAGGAACAATCTTTTTCCTTCCTGAAGATTCACCTCAGTTCTTGTAAGCGGATTAGATAATTCTTTCCCAGCTCTTTCATACTCATCAAGAGTGTTTTCATAATGAAATGGCTCGAAACCTCGTGGAATTGAACCTTCCGCAGGGTGTTGGTTTGTCATTCCATTACTGAAATTAGGGTTTCCTTTGTCGGCATCATAGGGTACTGAGCGGTACATGTTAGGTGCATACTCGTAACCAGGGTGCGTTTTGTCATGTCCACAAGATGCTAAAAGCACTGTAAATGCGGCAAAGACAACTAATATTTTGGATGTATTTTTATTCATTACTGAATATTTATTTTTACAAATAATATACTTGAGACAAGCATTACAATTCTTGCTCTCTTACTTCAATTGCTCCGTTTTCATTAAGCATACTTTTAACTTTTTCGGCATCTAAACCGTCCATTTCAAAAGTCATTGCAAAAAGATCATCGGTTAGCCTTGGGTCAACCACCTTTGTTTCAAGAACTGGCATTAAACCACTTCTTCCAAAAAAGGCGAGTACCATACCAAATGAGGCGAATAATACTGTTAACTCAAAAGATACTGGAACGAACGACGGTAATGAAAGTGATGGTTTACCACCCACATCCATTGGCCAATCGATAGCTAACATGTAAATCTGCATTGTTAAGGCACAGCTCAATCCAATACAACCAGCAATAAAAGCTACAATTGGAAGACGAGACGGCTTTAGGTCTAATGCTTTTTCAAGTCCGTGAATTGGGAACGGAGAATAAACCTCACCCACTTCAACACCACCACCGCGAATACTCTTAACGGCTTTCAATAAAACCTGCTCATCGTCGAATAAGCCAACTAAGTGTTTATTAGTGTTCATTTGAACCTCCATTCTTATATTTTTCTCCAGAAATTTTTAAAATACTTTTTACTTCCGCCATAGCGATAGTTGGAAGGAATCTTGTAAACAGAAGGAATAATGTAAAGAATAAACCAAATGTTCCAACGAAAATACCTACTTCAACCCAAGTTTGGTTAAACATAACCCAACTTGATGGAAGGTAATCTCGGTGTAGAGATGTTACAATAATAACAAAACGCTCAAACCACATTCCAATGTTTACGAAAATCGATATAATGAATGTAGCCACTGGGCTAATTCTAATTTTCTTAACCCAGAATAATTGTGGGGTAATAACATTACAGGTAAACATAGTCCAATATGCCCACCAGTAGGGACCGAATGCACGGTTAATAAAGGCGAATTGTTCATATTCAACTCCAGAATACCAAGCAATAAAGAACTCGGTCATGTATGCGATACCTACAATAGAACCTGTAGCGATAATCACCTTGTTCATGTTCTCGATGTGCCCAATGGTAATATAGTTCTCTAATTTCAGCACTTTACGTGCAACAATTAAAAGAGTAAGTACCATACCAAATCCAGAGAAGATTGCTCCTGCTACAAAGTAGGGAGGAAAAATCGTTGTATGCCAACCTGGAATTACAGATGTTGCAAAGTCCATCGATACAATTGTATGTACAGAAAGTACTAATGGGGTTGCTAGACCTGCAAGCGTTAGAGAAACTGCTTCGAAACGCTCCCAGTGACGGGCTTTTCCGGTCCATCCAAAAGAAAGGAAGCTGTAAATGTTTTTCTTAATCCCTTTAGCACGATCACGAACTGAGGCTAAATCAGGAATAAGACCGATGTACCAGAATACTAATGAAACTAAGAAATAGGTCGAAATCGCAAATACGTCCCAAAGAAGTGGCGAGTTAAAGTTTACCCAAAGTGAACCGTATGTGTTAGGTAATGGGAAAACCCAGTAAGCTAACCATGGACGGCCCATGTGAATTAACGGGAATAACGCAGCACAGAGTACCGCAAAAATAGTCATCGCTTCCGCAGAACGGTTAATTGATGTTCTCCATTTCTGACGGAACAACAATAATACTGCAGAGATAAGAGTTCCCGCGTGACCGATACCTACCCAAAATACGAAGTTGGTGATATCCCAAGCCCAACCTACGGTCTTGTTAAGTCCCCATGCTCCAATTCCTGTGTAAAAGGTATAACCGATACTAAATAAACCTATACCTAACGCTAATGTTGCTAATGCAAACCCCATAAACCATTCTTTCGACGGCTTATTTTCGATGGGCGCAAGGACATCATTAGTTATTTGGGCATAAGTTACATCACCCGTAACCAATGGTTTCCTTATGGCTGATTCCTGATGCATATTATATTAAAGATTTATCCCACTCAGTTAATCCCGAGCGGGGATTCAGTTTAAATTAATTTTAATTACGCTTCACTTTTTTTGTTACGAACCTGACGTTGGTAACCAATTCCTGGCTGTACGTTAAGTTCTTCCAAAATGAAGTAGTTACGCCCACTGTGTAACAATTTATTCACTTCGCTATCTGGATCATTTACATCTCCAAATACAATAGCATCGGCAGGACATGATTGCTGACAAGCAGTTTTAACCGCTCCGTCTTTCAATGGCTCACCAGCCATTTTTGCTTCAAGTTTACTTGATTGAATTCTTTGAACACAGAAGCTACATTTTTCCATAACTCCACGAGAACGAACAACAACATCAGGATTCAAGGCCATTTTACCTAAATCATCGTTTAAGTTGTAGTCAAACTTGTTGTTATCAGTGTAGTTAAACCAGTTGAAACGACGAACCTTGAACGGGCAGTTATTTGCGCAGTAACGAGTTCCAACACAACGGTTGTAAACTTGCTGATTCAATCCTTCTGAACTATGCATTGTTGCTAATACCGGACAAACAGACTCACAAGGAGCGTGATCACAGTGTTGACAAAGCATTGGTTGGTGAACAACCTCTGGAGATTCAGGATCACCGCTGTAGTAACGGTCAATTCTAATCCAATGCATTTCACGACGACGACGAACTTCATCACGTCCAACAACGGCTACGTTGTTTTCTGCTTGACAACTAACTACACAAGAACCACAACCGGTACATGCGTTTAAGTCAATAGCCATAGCCCAGTGATGTCCGCGTTTATCTCGATCTGGCCATAAAGAGTAAGTATCATCCATTGCGTGGCTTTCGGTTCCTGCATG
This sequence comes from Sphingobacteriales bacterium, assembly GCA_047635375.1. Classification (GTDB taxonomy): domain Bacteria; phylum Bacteroidota; class Bacteroidia; order Sphingobacteriales; family Sphingobacteriaceae; genus JBLIKP01. Next base: position 9,145 of record JBLIKP010000015.1, on the reverse strand, counting down.
TGGATCTTTCAAGAAGTTTTCTAAAGTAGTTTCCTGAACTATATTACGTCCTTCATAAGAGTGGTGAGTTTGAGTTTGTGCAAGCACATATTCTTCACCCGTTACGGTCATGCTTGTTACTGCAATTGATCCGTACCAGTTTCCTTGAGAAGCCATGTTATGTTGGAAAACATTTACACCAACACCATCGGCACATTTTCCTTCACCTTCTCTACCATAACCAACCGCTACAGAAACAGTTCCGTAAGCTTGGCCAGGCTGCATTAATACAGGAAGTTTGAAAGAACCTTTTTCAGTGGTAATTTCTACCACATCCTCTTCCTTAATCCCGTTCTCCTCAGCAAATTTTGGAGAGATAGCAATGTAGTTATCCCAAGTAGCTTTAGATATTGGATCAGGTAATTCTTGCAACCAAGGGTTGTTGGCTTGTTTACCGTCTTTTAAACCTATTTTTTCATAGATTTTAAGTTCAGCAACACCACTTAATCCTTTAGATGCTTTTGTTATTTGTTGAACGTCTCCAGCTAGATCAGCAGTGTAAGTGTATGTTGTTGGAGCAGCTGCTTCCATTTTAACAACACCATCACGTACTGCATTATCCCAGAACTCTTGGAAAACGATAAATTTCGATTGTTTTGTGAATCCTTCGTTCTTCCAGTTTTCCTGAAGGAACTTGTAATAAGACATTTTCTCTCCAGCCCATGTCAAGATACTTTCTTGCCATTGACGTGAATTGAAAATAGGAGCAATTGTGGGTTGCGTTACACTGAAAACTCCAGCTTTAGGCTGATTGTCATCCCAAGACTCAAGGAAACTATGCGCCGGAGCTATAGCTGTAACTAAAGAAGCTGTTTCGCTTACTTTATTATCAAAGGATAAGCTAAAATCAACTTTTGCTATAGCGTTTTTAAATGCCGCAGCATCAGCGTAGTCGTAAGCTGGGTTTACGTTGAACATGATTAATGTTCCAACCTCACCGTTTGCCATTGACTTAACCAACTTACTCATGTCAGAATCAACACCTTGCTTTTGGAAAGAAGGGTTATCTAAGTCTATTGTTGAGCCGTAGTTACCAAGTAATGAGTTAATAGAATTAACCATTAACTGAACAGAAACATCGTTTGAACCACTAATCACAAGTGATTCACCTTTATTTTCCCATAATTCCTGGGCAGTATTGGCAAGAATGTTTCCAGCAAATTCAATTGGCTCAGCACCGTATTGAGCAGCACCTGCGATTTTTGCAATGTTATTATATAAGCTAACAATAGCCAATCCTTCTTGAGAAGGCTTAACAGGAATACGCACATCTGCGTTAGACCCAGTGATACTCATGCCAGTTTCAAATTGAATATGGCGGCTCATTTCTCTTTCGCCGCTATGCAATTTTCTGTTTTTCATGAAATTCTTGGTGTACTCTACAGGAGAGATCCAAGTTCCAAGGAAATCAGCACCAAAACTTACAACAACTTTAGCATTTTGAAATTTGTAGTTAGGCACCACTTGCTTGTTAAAGCTAGTTTTGTTTGCCATTAAAATTCCACTTGCAGAAACAGCGTCATAAGTAACATGCTCTACAGTGCTATATTTAGAAGCTAGTTTCCCTACTGCCTTTTTAGCAGAAGGAGAAGTAATAGTTCCAGTAAGGATTGTTATTTTCTTTCCAGCTGCTGCTGAAGCTTCAAGATTTTTGATAACAAAAGCATCTAAATCTGCCCAAGTCGACGAAGAACCGTTCAACATTGGGTTTTTCAACTTAGAAGAATCGTAAAGACTTAAAATCGATGCGTGACCCACAGCACAAACACCACCTTGGTTGATAGAGGAAAGATCATTTCCTTCAACCTTAATAGGACGTCCTTCTCTTGTTTTTACAACAACCGAACATCCTGACGAACATCCACCACAAGTTGAAGCATAATAGTTAGCAATTCCAGGGGTAATTTCTTCAGGCTTAATCAGGTAAGGAATAGCTTTACGAACAGGCGCTTCATTACAAGCAGCTACAGCTACTGCTGAAACTCCAAATCCTAAGGCTTTTAAGAAATCACGACGATGAGATTTCGAATGTTCAGTTACTTTTCCAAAAAAATCGTCGATAGGTAAATCTTCGACAAATTCTTTGTTCTGAGAGGTCTGGAAATCAGCATCGCTGCTTAATTCGTTAAGACCTTTCCAATACTTAGTTTCTGTATTATTTTGCATAAATACTGATGTATATTTTGAAACGATTTATCTAGATTAATAGTGACACTTTGCGCACTCAATTCCACCAAGGTTAGCTACAGTAATAGCGCCTCCTGATTTAATATCATCATGCGCAGCGATGATTTTATCGTAGTAATCGTTTCCTTCAAAGTTCACTTTAGTTTCACGGTGACAGTTAATACACCATCCCATGGTTAAATTTGAGTGTTGCGCAAGAACAGCCATTTCTTCAACTGGTCCGTGACATTTTTGACACTCTACTTTTCCAATCATCACGTGTTGTGAGTGATTAAAGTAAGCGAAATCAGGCAGGTTATGAACTCTAATCCATTCAATAGGCTTAGGGTTATCTCCATATTCTAAAGTCTCAGGGCTGTAATCAAGAGCAGCGTATATTTTTTGAATCTCAGGTGATTCAGGCTTCACGTAGTTGTGACAGTTCATACAAAGTTTTGCCGGTGGCAAAGTTGCATGACGTCCTTTTTCAGCTCCACTATGACAGTAAACACAATTGATTTGGTTTATACCTGCGTGAATCTCGTGAGAGAAATTAATTGGCTGAACAGGAGCGTATCCTTGCTGAATACCTACAGTTATTAATGTTTTCCAACCAGCGGTTGCACCAACAATAATGAAAATTAGGATACCGGCAAGAACCGTTTTCTTATTCACAACGAAAGACATCACTTTAGCTTTACGAGCAGCTTTTTCAGAAGCTTCGTCAGCGTCAAGCTTATCAAGCGCAGTAGCAGAAACACCATCCTTCTGAAGAATTACACGCTCAACAACCTTTATTACTCGGTTTAGGGCAATAATCACAACAAATAGAATAACGCTTAAACCGAATAGACCTAGATAGGTAAGCAACGACGTTCCTGTTTCAGCAGGAGCGGCTCCACCAGCATCAGCTGTAGCAGCAGTTACTTGGGATGCTTTTAAGGTTTCATCATCGATGTAAGCCATTACCGACTTTATCTCATCGTCGGTTAAATTTTGTGAAGGCATTATTGTCTTGTTGTATTTTTCATACAATTCAACAGCATACTCATCTCCGCTTTGAATAACTGCTTGAGAGTTTTTTACAAAGCGCAATATCCATTCCATTGGACGTCTCTGTGTTACACCAGACAATGCAGGACCAATAACCTTGCGACCAACTGCGTGGCAAGAGGTACAGTTTTGTTGGAATAATTTCTTTCCTTCTTCAATGGATTGCGCTTTCGCCCCGAATTGGACCGAAAATACCATAAGGAAAATCAGAGATAATGACCGCAAACGAACCGAATCAAGCGACTGGAAAAATCTTGTCATACTTCTTTTAAAGTTAATTTCTGGGTAATGCATCATTTCTGTCTAAAAAGGACACAATTCCCCCCGATTTAAGTGTCACAAATTTAAAGTATAATTATGTAACAAGTAATTTATTAAGCCTTTTAATCGCTAATTTGTATTGATTCTAAATAATGTCATATAAATGTCATGAGATTGATAAAACCGCCATTTAGCGTAGGCTTGATTCAAACTGTTTTATTAAATTTCGAAAATATAATCGTCTATTAATTAGTTATAAGCCCAGAAAATATCCGTCCGAAACAGGATGAAATTCAAAGAAAAATTTAGACTTTTGTGAATTGAAAAAATAAATTAGAAAATCCACCGATCACTATAAAATGAAAAATGAAAAAAGACTCCTACTTATTGGTTTTTTGATAGTCGCGGCGTCCTGCAACCTTGACAAGCTATTAACTTTTTCGTTTACAGATAAGGTTACGTTTACAATTCCATCTACGTTAGGGGTAAACACTCCGTTTAGCGTTCCTACTCCCCCAGTTGAAAGTGAGGCCTCAGAAAGCTTCAGCAATAACGACACCAGGATTGGTTTAGTTAAGAATATAACACTAAAAAGCATTGAACTGAAAATTGACAATCCATCAAACCAAACTTTCAGTTTTTTAAATAAGATTCAAATATTTATTTCTACTGAGGGCGAGGAGGAGCTTTTGATTGCTGAAGAAACTAACATTCCTGATAATATTGGGAATCTATTAAACTTGATAAGCACAGGATCTAATCTTGACGCATACATTAAAAGCAACAAATATCAAATCCGCACAGAGGTTACCACAGATGAGTCATTTTTAAAGGACATTGAAATCCTGGCAACCATGACCTTCAAAGTAACTGCAGACCCTTTTTAGTGCTCTAGCCTATTGGTCAGTTTTCTTAAAGACTTTTGATTCTGAATTTGATAAATCGCCTCCTGAACACGGACCTTTTCCTTAGAGGTTAGATGCCAACTTAATGAAACCTCATGCTTATCGTCTTGGGGAATATATTCAAATGAGATAGTTTCAATGGGCACCTTAAGGCTACTTGAGAGGTATTGATAGGCTTCTGATTGATTGTACTGCTGAAATTTCTCCCAATTCCCATAAAAACCATATAGGGGTCGAGCGATTTTGCTTAATGATGAAGTAGGTGTTTTTTGATTCACCTCCTCAAAACGCGGAGTATCTCTAATTTGCAGAAAAATAATTCCTGAGGTGTTCTTCTCAATCCAGTCTTTAAAAACGTAGGCGAATCGCATGGCACTTTCCTTCCCAGTATTATCTCGCATTCCTGCATCAATTACTTCCATTAATGGCTCACTTGGCAGGGAAGTATTTGGGCTGATGTATGGGAAATTCGCATTCATTCTAAGCGCACTTGTCAACAATAAACTGTCTGAATTTTGATTTTTAAAAAATCTAGAAAATTCTATCCCACCTCGTGGAGCCAACCTTTTCTTGTCCTCCCCTAAATTGTGTGTTAAATAACTCATGGGTTGGCCACTGATATATAACTTCCTTCCATCATTTATAATGGTTGGACTTAAGAGCAACATAGGCAACTCAGCGGAAGCCTCGTACTCATCATACTGGCTAATTGGTTTGTCTAATAAAAAATTTAAGTTTTCGTTCAACCCCTTTTCAAAAGCATATCCTCGATCTTTCCTATACGTTTGATTTCCAACCTTAATCCGCTGGAAAGGAAAGAATAAATCATTCACCACAATTGAAAAGATAATCGGATTCAATAAATCTTTTGCAATTTGCTCACGATAAATTTTATTGTAAATATCTAAATCTGGGTTGTGGATTTTCAATCTTGTGAGTTCCCGGAACAAGGCTAAGCTTAAGGCACCCCCCGACGCACCAGTGCATAACACAGTGTTTTGCATCATTTTTCCGCCGAGCGCGCTATCCACATATTGCAATGTATTTAATGTAAACAGAGCTGCCCGTTGACCACCTCCAGATGCATTCACAAATATCATTTTCGGTTTTTGAAACCGATTTTCACGATGAGCTTTTTCCTTCCAATTGTTTAATATATCTATCCCATGGTTATAATCTGATAGGTAAAGAGAATCACTATTTAAGGAGTCAATTGTGGCTTGGTTGTATTTTACTCTTTCCTTGTTATAAACCAGTCCATAGGCTTCATTCCTGTAATTAAACAAGTTGTTTTGACTGAGCACGTTATAAAATATCATGAGTGCGATAAAAACAGAAATGCCCCATCCTTTCATCCAAAAACTGAAAGCCCCAGACAGCATTACCAACATTGAGAACAATACGAAAACACTTGCTCCAGCCGGTATTTGGAAAAAAGGCATGTCTCGCAATAAGCCCAAAACCAATAATAACAAGAGGACTGTTAATTGAATGAATACTGCATTTTGATGGTTTTGCCGCATGACAGATTGTAAAACCTTGAAATCATAATTAGTGGCAAAACCTACAGGCTCGAGTTTAAAATTTGTTTCCAGATAGTACTTAACCTTAATATCGGACTCCATTTGATCGCTGTTTTGCCAGTTAAATTGTTTGTCCAACCTTTTCCTCTGCATAACAAATGCACGCTTCACCTTATGCTTGACCTTCATTCCCAAAATCTTCATAATATCCTTATTGGTATTAAAAAAATAGGTGAAGCTTAAAAAGGCGAAAGTAAAACAGCCTAATAGGACTCCCGAAATACAAACTAATACAGAAGAGGCGTCTAAATTTTCGGAAAGTGTTTGAAAAGAATAAATCTGATAAATATAGAGCCCAATAAAAGTCAAAGGGATAATGGAATTATTGAGGGAAAACTTAAGAAAAGGCTTCCTAAGCCCGCCCAAGAAAGGGAATTCCTTTCCATAAATAATATAACTTGCAATGTTATAGGAAACCAAAAATGCACCCAAGGCTGCACCCATTACCAAGAAACTCAAAAAACCTACTTCTCCAAGATATTCCGGATCTAGAAAGAGAAAATTTATTCCAAATTTTTTTCCAAAATTCCCAGAAATCATTGCCCATAGAATAGCCCACAACATTAGGTAAAAATGTTGCCGCTTAATATTCAGAATTAGTAGCTGAATAGGCAATGAATAATAGAGTTTCTTAAACATAGAAGGAAAGGGCCTACAAAGTAAACTTGCGCAAATGTGCTTTTAAATATTTAATGGCCCTTAAAAGTCAAGGCTTAAAGAAAGATAATACATAGGTGCTAAAATAAACCCGTTTTCGATACCGTAAGCCACATCACCACGAACAAAATAACCAAAGACTTTAGTTCTTAAACCACCGCCCATCCCCCCAACAATTGGATATTTGGGTTCAATAATAGTTACATCCAATGGTCCTGAAGAAATAGTTCGCTTATTAGATAAATTGATTTCCCCGAAAGGATTTGCACCTACCCACGCCGAGCCTAAATCAGTAAACCCAACCAATTGGAGATTCTTTACAAACTCATTTTTGATTGGCTTTGTTATAAGGTAACTAAAGATTGGCACTCTTAACTCTACATTGAGCACAGCATAACTATGCCCGTTACGTATGTTTTGGGTAAAACCGCGCATGTTTGTTGCTAGGGCTTGGAAATAATAATCGTTGGTTTGATCAATTTGAGTTTTTTGATTGAATTTTGGAATTAACCTATTGTCTAACCCACCCATGTAGTACATGGTTTTCTGTTTTGAAACACTTGTTGCACCGGCCAAACGGGTAGCAAGTATTAACTGCTTATGAATTTTTTCGTAATGCCTAATGTCTACCCCAATATTTGAAATAAGAACATCCTGGTCACTTAACAGCTTGAATTGCTCTGCATAAATTTTCGCCCGAGTCCCGTAATAAAGATTTTCGGCAAAGTTTAGGGTGTTATCAAAAACGTACTCAACCCTATATCCAACCCAATTTTCAAGTTGATTTGGGACTGACAAAGCAAAAAGATCAGTAGCTAAAAGAATTCCTTCTTCCATCCGATGAAAACCACTAAGGGAAACACGTTGAATTTCGGTAAAAGGATAACTTAAGGTCCCTCGAGTTTCATAAGTATTGCTTTTAACGCCAAAGATATCTCCAATTCTTGTCTCGCCTTTTTTATAAAATACTACTTGCTTATCTAATCTTTTTTTAAGATTCTCGTAGGAAATAAAATATTCAGGAATTGTAAAATTACCTGCAATCCTAAACCCTCCAGTTATTTTATAATCTTGGAGAAGATCGGCGCTTCCAACTTGAATCATCCCCCCGATTCCGACATTGTTATAGATTGGCCCAGTGCCAGTAAACCTCTCATAAGTAGCCAATAATGGGGTGTTATTAACTTGGCTTACAATATATTTTGAGGAGAATAATCCATCGTATGGTTTAGCTCTTGATCCTTTTAAAAGCTCCTCAAGATCGTCTATATTACTTACCTCTGGCTTTGAATTCTCTTCAGAAACAAGGTCTCTGGCTTTTTTCGTTCGACTATCCGATGGCAAATCGGTTTGGAAATAGTAGTTGTCTATATCCACCGCCGAAGTATCCAGATCTTCATCCCCCTCCTCAATCTCAATTCTTGGGTCGGTAATAATTGGAAGTGTATCGGCGGCAGCCAGAGCTCGCTCCTCTTGTTCCTTCAGGTATTTACTATAATTTCTTTTTTGAACTTTTTTAAATCCAGTCAGCTCAATTGAGCTAACCTGGTTGTCAGTAAACTTACCCAATGGACCCATAAAAAACTGATACGCGTCTTTTTCCTTAAACACTTGTACCAATTTTTTCCCTTTAACGGAAATGTCATGCTCAATTACAGAGGACCCATAATTACTAATGGGTACGGAATAAAAAGTGTCCTTGAAAATCTGTATGGTGGTATCTACCTCATAGATAACTGTATCCATTGAACGTGAATAAACACTGTCCGTATACCCCACAAACCGATTATTAATCCCACTAGCATCGCTTAAAAACGACAAAAATGTAGAATCAAATTCAACTGGTGCAGTTTCATTTGCTAATGGAGTATTTGTAAGCTGGATAAGTTCTGTATCCCTTATATCATACTTGTATTTGAATAAATCGAAATTTTTAAATGGCGCTAATTTCCTAAGAGCCGTTGGTTCTAATGAACCATCAGGGCGGTTAGAGCTGAATACAATTTCGGTTCCATAATTAACAAAAGTTGGATGTTTGTCGTCATAGTAATCGTTTGTGATTCGAGACTCCCTTCTTGAAGGAATGTCGAAAACGAATATATCAGACTGTCCGTTTTTCATTGCAGAAATCACCCATTTCCGTCCATCGGGAGAGTAGGAGAAATCGTTAATTTTCTCAAACTTGTACATCTCAATCTTTTGCTTTTCCTTATCGGCTAACTTTATGGTGGTAATAATTGGATAACTTTTTCGCTCATAATTTACTGCCAGAATTAGTCCGCTTGGATGCCATGCTAATTTTGGCATTGAATAATCTACGTTTCTAAATGTTCGGTAGCCGTATCGGTAAACCACATAAGACTTTTTATCCAACATATCGTGTACCCATATCTTCACTCGACCATCATCGTTACTTACATAGGCCACTTGCCTACCATCATTACTTAATTTGAATTGGCTGTATTCAACTTTTCGCTTTTT
>JBLIKP010000014.1:0-33376 GCA_047635375.1 Sphingobacteriales bacterium | reverse complement strand
TATAACATAAAGCCCGGTCCCGGTTGGTTCAACGTCGTATCCTTTTTCCTTGACGTATTTTTCAAGATATTCAGATTCGTTGCTAATGCGATCAATCGCCATATCCTCAAATCGTCGCTGCATTTCGGCTTCGCTGAATTTTCTGTTGATTTTCACGTCGAACTTCAATCTTGAACCTTCTTTGACGAATGCAGGAGCATCCACATCGAAAAATTCAGTAAAAGTTTTTTGAGCATCAATTTTAAAGGTTGCGCTATCTCCGACTTTAATCAGGGTAAAAGCTTCCATCAAATCTCCTGGAAATACAGGCTCTGTAACTCTAATGTTAACGGTGTCCTTAGTTTTCCAAGTATCAAATAAAACAGAATCTGAAGATGTAGAATACCTCATATTCAACTCCAAATGCTGACCGATTTCAATTTTGCCGCCACTATTTTCAGGATTGTGAATAAGGTATTCAATACCAGTTGAAGTTTTGGAAAACTCACTGCATCCAGTAAAGGCGATGCTTAAGAAAATTAAAGATGAAAGAATTCGGCTCATGTTAATCGATTAATTGAGATTTAAATTTTTCTAAGGTAGCCAGAAGCTTTTTCTCGGTTAACTCAAGAGTTGCCTCCCCTTTTCCTCCAGCTGCATTTAAGTGTCCACCACCGCCGAATTCTGCGGCAACTAAATTGGCGGGGAATGTCCCTTTGCTTCTGAAAGACATGCTAATTTTATCTTCTTTTTCAGAAATCATAACGCTAAGGCGGATGCTTTTTATGCTGAGCGGGTAGTTTACAACGCCTTCAGTATCGCCGTTTTTGACGTTGAACTTCTGGAATTCTTTACGCGTTAACATCATATAGGCGGCATTAATTTCCTTTTTTAGGGTAAGCTTTTCGCTGATGGCATGCCCCATAATTCTAAGCCTTGATTCGGTAAAGCTGTCGCTTATTTTGCTGTGAATTTTTGCATTTTCGGCGCCAGCCTCAATTAACTTGGCTATAATAAAGTGGACCTTTGCCGTGACGCTGCTAAAGCGGAAAGAACCCGTATCGGTCATTATTCCGGTATATAAAGACTCTGCAATTGCTTTGTCTAAAGTGTCAAGGCCGTCGGCCATTTCAATGAAATCGTAAACCAATTCACAGGTTGAGCTAGCTGCCGATGAGTGCAAAGTATAGTCCTCGAATCCAGGTGGGTCCAAGTGATGGTCGATAAGTACCTTAATTGCTTCCGAATCTGTTATGGCTTGTTCCAATCCGTTTGTCCGGCTTGGATGATTGAAGTCCAAACAGAAAAGTATTTCGCAGTCTTTTACATGCGCTTCCGCGGAAGCGTTATCTGCCTCATAGTTTATTATTCCCTCAGCACCTTCCATCCAAGAGAGGAATTCGGGGAATTCGCTTGGGATAATTATTTGAACTTTATGGCCCTGTTTTCTAAGAAAACGACCGAGTCCAAGGGAGCTTCCAATGGCGTCACCATCAGGTTTATAATGGGTAACAATTGTGATTATTTTCTTTTCTTTAAGAATTGGGAAAAGTTGTTTTACGTGCTGCATAGTGGGATTTAAGGAGTTCAAACTTACCAAACCTTTTATCGAGTAAGAAATGAAGTGTTAAAAAAGGTTGTCCAAGTTTTATGAAAATACTAACTTTGCACCAAATTAAGAGTAGGAATTATGGCAACAAATCGCACATTTACAATGATTAAGCCTGATGCAGTAGCAGCAGGCCACACAGGAGCAATCCTTGACCGTATTATCAAAGCAGGATTCCGTATCGTTGCTATGAAATACACAAAATTATCGACTGCAGAAGCTCAAGGTTTTTACGCTGTACACAGCGCGCGTCCTTTCTTCAACGACCTTGTTTCTTTCATGACTTCAGGTGCTATCGTTGCAGCTATCTTAGAAAAAGACAATGCAGTTGAGGATTTCCGTGCATTAATCGGAGCTACTAACCCTCAAGATGCAGCCGAAGGAACAATCCGTCGTGATTTCGCAAAAAGCATCGAAGCTAACGCCGTTCACGGTTCTGATAGCGACGAAAATGCTGAAATTGAAGGAAATTACCACTTCTCAACGTTGGAGAAATTCTAATCAAAAACAAAGTATTCATTAAAAAAGTCCTGCCTATGCAGGACTTTTTTTATGCCCTTTTCCTCCATTTTCTTAACGCTTAGTTCTTTACCTTTACCGCCATGATGCTAAAGCACCTTTCTCTGGTAAATTTTAAAAATTACCCTGAGGCCGATTTTCAATTCGATGAACTTATCACTTGTTTCGTCGGTCCCAATGGATCCGGAAAAACTAATGTGCTCGACGCAATTCATTACTTAAGCCTTTGTAAAAGCTGCCTAAATCCAATCGACTCGCAAAACATTCTCCACAATCAAGATTTTTTTGTGGTACAGGGGAAGTTTGATAGAGATGAAATAGAGAAGGTTTTCTGTGGTGTAAAAAACAAACAGAAAAAGCAGTTTAAAAACAACGGCAAAGAGTATAAACGCCTCGCTGATCATATTGGGAAAGTTCCTTTAGTAATGGTATCCCCTTACGATACTAATTTAATTTCCGAGGGAAGTGAAGACCGTAGGAAATTTATGGACAGTGTTATTTGTCAGGTAAATTCAGAATATTTAAATCATCTTATTGCCTATAATAAAGTTCTTCTTCAGCGCAACGCCATGCTTAAAAGTGTCAAGCCCAATCAAAGCTTAGATCGTGACATGGTCGCGGTATTTAATCAGCAACTGCACGGACATGGAATGGTGATTCACAAATGGCGGACAAGTTTTGTGGAGGAATTCATTCCTGTGTTTTTGAGTTTTTATCAAAATCTTAGTGGTGGTAAAGAAGAAGTGGGAGTTAATTACGACAGCAAGCTTAATGAGCATCCTTTGGACTATCTATTGGATGAGAGTTTAGAAAGAGATAGAATTCTGCAACGGACAAATGTTGGGATTCACAAAGATGACCTGAAGTTCACTATCGGAGGAAACCCGGTTAAGAAATTTGGCTCGCAAGGGCAGCAGAAAACATTCCTAATTGCGTTAAAGCTTGCCGAATATGAATTCCTCAAAGAAGCAAAAGGTTTTAACCCTTTACTTTTATTAGACGATATCTTCGATAAACTGGATGAACATCGCGTGAAAAGATTAATGACACTGGTAAGTGATGAAACATTCGGCCAGATTTTCGTGACCGACACAAGTAAAACTAGGGTCGAAGAAATCTTTTCCACCATCGATGTTAAAATAAAGTGCTTTGAAGTGGAGAACGGGGAAGTGAAATCCTAAGCAACCCTTAGAAATTAGCTTACCTTTGAATTAGAATAATAGTCAAATGTCCAATAATCAATTCACCCTTAAAGAAGCTCTTAATAAAATGATTCAGGCTTATCGCATTGAGGATAAGCTTTCTGAAACAGAATTAGTCAATTCCTGGGAGAAGATAGTTGGTGTTACCATTGCAAAGCACACTGAAACAGTTCACCTTAGAGGGGATATACTTTATGTTAGAGTAAACTCTAGTGCGTTAAAGCATGAGCTTACCATGGCAAAAACCAAACTTCGGGACTTATTAAACGAGTCTTTAGGAAAGGCAGTTATTAAGGAAGTAATGCTTACTTAACGGCCCAGTTTAACATTTAAAATAATTTTATTCTACATTTTTTCTGCACTTATCTCCTTGGTACGTTGTCAACTAAAAAGAAAAATGTATTTTTGTCCCTTAAAATTTTTAAAAAATTACCTGAAATGGCTAAAAAAAACCAAGATACAGACGTTGTAAGCGAACAAATTGTTGAGCAATTTTCTCGTACTGAAAAGTTTGTTAATGAAAATAAATCAATGGTTTCTATCATTGCAGGAGCTATCGTAGTTCTTGTTGCTGGTTACTTTGTATATACCAATTTTATTGTTGCCCCTCGTGAAAAGGAAGCTACTTCTCAAATGTTCCAAGCGGTTTCATATTTCGAAGCTCAGCAATTTGATGTTGCCATTAATGGTGACGGTTCTTACCCTGGATTCTTAGAGATAACTCAAGAATATGGCGGAACGAAATCAGCAAACCTTGCTCATTACTATATGGGGATGTCTTTTCTTAATACAGGACAGTACGAAGCTGCTATTGAAGAATTAGAAAGCTTTTCAACTGATGATCCTATTTTAGGAAGTATGAAATTAGGTGGTGTTGCAGATGCTCACGCTCAACTTGGCAACATGGAAAAAGCCGCGTCAAACTACGCTAAAGCTGCAAGCTTCAGTAAAGATAAATTTACCGCTCCTATGTATTTAATGCGTAGTGGTCTTGCATACGAACAAGTAGGAAATGGTTCTAAAGCTGTTGAAGCTTACACTCGTATCCAAAAAGATTATGCTGATGCACAAGAAGCGCGTGATATTGAAAAATTTATCGCTCGTGCAGGTGGTGCAATAAACTAATATGGCATCTTCATTAAAAAGTCTTTCAGATTTTAGTCATACCACAATCCCTTCGGGAACAGGAATGCGTGTTGCTATTATTGTTGCTGAGTGGAATAGTGAAGTAACTGGCAAGTTGCTAAAAGGAGCCTACGATTTGCTTACTAGGCAGGGCGTTCAAGAGACCGATATTCTAGTTTATCCTGTGCCTGGTTCTTATGAGCTTATTGGCGGGGCCACAATGGTTGCGGAATCTGCTTCTGTTGATGCTGTTATCTGTCTAGGCTGCGTTATTCAAGGCGAAACTCCACATTTTGATTTTATTTGTCAAGGAGTTGCCAATGGCTTAGGGAACCTTAATATAAAGTTTAACATGCCTTTTATATTTGGTGTACTTACTACTCTGAATCAAGAGCAGGCCTTAGATAGGTCCGGTGGAAAGCACGGAAATAAAGGTGAAGAGGCAGCTGTTACTGCATTGAAAATGATGGAAATGCAAAACCATTTGTTAACGTCTGACGTTTAACCAATTAGTATTTCTCGTTTCGGATAATTATATTTGTCGTTCGCGGAATACCATTTTACTCAGGAATTCCGTTTTTTACTAAAACAAATCACATGAAAAAGATCGTTTTTATAGTATTAGTTGCCTTCACTGCATCAGTAGCATTAACTTCTTGTCAAAAGAAAGTAGCCTGTCCTGCATACGGTAGCTCTTACAGCAAAGCAAAAACTGATTCAAAATCTGTTGAAAAGCGCCGCGATAGCCGTGGTGGAAATAAACTTTATTAAAAAATAATTCTGATGAACAAAAAGTTCACATTCCTGTTGTTAGTTGTAGTTGCCATTGGCTTAACGTCGTGTGCAGCAAAACGTGAAAACTGCCCGACTTTAGGGAGTTCAAGCGATTTTGAAACAACTCAACAACACGTATAACTATGAATTGGACTCCTTTAAGTTCAGAGAATCTTTCCCAAATCATCTCAGGTGATTATCCCAAAACCGCAGTCATCTTTAAGCACAGCACGCGTTGTCCTGTGAGTATGATGGCAAAACGTCATTTTGAACGTGGTTGGATTCACTCCGAAGAAGAAATCACCCCATTTTATCTTGACCTAATAAGTTTCCGTGATTTGAGCAATGAAATCGCCGAAGCCTTTAGTGTTGAGCATCAATCACCCCAAATGCTGGTTATTAAAGAAGGGAAATGTGTTTTCCACACGAGCCACAGTGATATCGATGCCGATAAAGCTTTAGTCTAAACGTTAAAAGTAACCTCTACATTTTTCTTGATTGACTCAGCAATACTTTCCATAACAGGGCAATGCATCGCTGCACGTTCTAAAATGGTTTTTTCTTTGTCGGTTAAATTTTTGTTTGGAACGTTGATTTTAATGTTTAGCTCTCCAATTCGTCGAGGCTCCGAGGCCATAATCTTATCAATTTTACCGGTGGTCCCAGAAATATCAATATTGCTTTGATTTGCCTTTATCCCCATGATTGTTATCATGCAATTTAGGGTTGCCGTTGCCAATAAGTCGGTGGGAGAGAAGGTTTCTCCTTTTCCGTTATTGTCCAATGGCGCGTCTGTAGTTAAGGCTTTCGCCGATGGAGTATGAACGGATTCACAACGTAAATCCCCTAAATATTTGGAGGTTATCGTAATCATAAAACTTATTACTTATTTTTATCGTTTTCTAATAAACCAAATGTACCGATTTTAACCTCATATGGTCAATAGGATATTCTCAGCTCTAATTGTTTTGTTTGCGTTTTCTGCATCTGCGATAGCCCAAACAAAAGTGATCCCAGATGATTCCAAGTTGCTTTACTTGAAAGAGTTTAGCGGTGGACCAATTATTCATTCGGGTGGATGGGGTATGACTTTGAGGTATAGTAAATTAACAGTTAAGGAAGTGAAGCTTCTATACGAATTGGACATTGTTAATTTAAAACATCCCAAGGAAATAAAAATTGTCAACCCTTTTAGGGAAGAAGCCCGATCCTATGTTTTTGGAAAGAAAAATGTTTTTATTCCAATTAGAACGGGGATTGGTAGTGATAAGCTCTTATTTGATAAAGCTATGAAAAGCGGAGTTGAGGTGAGAGTCTCTGGGGTGGCTGGATTATCCCATGGAATAATAAAGCCAGTTTATCTCCGCATATTGAAAGATGTACCTTCCTCAAATACTCAGGTTGAGCGTTACGATGAAACTCGACACAATAGACAAAATATTTTAGGGTCAGCTGGATTTTTTGAAGGAATTGATCAAATAGGATATTTGCCTGGATTATTTGTGAAAGGCGGACTGTCCTTCGATTGGGGAAAGGATGACGAAAAAATTAAAGCCTTAGAAGTAGGCGCTGTTATCGATGCATATATTTCTCAAGCACCAATATTGGCCACTTTTAACGGGTCAGAAAACAAACAATATTTTATCACTTTTTACGCCACAGTTTTATTTGGCAAAAAATGGTAGTAATTTTGCCCACATGGCAGAAATCCCAATTATGGAAACCTCAAAATTAAATCCCGAAAGCAAGATCAAAAAGCCAAAATGGCTTAAAGTGAAATTACCGACTGGCGAGAGTTATAGGAATGTCCGCAGTTTGGTTGATAAGCACAAGCTCCACACCATCTGCGAAAGCGGAAACTGCCCAAATATGGGGGAGTGCTGGGGTGCAGGAACGGCCACTTTCATGATTTTAGGGAATATTTGTACACGATCATGTAGTTTTTGTGCAGTTGCTACTGGAAGGCCATTAGGAGTTGATTACAATGAGCCAAAAAGAGTAGCCGAGTCTATTAAGCTAATGGAAGTGAAGCACGCAGTTTTGACTTCAGTAGATCGTGACGATCTGCCTGACGGTGGGTCAAGCATTTGGGCCGAGGTGGTAAATGCTATCCGCAAGGAAAGTCCCCACACTACAATGGAAACCTTGATTCCGGATTTTCAGGGAATTAGAGAAAACATTCAAAGAGTTATTGATGTAGCTCCAGAAATAATCAGCCACAATATTGAAACAGTCCGCAGGTTAACACGAGAAATCAGAATCCAAGCAAAATACGACAGAAGTCTTTCTGTTTTAAAAATGATAAGTGAATCAGGAATAAGAACCAAATCCGGAATCATGCTTGGCTTAGGTGAAACCGATGAGGAGATTTTGGAGGCGATGGATGATCTTTTAGCTGTAGGTGTGCATGTTATCACGTTAGGGCAGTATTTGCAGCCTACCCCAAAACACCATGATGTCATCGAATTTATTACGCCAGAAAGATTCGAGCGCTATAAAAAAATAGGTTTAGAAAAAGGATTTAAATATGTTGAAAGTGGACCATTAGTCCGTTCATCATACCATGCTGAAAAGCACCTTGCTTAATTAATTTGATTTATTGGCATTAGTTATTACTTTTAGGGTTTGTTAGCTCAAGTACCCTTGGGCAAAAATTGTTTTTTTAACTTAATCAGATATGAGTAAAAAAGTTACACTTAGTTTATTAGGAACTTTAATCGCAGTAGTTAGCATCTTTGGTGTTGCTATGGTTGATTCTCCCTATACTTCCGGAAATAACGGAAACGGCGGAGATAAAAAGAAATCTGCCCCGAACAACCTTTCTGCATACTTGCAGTCGTTACGACAAAACCAAGTTACTGGAGAAGTTACTGTTGAGGATGTTGAAAATGCCCAACTTCAGGCTAGCAAATTAAAAAGCTACAATAAAGTAAGTGATCTTTCATGGTCACCACTTGGACCAGATAATTTAGGAGGTCGCACAAACGCCTTATTGTTTGATGAAAACAATGATAAGGTGATTTTCGCAGGTAGTGCAACGGGTGGGCTTTGGAAAAGTACCACAGGCGGATCTGGCTGGGATGTTGTTAACGATGATTTTGAATCCCTTGTGGTTTCAAGTTTGGCTCAAGGACCAAACGGAAAAATATACTTCGGAACGGGTGAAATGTTCACCAATTTCAATGTTGAAGGTTTAAACGGGAAGAAAACAATTGCTGGATTTGAAGGCCAAGGAATTTGGGTTTCAGCAGATGGGACTTCCTTCGAAAGATTGGCTTCTACTTGGACCGCCTCTGGCGCTGATAAGGAAGCTTTCAAAGTTGTTTCTTCGATTTCTGTTAATCCAGATGATGCAAACAACATTGTTGTCTCAACCATAAAAGGAATTAGGACAAGTAAAGATGGCGGAACGTCATGGGCCAACCCACTTGCAATAACTACTCCAGCACAAGATGTTGAATTTGTTGCTGGTGGTGCTGTATTAGCCGCCGTTGAAGGTGGTCTTTACAAATCTACTGATGGTGGAACTAGTTTTACAAACGTTTCAGGAACAGCCGCTGGTCAAATTTCAAAAGAATCAAGATTAGAGATTGAAGTTGCTAAAGCAGATAGAAAATTTGTTTACGCTGTTTCAGTTAAAACCAACGGAGAATTAAAAAATGTTTACCAATCTAAAGATGGTGGAGATACTTGGACAGTAATTGGCCCAGGGTCTACTAACTTTAATCCTTTAGGTGACCAAGGAAATTATTCAATTGGATTTGCAATTGATAATAACAGCCCAGAAAGGCTTTTCTTTGGTGGTGCTGATGAAGTATTGAAATACTCAACAACAGCAGGATGGGAAAGAATAGGTTCTGCAACGCCTGATTTTCCTCAAAACCCAACTCATGTAGGGGTTTTCTGCCATGCCATTGCTACTCACCCAACAAATTCTGATATTTTCTTCTTAGGAGTTGATGATGGAATTTATACAACTTCAAATGCAACAAGTCCTTCACCGTCATTTGGAAAAGCTAGTGTAGGCTATAACACAGGACAATTCTTTAGCGCAAGCGCGAGTGGATACGGAAGGATTATTGGTGGTTCATTCGGAAATGGGACAGTGAAAATTACTGGTGGAATTTCTGGTAAAGAGGGGAATGTTATCCTTTCAGGGAATTCGGTTGAATCTAAAGTTTCATATCTAGTTCCAAATGGAATTTTTACAACAGTTCCTGGATCCAATCAAGCATCTGCTCAAAACCTTTTGAGATCACAAAATGGCGGAAATACATTCTCTGGCTTCTACGATAGAAATGTAACATCCAACGATATTGCAAATTCAGCTTACTATTCTACTTTCTCTTTATGGGAAGATTTCACTGATTTGACTGACACAGTAATTATTACTGAATTCACTCAAAATGAGGAAGGATTTGATACTGTTCAAGTTGATATCGAAACTGTGGTAATATCAGTTTCAGATACAATTGTTGAATTTGATTCGACATTCTCAAGTGATACCACTTACACAATGGATACCACTTACACAAAGGATACTACTATTGACGGAACAGACACAACCATTGCCTGTGACCCTGCTCAAATGGATACTGCTTGTAAGGAAAACGTAGCAGCAGATACGGTCGTTGTTAATGATACTGTTATTACTTCCGACACTACCTTAGTGATGGATACAACAACAACAACAGAACAAAAAGCACATTTAGTTATCCCAACTCCAAGAAGCAAATTAGCTGTTGGGTTGAATAATACAGTTTATTACACCGAGGGAGCATTAGACTTTATCAATCCAACACGTTGGTTTGATTTAAAGGCGAATTTATTAACCTCTGGAGGAAAAGTGACTAAAGTGAAATTCAGTGAAGACGGAAATCATTTATTTGTAGTTCAGGGAAGTAAGCTTTTTAGAATTTCTGGTCTGCGTCGAGCCGATGTAAGTTATACTACGGTAGCTAACGACGGAGTTGGAACTGGATTTAATCCTGAACAAAGAGGTATTACTACTACTCAAATTGGAGGAACTACTTTTGGAAGCCAGTTAATTACTGATATTGCAATTGATCCTAACAACCCAGATAGAGTAGTTGTAACATTAGGTAACTATGGAAATACAAACTATGTTTATGTTTCATCCAATGCAACAACGGCAACTCCAATCTTTGCCGCAGCACAAGGGGCACTTCCTGCTATGCCAGTATACTCTGGAATGATTAACCACAATAATGGTGACGAGATCATTTTAGGAACTGAAATGGGTATTTATGCTTCTAGTGACTTTGGTACAACTTGGTTTGAAGCAAATAACAATTACCCTAGAGTAATTACTTACCAAGTTTCTCAACAGCGCAAAAAGGTTCCAGGTGGATCGGCGAATATTTCTAAAGTTTACGCCGCTTCCTTTGGTCGTGGATTATTTACTTCGTCTACTCTAGTTGGAATTAACAACAACTTTGGAGGGCGTGCTTTAAATAAAACTTTAAAAGTTTATCCTAACCCAGCAAAAGATTTCGCAGCCGTTGAAGTGGTTATTACTGAGGCAGGAATGCTTAACGTTGAGATCTACAATATAAAAGGACAATTGGTTAAGACTTCTGTAAGAAACGTTGAGGCTAATCAAAATACTGTTCAAATTGATGTAAACGACCTTTCTAACGGCACTTACTTTGTGAGACTTATTGGAAAAGGTAGCGTGAAAACTGGAAAATTTGCAGTTACTCGCTAATTAGCATTAATATTAATATTTAATCCTCATCTGTTTAAGATGAGGATTTTTTTTGCCCGATTTTCAGATTTGATTTATTTAATATTTGGGTTATCTTTAGCTTAACTATAATCCAATTAACCAGAACAAATTGCCAAACAAAATACAGAAAGTTGGAAACGACGAACTAATTGAGTTACTCTCAAATAGGGATGAGCATGCATTGGAGGTGTTATATGATAACTATTCCGGGGCCTTGTTATCAGTGGTTTTTAAAATTGTAAATTCCCAAGAAATAGCAGAGGATGTTCTTCAAGAAGCCTTCGTTAAAATTTGGAACTCGTTTGAATCTTATAGCGCTGAAAAAGGACGATTATTCACCTGGATGGTGAATGTTACCCGAAATCTTGCGATTGATAAAGTACGATCGAAAGATTTCCGAAATCAATCTAAAAACCAGAATATAGAAAGCAACGTATTTATAATTGACAACATTAGGAACACATCCTACAACCCAGACCACCTAGGTGTAAAGGCGTTGTTAAAAAATTTAAAACCCGAACAGCAAAGTATAATTGAACTAGTGTATTTCAAGGGATATACCCACGCCGAAGTTTCTGAAGAACTTGGAGTGCCATTGGGCACCGTTAAAACTCGGATTAGGATGGGGATTATTCATTTGAGAGAATATTTTGAGGAGTTAAAAAAGTGAATGTAAAAGAATACATAGCGTCGGGACAACTAGAGTTATATGCTCTAGGCTTACTATCAGAGCATGAGATGTTCGAGGTAGATGCCCAAATTGCCAAGCATCCAGAATTAGAGGGTGAACTTGAATCAATATTTGCGGTCAATCAAGGAATATCTGAGATTGCAGGAATAGGACCATCGAGGTCTCTTAAGGGAAGTATTTTGTCCGAAATTAAAGGAGAAAATAAATCTGTTCAAACTAAAGAGACGTTTGGGGAAAAGCCTATGCCTACAATTGGAGTTAATAAACCAAGTTCATGGATGTGGGCGGCAGCAGCTTCTTTCACCCTTTTCATGGTGAGTGGGGCAATGGCAGCAATATTTTATTTCCAGCTAGGGGATGCAAACACCCTAGTAGCTCAATATGAGGAGGAAAACCAGAAAATGGCCGAAACATTCCAAAGGACCAGTAATCAATATGACGCGGCAATCGCTCATCTTGATGTGCTGCGAAAGCCAAAATCAAAGAAAATCACGTTAAAAGGATTGGAAATGATGCCAGAAGGCGAGGCAATGGTTTATTGGGATCCAGCAGAGAAAAAAGTGCTTTTGGATGCCATGAGTATGCCTAAAGCTCCGGATGACCATATTTATCAACTTTGGGCTCTAGAAGATGGGAAGCCTGTTGATGCTGGGTTGTTTGATTCGTTTGAAGATGGCATTGCCATGGTAGAAATGAAAAATATTTCAAATGCTCAAGCTTTTGCGGTAACTATTGAGCTAATAGGCGGAAGTGAAAGCCCTACAATGGATAGAATGGTGCTCTTTGCATCCCTTTAAAATAGAAAAATCTATAATTGAGCCCCTTACAATTTTTGTAAGGGGCTTTTTTCATTTATTGGGTCTAGCTCTACCCCAAAAAAGCTGTTAATTTTCCTTACTTTTGTGGCGCTTCCGCGGAAGTGTATTTTAAATTGATTATGGCCGAAATTTACGACTTGATAAAAGAGAAGGACTCAGTGGATGTGTATGGCGCTCGCGTACACAATCTAAAAAACATTGACGTCTCTTTCCCTCGCAATAAGCTGGTTGTAATTACCGGTCTTAGCGGAAGTGGAAAATCGTCATTGGCTTTTGATACAATTTATGCCGAGGGGCAACGTCGTTATATGGAGACTTTTTCCGCATATTCCCGCCAATTTATGGGGAACATGGAAAGACCAGATGTCGATAAGATTGAAGGATTAAGCCCCGTAATTTCCATCGACCAAAAGACCACAAGTAAAAACCCTCGCTCAACCGTAGGGACAATAACCGAGGTATACGATTACCTAAGATTACTTTATGCCAGAGTTGCCATCGCCTATTCCTATAAAACAGGAGAGGCTATGGTGAAAATGACTGAGGATGAAGTAATAGATAACATTTTAACTAATTACAAGGATACCCTTGTGGCAATTCTTGCTCCTGTTGTAAAAGGACGTAAAGGTCATTACAGGGAGCTTTTTGAGCAGATAAGAAAGCAAGGTTTTAATAAAGTCCGTATTGACGGTGAAATTGAGGAAGTAATCCCGAAAATGCAGGTGGACCGTTATAAGGTTCACGACATTGAAGTGGTTATCGATAGGATAAAAGTTGGAGAAAAAGATATTGCCCGATTAACACAGTCCGTTCGGTCGGCGATGAAGATGGGGAAAGGCGTGATAAAAGTTATGAATCACGAAACTCAAGAGGCTGCTAATTTTAGTAAGTTTCTTATGTGTCCCACCTCAGGACTTTCCTATGATGAGCCTCAACCAAATACTTTTTCCTTTAACTCACCCTACGGGGCATGTACCAACTGTTCTGGTTTAGGATTTGTGCGTGAGGTTGATTTAGGAAAGTTTATCCCAAGCAAAACTAAGTCGATTAGAGACGGTGCTATTCCAGCCCTTGGTGAATATAAAAACAACTGGACCTTCAATATGGTGGAGGCTGTATTGGAAAGGAATGAAAGTAATCTTGACACTCCTTTTGAAGAGCTTTCAGAAGTTTGTGTGAGTGAAATTTTAAATGGAACTCCTGATGAAATAACAGTTTCAGTCACTTACAATAAATACGATAAGCATAAATACTCGGTTAAGTTTGAAGGGCTTCTGAAGCTTATTTTCGAAAACATGGTTAAAGGCCGTGGAAAGAAAAATCAGACTCGTGATTATATTGAACTTATCGATTGCCCAACATGCCAGCGCGCAAGACTGAAAAAAGAATCGCTACATTTTAAAATTGCAGATAAAAACATCAGTGATCTTGCAAATTTTGACTTGAAATCACTTTTTGAATGGGTAAATGAGATTGAAGCCAATCTTACTGAAAGACAACAGGTTATTGGGCAAGAGATTTTTAAAGAAATAAAAACGAGGATTCAGTTCTTACTGAATGTAGGACTTAACTACTTAACATTAGATCGTCCATCGGGATCACTGTCCGGTGGAGAAGCTCAAAGAATTAGACTTGCCACTAGAATTGGGTCGCAGTTGGTAAATGTACTTTACATCCTTGATGAGCCAAGTATCGGTCTGCATCAACGAGATAATCATAGACTGATTGGCGCACTTAAAGATTTAAGGGATATGGGGAACAGTGTCCTTGTCGTAGAACACGATAAAGATATGATTCTCGAAGCCGATTATGTGTTAGATATTGGTCCAGCTGCGGGTGTTCACGGCGGAAAAGTTATGGCGCAGGGTACTCCTGAGGAACTTTTAAAAGGTGATGGAATAACCGCCGATTATCTTTCTGGAAGAAGAGAAATTGAAACCCCGGAGAAAAGAAGAGAAGGCACCGGCGAAAAACTCATATTAAAGGGGGTTTCTGGAAATAATTTGAAGAATGTAGATGCTGAGTTCCCACTAGGTAAATTCATCTGTGTTACTGGAGTTTCTGGGTCGGGGAAGTCTACACTTATCACCGAAACTCTGTACCCAATTTTAAGTCAGCATTTTTATCATTCAGTAAAAAAGCCAAAGCCTTATACTGAAATGTCGGGACTAAAGCTTGTTGATAAGGTAATTGAAATCGACCAGTCAGCAATTGGAAGAACTCCAAGGTCAAATCCAGCGACTTACACTGGAGTATTTACAGATATTAGAAAATTATTCTGCGAACTACCTGAAGCGAAAATCCGTGGTTACAAAATTGGTAGATTCTCCTTTAACGTAAAAGGGGGAAGATGCGAAGAGTGTGAAGGTGGTGGTGTTAAGGTAATCGAAATGAATTTTCTTCCGGATGTGGAAGTGCCTTGTGAAAGATGTCAAGGGAAGCGATACAACCGAGAAACTTTGGAAGTGCGCTATCGTGGGAAATCCATCAGTGATGTCCTTGGGATGAGCATCGAAGACGCCTGTTTGTTTTTCGAGCACATGCCCTCAATTCTTAGGAAAATCCAATCCTTAAATGATGTTGGATTAGGTTATTTAACCTTAGGGCAAAGCTCTACCACAATTTCTGGAGGTGAAGCTCAGCGAGTAAAATTAGCTACTGAGCTTTCAAAAAAAGATACAGGACAAACGTTCTACATCCTTGACGAGCCAACAACGGGTCTTCACTTTGAAGATATTCGTGTATTAACTCAGGTGCTAAACCGCCTTGTTGATAAAGGAAATACAGTTCTTGTAATTGAGCACAACCTTGACATCATCAAACTAGCTGATCATATTATTGATTTAGGGCCAGAAGGTGGGCATGGGGGTGGTGAAATCCTTTTTATAGGAACTCCAGAGGAATTAATTAAAGTTGAAAATAGTCATACTGGAAAATTCCTAAAACTTGAAATGAAGTAATTAATCCTCGATTGCGATGGAGTAAACTTTTCTTTTTGGATTTGGCATCGTGCTCGAAAGCATCCAAGGGTTATGGATTTTTAGATTTCGGTAATTAGTTCCTTGGGCTTTAGCGAAATCTGCTAAGTCATTAATTGCCGTATCCACTTGAATAATTTTTGATTTTAGTGGTGGATAAAGATGTTTCTTCTGGAAATAAAAACCGTATTTCTCAGGATTTGTCATAATGGTTTTGAAAGCCAAAATCCTAAAGATATACCTGTAAGTTTCTGAGTTTAAATACAAATCGTAGTAATTGTCGGTTTTTTGATTTGTCTTTTGTGTTCTGAAACCAGTTTTCCCCATGTTATAGGATGCGGCTGCCATGGCCCAAGAACCAAATTCTTCCTTAGCCTCTAATAAGTATTTACAAGCAATCAGGGTAGAGGTCTCCACATCCATTCTTTGGTCGATTTCATTGGTGACCGTTAAACCATTTTCTTTCGCAGTTGCTTCGCCAAGTTGCCAAAACCCACGAGCTCCAGCTGGAGAGGTTACATTTAGCAAGCCCGATTCGGCAAGAGCCAAATACTTGAAGTCGTCAGGGATATTATTTTCTTTTAAAATTGGCTCAATCACTGGAAACCATCTATTTGCTCTTTTTATACTGAGCAGCATATTGCTCTGCCAATAGGTGTTTGTTAATAATTCACGGTCAAATCGTTCACGGACAGCCTGGTCATCCATTGGGACTTTTTCTCCTGCGAAAAATAACTCTCGAGGTAAATCCAGTGCGTAGATTTTATAATCCTCGCTAAACTCAGCTGTTTCAAAAAGCCTTTCGTTTGGAGTGCCTTGTAAAAAGAGCATACCGCTAGTGATTACCAAAAGGGTGATTAAAATTGGAATAATAAATTTACGTAGATCAGTCATTTCCATAAAGTTTACTCAAAAATACGGGATTTGTCGCCCCAAAAACGTCGATAATTAGTCACAATTGGTGAAAATCTGGGGATAAGGAAGGTAATCTGCATTAATCCGCTTATTTTTGGTCCAGTAATAGTCCAATCCATGGGGACAAATAAATAAAAATTATGAAAGCAAGAATTCAAGAGTTAACTCAAAAAGTGTTGCCAGAGGTTATCGCTCATCGTCATCATATTCATGCGAACCCGGAGCTTTCTTTCGAGGAGTTCAAAACAAGCGCATACATTTCTTTAAAGCTTGATGAAATGGGTGTAAAATATGAAAAAATGGCTAACACAGGAATTGTTGCTTTGATCACTGGAGATAAGCCATCGGATAAAGTCACTGCACTACGTGCCGATATCGATGCGCTTCCAATTACGGAGCAAAACGATGTTCCTTATAAATCTAAGAACGAGGGAGTGATGCATGCCTGCGGACATGATGTGCACAGTTCATCCATGCTTGGTACAGCACAAATCCTTACCGATATGAAAAGTGAATTCGGGGGGACGGTAAAACTGATTTTCCAACCTGCTGAAGAAAAAGCGCCGGGTGGGGCTTCCATAATGATAAAGGAAGGTGTGCTTGAAAATCCTCGTCCGCAAGGTATTGTAGGTCAGCATGTGATGCCGCTTATCGATGTGGGTAAGGTTGGTTTTCGTACAGGAAAATATATGGCTAGCGCTGATGAGATTTACTTTACCGTAAAAGGAAAAGGTGGCCATGGTGCTATGCCTCAATATAATATTGACCCAGTTTTGATCACTTCTCATATTATTGTAGCGCTTCAGCAAATCATTAGTCGTAATGCGCATCCTACAATTCCAAGCGTTTTGTCTTTCGGAAGGGTTGAAGCCTTGGGTGCTACCAATGTAATTCCTAACGAAGTTAAAGTAGCCGGAACTTTCAGAACTTTCGACGAAAAATGGAGGGCTGAGGCCTTAGTGAAAATTCAAAAAATGGCCACAGGAATTGCAGAAAGTATGGGCGGTACTGTTGAGTTTAATATCGTGAATGGATACCCATTTTTGGTGAATGAAGAAAAAATTACGGCACGTGCTAGAGCTGCAGCAGTAGAATATTTAGGTAAGGAGAATGTGGAGGATTTAGATTTATGGCTAGCCGCCGAAGATTTTGCATATTACTCTCAAGTAACCGATGCATGCTTCTACCGTTTGGGTATTAGAAATGAAGCTAAAGGGATAACCAGCAGTGTACATACCCCCACATTCGATATAGATGAGGATGCCTTTAAATTAAGTACAGGCCTTATGGCATTTATCGCCCTAAAAGAGTTAGGAAACTAGGTCTTGGTGTATAAAAAGCAATAATTAAAATGCAGAGCCTTTTCTAAGGTCTCTGCATTTTTTTAGATAAGTACTCTTTATTTTTTTGCTATATTGGTTTCGTAAACCTTAATAATATGGCATTAAATATTTTGGTCCCCAGCGAAAATCTTGAAGGGGAAAATCGTGTAGCTTTGTCGCCAGATGGAGCAAGCTTATTAATAAAAAAAGGTTTTTCAGTCAACGTGCAAAGCGATGCCGGATTGAAAGCAGGATTTACCAATGAGGCCTATGAAAAGGTAGGTTGTAAAATAGGTATTGACTTGGCTTTCGCCGATATAATTCTTGGGGTAAATCCACCGGAATTAAATCAGATTGAAAGTTTTCCCAAAGATAAAGTGTGGATAGGAACACTTTCTCCTCATAATAACACAGATCATGTAGATGCCCTCGCGAAAGCTGGAGTTTCAGCGTTTGCCTTGGATTATGTCCCACGAATTTCACGAGCTCAAAAAATGGATGTGCTTAGTTCCCAAGCCAACTTGGCGGGGTATAAGTCGGTGTTGCTTGGCGCAAATCGAATGAAAAAAATATTCCCATTGATGATGACTGCGGCAGGGACGATAACCCCTGCGAAAGTTTTGATTTTTGGAGCAGGTGTTGCTGGGCTTCAAGCCATCGCCACTGCAAAACGCCTTGGGGCTGTGGTTGAAGTGACGGATGTGCGCCCTGAAACCAAAGAACAGGTTGAATCTTTGGGCGGTAGATTTATCACCGTTGATGCCGAAGGGTCAGAAACTGAAGGAGGATATGCCAAGGAGGTTTCAAAAGAATTTTTAGAAAAGCAAAAAGCCCTAGTCGCAGAAAAAATAAAGGACTCCGATTTGGTGATCACTACAGCCCTAGTTTTCGGAAAGAAGGCGCCGGTATTAATTTCAGAAGATATGGTGATGTCCATGAAAACTGGAAGTGTAATTGTAGATATGGCGGTTTCCCAGGGAGGGAATTGCGCGTTAAGTAAAAATGGTGAGGAGATTGTTGTAAATGGGGTGACAATTATTGGTGAGCCCAATTTGCCATCATTACTGGCAACCAATGCCTCCGATCTTTATGGAAAGAATGTAGCAGCATTAATCCTCCATTTAGTAAATGAAGAAAAAATCAATTTTGATACCACTGAAGAAATCATCGGCGGAAGCCTTATTACCCACCAAGGTGAGATCGTTAATCCTAAACTTTTAGAACTTTTAAACCAGAAATAATGGATGCAAGTACAATAATAGTTTTGCTTTATATCCTGGTGCTAGCAGCCTTCACAGGATTTGAACTTATTACAAAAGTCCCACCAACTCTGCATACTCCGCTTATGTCGGGGAGTAATGCAATTTCAGGAATTACGATTGTAGGTGCTTTGGTTTGCGCGAGTAACCCGAGCTGGGGATTGTTTCCATTAAGTAAAGTGTTAGGGATGGCCGCGTTAATTTTCGCCACAATTAATGTGGTTGGAGGATATGCTGTGACACACAGAATGCTTAAAATGTTTAAGAAGAAAAAAGAAACTAAGTCTTAGGCTATGGAAATCCATTCAAAAATAATCATTGAAATTGCCTACCTGATAGCTTCGACATTGTTTATCGTAGGGATAAAATTATTGGGTAAACCAGCCACGGCCCGAAAAGGGAATATGATTTCGGCGGCGGGGATGCTTATTGCTGTTCTTGTGACGCTCATAAATCAACGTGTTTTAGGTTTTGTTGAGATTCTTATTTGTGTAACCGTAGGGTCGGCTATTGGGGCTTATTACGCCAAAAGAGTGGAGATGACGGCGATTCCACAAATGGTAGCAATATTTAACGGATTTGGTGGTGCCGCTTCGGTGCTTGTGGCAGCCTCAGAATATTGGAGAATCATCGAAACGGGAGAGACTTTGCCTGGCGGATTTGTATCGTCAACTATGTTAGTCGGTGGGATTATTGGAAGTATAACGCTAACAGGTTCTCTGATTGCCTTTGGAAAACTTCAGGGAATTGTGAGTGGTGGAGCCATTACTTTTAAAGGTCAGCACCCCTTAAATGCCTTGTTGGCCGTATTAATGTTGGTTGCATGTGTATTCTTTGTGATTGACCCTTCGGCGCAAAGCCTAATGATCGCCATATTATCGATTGCCTTACTGTTGGGAGTACTTACAGTAATTCCAATTGGTGGGGCAGACATGCCGGTGGTAGTTTCGTTATTGAATAGTTATTCTGGCCTTGCTGCCTGCGCCACTGGCTTCGTGCTTCAAAATAACGTTCTAATTATTGCTGGGGCGCTTGTAGGTGCCTCTGGACTGATCCTTACCAATATCATGTGTAAGGGTATGAATCGGTCTCTGGTGAATGTCCTTTTAGGTGGATTTGGAACAGAAAGTGGTGCAATTGCTTCCGCAGATGGGAAAGAAATTTTAGTGAAGGAGGTGGGTATTGAAGAAGCTGCAATGATTTTCGATTCAGCATCAAATGTGATTATTGTTCCGGGGTATGGGATGGCAGTGGCACAAGCCCAACATATTGTTCAAGAATTAAGCGAACTTCTCAGTAAAAAAGGAATTAACTGCCGATTTGCTATCCATCCTGTAGCAGGAAGAATGCCCGGACACATGAACGTTTTACTTGCCGAAGCCAATGTTCCTTATGAAAATCTTGTTGAAATGGATTCCATTAACGACGATTTCCAAAACGCTGATATAGCCCTAGTAATCGGGGCAAATGATGTGGTTAACCCCGCAGCTAAGAATAATCCAAGCAGTCCAATTTATGGTATGCCCGTGATGAATGTGGAAAAAGCGACGACGGTAATTGTCTGCAAACGAGGAATGGCAGCAGGTTATGCTGGGATAGAGAATGAATTATTCGGGTATAATAACTGCTTAATGCTATTTGGAGATGCAAAGAGCACAATTACTGGAGTGGTGAGTGAAATAAAAAATTTATAATCAAGTTAAGTTAATGTGAATATTTACAATGGTGTCAATTGACATTTCTTCCTGACCACTTGATTTTTAATTAGTTATTTAGATTTTAGAATTTTTGAAATAAATTCAAAAGATTCAATTAAGAATTATTGCAAAAAAATAGCTAGGTTTGAAGCCACTTTTAAGGGGTGATACATTGAATAAAGCGGTAAATAAGCCTTTTTATTTATGATGTATTTAACTTTTTTGTAAATTGGCGCCTTCCAAACCCTTTGGTACGTTATTTTTACCCTGATAAGGAAGTGAAAAACGTTATTTTAAATAATGAATAGAGGGAGAGGTGGCCGAGTGGTTTAAGGCGCACGCCTGGAAAGCGTGTATACAGCAATGTATCGGGGGTTCGAATCCCTTCCTCTCCGCACGGATGTTGGAGTGGGAGATTCTCACTCCAGCATAAGTAAATTAAAAATTACAATTTTATTCTATACAATCTGAACACTAATTAAATTTAATCAGAATTATGAACAAGATCATTTTAACCATTTCGATTGCCATGATGGCACTATTTGGTAATGTTGCCGCAATGGCACAAGATGGCGGAGATACAGCCCAAATGGAGGATACCACTACAATGGTAGCCGAAGAAGAAGTTGCTGAGCCAGTTGAAGAAGCTCCAATGGAAGTTGTTGAAGAAGCTTCATTTCACCAAGTAGTAAAAGATAAGTTTATCGAAGGTGGATGGCAGTTTATGCTTACAGTATTAATCTGTTTAATCCTTGGACTTGCAATTGCAATTGAGCGTATTATCGTTCTTAACCTTGCGACTGTAAATACCGATAAATTATTAGGAGACATTGAGAATGCGCTTAACGACGGTGGTGTTGACGCTGCAAAAGAAGTTTGCCGTTCAACTCGTGGTCCTGTTGCTTCTATTTTCTATCAAGGATTAGAGCGTTCAAGTGAAGGTGTTGACATCGTTGAGAAGTCAATTATCTCTTACGGTTCTGTACAAATGGGTGCTCTAGAAAAAGGACTTGTTTGGATTTCATTATTTATCGCTCTTGCGCCGATGTTAGGTTTCATGGGTACTGTAATTGGTATGATTGAAGCTTTCGATGCTATCGAAGCACAAGGAGATATCTCTCCAGCTCTAGTAGCGGGTGGTATTAAAGTAGCACTTTTAACAACTGTTGCTGGTTTGATCGTAGCGATTATCCTTCAAGTGTTTTATAATTACCTTGTTGCTAAGGTGGACAGTATTGTTAACAGCATGGAAGATGCGAGCATCTCTCTAGTTGACTTACTTGTAAAACGTAATCTTTCTAAATAATTAAAAAGAAATTAACATTATGAGCGCAACAGAAACAGCAATAGTAAATATTGGCCTAATTTTAGGCTACATCTTGCTGGGTGCGTGCATCTTGGTTACACTGGCCTCGCCAGTATGGTATATCATTAAGCACCCTGAAAAAGCAAAAGACACCTTAATTGGAGTCGGCTTTATCCTTGGGGTTGTTTTATTGGGTTACCTAATTTCAGGAAGTGAAGTGTCAGCACTTTACGGGAAATTTAACGTAGATGCCGGGTTATCGAAATTTATCGGTGGCGCACTTATAAGCATGTATATCTTTGGATTTATAGCTATCGTAACCATTCTGTATTCAGAGGTTCGTGGCTTGTTTAAATAATTGAACCTATGGCCAGAAAGAAAAATAGACTTTCCTCGGAAATTAACGCAGGATCGATGGCGGATATCGCCTTCTTGCTTTTGATTTTCTTCTTGGTTACCACTACAATTAACGTAGATACAGGTATTTCTTTATTGCTTCCTCCAATGCCGGAAGAAACAATGGAAGAGCCACCACCAATTAAAGAACGAAATATTCTTAAGGTATTGGTTAACTCTAACAACCAGCTTTTGGTTGAAGGACAACTAATGGAGGTTAAGGATTTAAGAAACACTACTAAGGAGTTTCTTACAAATCCTAGCAATGACCCTGAATTACCGGCTAGCACAACAAAGGCCGTTATTTCTCTTAAGAATGACCGTGGAACATCTTACAACACGTATATTTCTGTACAGAATGAGTTGAAAGCTGCTTACCGCGAAGTTCGTGATGAGTCATCTACCAAATTGTTTGGGAAACCATACGAAGACTTGGATAAAGACAAGCAAAAGGAAATCAGAGAAATACACCCTCAGAAAATTTCAGAGGCTGAACCAGAAGACATAGGAGGAGAAAACTAATATGAGCAAGTTTAAAAAGAAAAGTGGGGACAAATCACCGGGTATAAACACGGCATCCCTTCCTGACATCGTTTTTATGCTTTTGTTCTTCTTCATGGTAACCACAGTTTTACGTGAGACTACCTTGAAAGTAAAGGTTACAACTCCTTTTGCTACTGAGGTTCAGAAGCTTGAAAAGAAATCTTTAGTAAGCTATATCTACATTGGTAAGCCTGTTGAGGCAGAGCGTTTTGGTACACAATCACGTATCCAATTAAACGATGTCTTTGCAGAACCAAACGATATTGCTGGATTCATTATCCTTGAGCGTGAAAAAGTAGATGAGCGTTTGGTAACACAAATGACCGCTTCTATTCGTGCCGATAAAGAAACTAAGATGGGTATTGTTACAGATGTTAAGCAAGAGCTGAGAAAAATCAACTCGCTTAAAATTAACTACTCTACCAAAAAAGGTGATATCAGAGATTAGATTTTTTTATAAAATCAGTATAGAATATAAGGGGCTTTTTAGCCCCTTATTTTATTTTTGTCCCAAGTAAATCTCTTGACGTTGACAACCACAGAAACTATTTCCATAAAAGAAATTAAAGCTCCCATAAAAGAGGAGCTTTTGGTGTTTGAAAAGAAGTTCAGGGAGTCTATGCGTAGTCGTACGCCACTACTGGATAAAATCACACACTATATAGTAAAACGTAAAGGTAAACAAGTACGACCCATGTTCTTGTTCCTGTGCGCAAAGATGTTCGGTGAGGTAACTGAAAAGGCCTACGTTGGAGCATCCCTAATCGAATTGCTTCATACAGCTACTCTTGTGCATGACGATGTGGTTGATGATGCATATCAGCGTCGTGGTTTTTTCTCCATTAATGCACTTTGGAAAAATAAAATAGCTGTCCTTGTGGGTGACTTCCTTTTAAGTAAAGGACTTCTGCTAAGCATAGATAACGGTTATTTTGACCTTCTGAAAATTATTTCTGAGGCTGTGAGAAGCATGAGTGAGGGTGAGTTGTTACAGATTGAGAAAGCACGGACTTTCAACATTGAGGAGCCTATTTATTTTGAGGTAATCCGCCAAAAGACAGCGAGTCTTTTCGCCTCGACCTGTGCTTGTGGAACAGCTTCTTCATCGGCTACAGCCGAAGAGATTGAACGTATGAAGCAAATGGGTGAGCATGTGGGAATGGCGTTCCAGATAAAAGACGACCTTTTTGATTACGGTGTCGATGAAATTGGGAAACCCAGAGGAATTGACATTGGAGAAAAAAAAGTGACGCTTCCACTTATTTATTCCTTGAATAAAGCAGAGAAGTCAGAGAAAAGAAAAATTGTTAACCTGGTAAAAAACCACGGTACCGAACCCAATGCCGTAGCACAAGTGATTTCCTTTGTTGAGCGCATGGGAGGTTTAGAATACGCAACTGTTCGTATGGAGGAATACACTCAAAAAGCATTCGATATCTTAGATAGCTTTCCGCAATCTATAGAACGTGATGCCCTGAAGCATTTGGTAAGCTATACCATAAACCGAAAAAAATAAGAATTCTATGTTCAGTGCTGAAGTGATATTTTTCACTTGTTTTACGCTGATGATCGTGCTTATGTTAGCATTAGATCTTGGTGTATTTAGTAAGGAAAATCATGTGGTGAAGTTTAAGGAAGCTGCAGGATGGACCTCGGTTTGGGTTGCCCTTGCTATGGGATTCTATTTTTTCATTACTCAATATGGCTACTTAATTCACGATGTGACCTCTTTCGTGGATCTGCACAACATAAAAAAGGAATTCGGACATGAGTTCAATATAAATATTCTTTCACTTTCAGAATCCTTAGCAAATTATCAAAAAGCTATTGGTATTGAATACCTCACGGGATATCTTCTTGAGTATTCGCTGAGCATAGATAACATCTTTGTAATAGTTCTTGTATTTGGCGCTTTTGGAGTGAATGAAAAATACTTCCATAAAATCCTTTTCTGGGGAATTTTAGGAGCTGTTGTGTTTAGATTCCTGTTCATCTTCCTAGGGGCGGCCTTAATTACCCGTTTTGAGTGGATTTTGTACCTGTTTGGACTGTTCTTGGTGTATTCGGGCGTAATGATGTATGTCAAGCGTAATGCGGCGGATAAGGTGGATCCTGATAATCATCCTGTGGTTAAGTTTGCATCTAAGTATTTATCCGTCTCGAAAACGGCTAAGGACGGCGCTTTCTTTGTGGTTGAAAATGGGAAACGATTTGTTACGCCATTATTTCTGGTATTACTTGTGGTAGAATTCACCGACTTAATTTTCGCAGTTGATTCTATTCCTGCGATTTTCGGGGTGACTAAAGACCCTTATATCGTTTTCTTCTCAAACATCTTTGCTATTCTTGGTTTAAGATCCTTGTTTTTTTTGCTCATGAATGTAATTCACAAATTCCGTTTCCTAAAAATCGGGTTGGCGGTGTTGTTAATTTTCATTGGTGTGAAAATGCTTGCCCATCATTTATTAAACGATTGGGGATTCACAACGGCACATAGTTTGTACGTGATCGTGGCAATCTTGGGAGGAAGTGTATTGGCAAGTATTCTATTTCCTGAGAAGGAAAAAGTAAGCGAATAATTTCTATTTGATTAAGTCCAAAATCGGGTCAAGGTATTTGCGGTCGTTGGCGAGCCTTGGCACCTTATGCTGCCCGCCTAATTTTCCTCGTGATTTTAACCAATTGTAAAAAGTATCCTTGGGCACTGAGTGCACCTTAGGCATGGTTAACGCCATGTCCTTTTTGCGTTTCCCGTGATAATCGGTGTTAGAGGCTTTAAGACCTTGGTCTAATATTTCAGTAAAGCGTTCCAGATTTTTTGGCTCGGTAACGAATTCTATCAACCATTCGTGGCAGCCTTTTGCACCTTCTTCACTGAAATACACCGGCCCAGCCGTATAATCCTTAATCACGGCACCAGTTTCGGAGCAAGCCTTTCTAAGTGCCTGCTCTGCATTATCGATAATCAATTCTTCACCAAAGGCATTGATAAAATGCTTGGTGCGCCCGCTTATTTGGATACGGTACGGGTTTAAATTCGTGAACTTTATGGTGTCTCCAATTCTGTAGCGCCAAAGCCCAGCATTGGTAGTAATAACAATCACATAATTGGTGTTCAATTCCACTTGGGAAAGATTATACGAAGTGGGGAAAGCTTCTTCTGCTTGGTCGATGGGAATAAATTCGTAGTAAATTCCGTAATCCAACATCAGCAGCAACTCTTCACTGTTCGGGAAATCTTGAATCCCGAAAAATCCTTCCGAAGCATTGTATGTCTCTAGATAGTACATTTTATCTGAAGGGATAATGGACTTAAACTGCTCACGGTATGGCTTGAAGCTCACTGCTCCGTGCAGATAAAGCTCCAGATTCGGCCAAATGTCTAGCAGATTATCAGTTTTGTGGTCTTCAAGAATCCTTCGGGCAAGGACCATGGTCCAAGTGGGGATTCCTGAAATATTGGTCACGTCTTCCTTCGCCACCTCTTTGGCCATCCGGTCAATTTTCTCTTCCCAATCTTCCATTAAGGCGACTTTCTTTTCTGGAGTTCGCAGCATGTCAGCCCAGAAGGGCAGGTTCTTCATTATCACCGCCGATAAGTCCCCGTAGAAACTGTCGGGGTTCATTTGGTTGACCGTGTTGCTTCCGCCCATCATAAGGGCTTTTCCTGAAAATATTTGGTTGTCGGGGCGGTTGTTGCAAAAGATGCTGAGCATGTCTTTACCGCCTTTGAAATGACATTCTTCAAGTGCTTCCTGGGTTACAGGGATAAACTTGCTTTTGTCGCTGGTGGTTCCGCTGGACTTGGCGAACCATTTTACTTCTGATGGCCAAAGCAGATTTTGTTCGCCTTTTAAAAGGCGGTCTATGTAATCTTTAATCTGATCGTAATTCTGAACGGGAACCCTACTTTTAAATTCTTCCTCAGAGGTTATACTTTCAAAATCGTATTTCTTCCCGATTTCAGTGTTTCTCGCTGTGTTTAAAAGTTTTCTCCTCCACTCCTCTTGCACTTCATGCGGGTGTTTCATGAAAAGCTCAATCTGGTGGATTCGCTTTTTCATGACCCAGGTAAGTATGGAGCCAATAACTTTCATTTTGAGGGTTTAGTTCGAAGATAAAATTAAAAAAAATATTTAGGGATGAATGTTTTATACTTTTTTTCTGAGTTCGAAGTTTTTTCCAAGGTACACTTTTCGCACTTGCTCATCGGCGGCAAGCTCCTCTGCCGTTCCTGACTTTAAGATAGCGCCTTCGAAAAGAAGGTAGGCTCTGTCGGTGATGCTTAATGTTTCTTGGACGTTATGGTCAGTAATTAATATTCCTATGTTTTGTGTTTTTAGCTTGGCTACGATGGTTTGAATTTCTTCAACTGCAATGGGGTCAACTCCTGCGAAAGGTTCATCCAAGAGAATGAAATCTGGATCTACGGCTAATGCCCGAGCGATTTCTGTTCTGCGGCGTTCACCACCAGAAAGTAAGTCACCACGGCTTTTACGGATATGCGTCAAGCTGAATTCCTCAAGTAAAGACTCCAGTTTTTCTTTTTGTTCTGCCTTGGTTTTTTTGGTCATTTCAAGCACGGCAAGAATATTATCTTCCACGCTTAGCTTTCTGAAAACTGAAGCTTCTTGAGCCAAATAACCGATTCCCATTTTCGCCCTGCGATACATGGGCTCTTGAGAAATCTCGCGATCGTTAAGGTAAACTTTACCTTCGTTGGGCTTGATTAAACCAACAATCATGTAAAAAGACGTGGTTTTCCCGGCGCCGTTTGGTCCCAAAAGACCCACAATTTCACCTTGTTTCACTTCAAAAGAAACCTCTTTTACAACCGTACGTTTTTTGTACCGCTTTAGCAATGACTCGGCGCGAAGGATAGATACTTTTGGTTTTTCCATGAGGTGCAAAGATTGTAATTATTATGGATTTAATGCTAATGCCAATATTAGCGCTATTTTATTTTAATATCCCTTAAATTTAATTGAATGGTGGTCTTCCCTCTGAAGTGATTTTCCTCCAGTTGGAAGCAGATGTCAAACGGTTTTCCTTGGCGGGTATCCTCATGAAAAATTCCCATCCCAAAACCGATGGCATCAAAACTATTTTCACCATCCTGATGGACCATTAATTTGAGATGTTTTTCCTTTAAAAGACGTGGTTCAAATTTACACGACACATCTCGCGCGACAAAAACTGGATTCATATTCTCTGGCCCAAAAGGCGCTATTTGTTTTAATACGCTGAAGAATTTTGGGTTTATTTCGTCTAGCTCAATTTCAATGTCGTAATCAATTTTTAAAATCAGCTGCTCGTCTGTAATGTTTGAAGCGACATGATTTTCAAAGGCGTTGATGAATTCTTCAAGATTCTCTTCCTCCATGGTTAAACCAGCCGCGTATTTATGTCCGCCGTAGTTTGTTAATAGATGTCCGCAAGAATCAATCGCATGATGAATGTCAAAATCCTTCACACTTCGCGCCGACCCAGTAATCACATCCTTACTTTTTGTAAGCACAATAGTAGGGCAGTAACGGTGCTCAAGAATTCTTGATGCTACAATCCCCACAACTCCCTTGTGCCATTCGGGTTGGTAGACTACGGTGGACTTGCGTGACTTATACACTTCATCTTCCAAAATCATTTTCAAGGCTTCGGCCGTGATGTCTTGGTCAATGGTTTTTCGTTCTTCGTTGGCCTTATTTATTAGAAGGCTAGTCTCCCTAATTTCTTCCTGATTTTCACCCAAAAGCACTTCCACAGCATGTTTGGCATGTTTTAATCTTCCTGCGGCGTTTATGCGTGGACCGATTTTAAACACTAAATCGGTAATGGTGAAGGTTGAATAATCGGCACTAGCGAGGGAGGTAAGTGATTTTAGCCCTTCACGTGGTGATTTATTTATGCGGTCAAGGCCGAAAAAAGCCAGGGTGCGGTTTTCTCCTGTGATGGGAACAATGTCAGAGGCGATGCTTACTGCGCAAAGGTCCAAAAGTGGGTGCAGACATTCTTCGTCCAATCCGTTTTTTTGAACGAAAGCCTGACAAAGCTTAAAGCCAATACCACATCCTGAAAGTTCTTTGTAAGGGTAGGGACAGTCTGACTGTTTTGGGTCAAGCACTGCTATTGCTTCGGGGATTTTTTTTCCTGGAAGGTGGTGATCGCAGATGATGAAATCTATTCCTTTTTTTGTGGCGTACTCTACTTTGTCGACCGCTCGGATTCCGCAATCAAGGGCGATAATTAATTTACACTCTTCGGCGGAAGCCACATCAATCCCTTGAAAACTTATACCGTAACCTTCTTCGTAACGGTCGGGGATGTAATAGATTAAATTCTCAGAATACTCACTGAAAAACGAGTAGGTAAGCGCAACAGAAGTGGTGCCATCTACATCGTAATCTCCGTAAATCATGATTTTCTCACCCTCCTCTAATGCTTTCTCAATCCGCTCGATTGCCAAGTCCATGCCTTTCATTAAAAAAGGGTCGTGAAGTTGAGACCATTCAGGCCTAAAAAAATCGCGTGCCTCATCGAAATTCGTGATTCCGCGTTGTGCAAGAATGGTGGAAATTGACTTAGGAGTATTGATTGCCGAAGATAAATGAGAGACGATTTCCTCGGGTGGCGTCGCCACAGGAATCCAACGTTTTTCCATGATGTTCTAGATTGAGTAAGTATGTTAAAGATAAGAAAATATCGAGGGATATAATTTATAAAGCCACGTGGATATTGAAGATTTTAAAGGAGGATAAAATAAATTGGATTCATGGTTTTAATAAGAAATGGGAATTTGCCTGAGGAGTTAGGATAAACTACATGGTATTATGAAAAATATTTCGCCTAATATGAATTATCCAATTAAATAAATAATCTCCAATTGGAGCTTATTTGCTTTTTAGAGTCATTTGGTTTTATTCACCAATTGCGTAATCCTTTGGATGAGCAAAGGTAGGCGGGAATTTTATTGCCTTAACGTCGGTAATAAGAATTTTCCCATCCCTCTCATCTAAAGAAAATCTTCCCTCGCTAATTTTCCAATTGGTATATCTAAACCAATACAAATTATTTTTTTGATCCTCCACATTTTGCCAAATTTCCATACAATTATGAAATTGATCAGGTGAATTATTACAAATACTGTCCCTGTCGATAAACGTAACTATTGGATTTCCGTAATAATCCATTTTTATCCATTCTAAATTTTCACCCGGCTTATCAATTGTTACAAATATGGGTGCTGTTGAAAAATCAAAAATAAAGCATCCTAACCTGTTGAAAACCTTATGCACTAAATATCTAGAGTTATCCTGTGTGTGAGTTTTATAGAGACTCTCCTGAGTGTAGCCTTCAGATGAAAAAAAGGTGAAACATAAAACAAACCCAATAATTATTTTTTGCATTTTCATATTATTAAAATTGAGGAGCAGTAAAGTTTAATTTACCGATTCTTCCCGATTTTACAAAAATCAATTAAACGGGTCTGTATAAAAAAAAAGCCCAATTCTCACGAATCGGGCTTTTTTTCTTTTACTGGAAAGTTACGCCGTTGGCGCTTCTTCCATGTAGGATTCTAAAGGAGGACAAGTACAGATTAGGTTCCTATCGCCTAAGGTGTTGTTTGCTCTACCCACTGATGGCCAGAATTTGGTGGCAGCTACCCACGGTAATGGGAAGGCTGCAGCTTTACGGCTGTAAGGGAAGTCCCACGAGTCGGCGGTGATTAGTGCCATTACGTGAGGAGCGTTTTTAAGCACATTGTTTACGCTGTCGGCTTTTCCTTGAATGATTTCCTCTACTTCTTTTCTGATGTGAATTAAAGCATCGCAGAAACGGTCGATCTCCTCTAAGCTTTCACTTTCGGTAGGTTCAATCATTAATGTTCCGGCAACAGGGAATGATACAGTAGGCGCATGGAAGCCATAATCAAGTAATCGCTTGGCGATATCTTCTACTTCAATTCCGTGTTTTTTGAATCCACGGCAGTCGACAATCATTTCGTGCGCAACTCTTCCTTTGCTTCCTTTGTAAAGGATGTCGTAGTGTTCTTCTAAACGGCAAGCCATGTAGTTTGCATTAAGAATAGCCATACGTGTAGCTTCTTTTAATCCTTCATTACCCATCATTTGAATGTAGGCATGAGAAATCAATAGAATACTTGCTGAGCTGAAAGGTGCTGCAGAAACTGCAGAAATCGCACGTTGTCCGCCAGTTTTTACAAACTTGTGTCCCGGTAAAAACGGAGAAAGGTGTTTTGCAACTCCAATTGGTCCCATCCCTGGTCCGCCACCCCCGTGAGGGATACAGAATGTTTTGTGAAGATTTAAGTGACACACATCGGCGCCAATGTTTCCTGGGCTGGTTAATCCAACTTGTGCGTTCATATTTGCACCGTCCATGTAAACTTGTCCGCCGTATTCGTGGATCATGTTACACACGTCCAACACAGATTCTTCAAATACCCCATGCGTAGAAGGGTAAGTGATCATAAGTGCAGCAAGAACGTCTTTATTGGCTTCACATTTGGACTTAAGATCGTCCATGTCGA
Source organism: Sphingobacteriales bacterium (assembly GCA_047635375.1). Taxonomy (GTDB): domain Bacteria; phylum Bacteroidota; class Bacteroidia; order Sphingobacteriales; family Sphingobacteriaceae; genus JBLIKP01. The sequence goes on along the minus strand of JBLIKP010000014.1, from coordinate 1,946 downwards.
TGTTTCCTTTATCGTCACAGGCAATTACAACCACTTTCATTCCCGCCATTACAGCAGAAGCAGGGTTTGTCCCGTGGGCGGAAGAAGGAATAAGCACCACATTACGCTGTGTTTCTCCTTTGTCGTGAAGGTAAGCGCGAATAACTAATAGTCCGGTATATTCACCTTGAGCACCTGCGTTTGGCTGAAGAGAAACAGCATCAAAACCAGTAACCTGGCAAAGGGCGTGTTCTAATTCGGCGAATACTTGTGCATAACCTTGCGCTTGCTCAGCAGGAACGAAGGGGTGAAGCTTGCTGAATTCAGTCCAGCTCACCGGAATCATTTCAGCGGCAGCGTTAAGTTTCATAGTACAAGAACCCAAAGAAATCATTGAGGTGTTAAGCCCAAGATCTTTGTTTTCAAGTTGCTTTAAGTAGCGCATCATTTCAGTTTCTGAATGATGACTGTTAAAGACTGGGTGAGTTAAAATCTCGTCACTACGTAGTAGCTCAGCAGGAATTACCGATTCTAAATCGTCAAACAGTCCACGTGGTGGAGCCATTTTACGGGTTAACGAACCAAAAACGTTAAGGATGTCAATCACATCGCTTTTGTGTGTGGTTTCGTCAAGTGAGATTCCAATGAAGTGCTTTCCAAAATAGCGGAAGTTAATTTTTTGCTCTTCGGCGGCAGCCCTAACTTGGGCATTGTTTAAGCCTGAATCTTTAAGATTAATTTTTAGGGTGTCAAAGAAAACGGCATTTTCTTGAAGCATTCCAAGCATTTCAAGCCCTTTGTTTAAGGCAAGGGTCATTCCATGGATACGCTCAGCAATTTGGCGTAGGCCTTTAGGACCGTGGTAAACTGCGTAAAAACCAGCCATGTTTGCAAGCAAGGCTTGGGCCGTACAAATGTTTGACGTCGCCTTGTCGCGACGGATGTGCTGCTCACGTGTTTGGAGCGCCATACGAAGTGCACGATTTCCATTTGAATCTTCAGAAACACCGATAATACGACCAGGGATCTGACGCTTGAACTCTTCGCGTGTTGCGAAATATGCCGCATGAGGACCACCATAACCTAATGGAATACCGAAACGTTGTGTGGTACCAATGGCTACATCGGCGCCAAGCTCCCCTGGAGGGGTTAAAAGCACAAGGCTCATCAAGTCTGCGGCCACGCAAAGGAAAATTTCTTTGTCCTTGATGGTTTTCGCTAATTCGCGGAAGTTGTTGATTGTTCCAGACTCACCAGGGTATTGTAAAAGAACTGCAAACACCTCAGCGCCAACGTCGATTTTGGCTGGATTTCCAACGACAACCTTAATGCCAAGAGGCTCGGCACGGGTGTTTAGTACGTCAAAAGTTTGGTCATACACCTGCTCCGAAACGAAGAATGTGTCAGACAATTTATTTTTTCTCTTAGCATAAAGCATGGCCATTGCCTCAGCGGCAGCGGTAGCTTCATCTAAAAGGGAAGAATTTGCAATTTCTAATCCAGTTAAATCGCTTACCATAGTTTGGTAGTTAAGTGAAGCTTCAAGACGACCTTGAGCGATTTCGGCCTGGTAAGGAGTGTAGGGCGTGTACCATCCTGGATTTTCAAAGACGTTACGTAGAATCACATTTGGCGTGATGGTGTCGTAATATCCCAACCCCATATAGGTGCGGAAAACTTCATTTTTTTCAGCTACTCCACGTAAGCGACGTAGGTAATCGAATTCTGAAAATGCCTCAGGTAAATCCATGTCTTTTTCAAGGCGGATTTTGTTGGGGATTGTTTGTTCAATCAATTCGTCGACCGAGGGTACGCCTACGGTCTTTAACATTACGTCAATTTCAGACTGATCTGGCCCTAAATGACGGCTTTGGAATTGCTCTTGTTTGATATTTATTTTCATCGATGAAAATGGAGTAAATATGATTTATGTTCCTAATCTTTAGGAGTTGCAAAGTTAAGAAATA
>JBLIKP010000013.1:0-33922 GCA_047635375.1 Sphingobacteriales bacterium | reverse complement strand
AGGCAAGAGGAGCTCAATATTGGTTGAAAATTGTCCACAAGGATGAAAAATCCACTTCATCCCCTTTACTCAATTCTTTGGAAGAAATAGTTAAACTTATTTCTTCGCTTATAAAAAACACAAAGCCACGTAAAGAGTTAGAGGGACAATACCGGTAAACACATTAATCTTATTGAAATTAATTGATCTCGGGAGGGGTGAGGAAAATAAATACCTAAACTCATCAATTTTCATTTCACCAAATTTTTCCTTTGGAAACAGTTAGCTACCCCTTGACAATTACCATTGGGTTTGTTTACATTTAACCAATAAATTTCAAGAATAGATCAATTAATTCAATAAGATTTTTTAATATGAGTACTAAAAAGAGTTTAGATTTTTTAGAAAAATACATTAACAATGCTGCGCCTACAGGCTTTGAAGCGCCAGGGCAAAAGATGTGGCTAGAATACCTCAAACCGTATGTTGACAAAACATACATTGACAATTACGGAACCGCCGTTGGGGTAATAAACCCAGAGGCTAAGTTTAAAGTGGTAATTGAGGCCCACGCCGATGAGATTTCATGGTTTGTAAATTATATAACTGACGATGGATTACTTTACCTAAGGCGCAATGGTGGTTCCGACCATCAAATTGCACCATCCAAAAGGGTAAATATTCATACCGACAAAGGCATGGTAAAAGGTCTTTTTGGATGGCCTGCAATTCACACCCGGGACCATAGTAAAGAAGAAGCACCCACCCTTAAAAACATCTTTCTAGATTGTGGTTGTACTACGAAAAAAGAAGTTGAAGAACTTGGTATTCATGTAGGCTGCGTAGTAACCTATGAAGATCCCTTCATGGAATTAAACAACCGCTATTATGTAGGCCGTGCACTGGACAATCGCGCAGGAGGTTATATGATCGCCGAAGTGGCTCGTGCACTTAAAGAGGGGAAACACAAGCTTCCCTTTGGACTTTACATTGTAAACAGTGTACAGGAAGAAATTGGTCTACGTGGTGCCCAAATGATTACCGATTCGATCAAGCCAGATTGCGCAATTGTAACTGACGTAACCCATGACACCACCACTCCAATGATCGACAAAAAAACCAATGGCGACATTAGCTGTGGACTAGGGCCTGTAATCACGTACGCTCCAGCAGTTCAAAACAACTTGAGAGAGTTAATTATTGATACCGCAAAGAAAAACAAGATCCCATTTCAACGTTTAAGCGCTTCAAGAGCAACGGGGACTGACACTGATGCTTTTGCCTATAGCAACGGCGGGGTGCCTTCGGCGCTAATCTCATTACCTCTAAGGTATATGCATACCACAGTGGAAATGATTCATAAAGATGACGTAGAAAATGTAATAAAATTAATAACCGCAGCCCTACTAAACATTAAGGACGGTCATAATTTCAAATATTTTTAATGTGATGAAAGCCTAAAAAAAATCCCGCCAAAATTGGCGGGATTTTTTTATGTATTTTTAAATAATGAAAATGAAATTTCTCACAACATTTTCCCTTTTGATAATTCTAAGCATCACTTTTTGGGGATGCGAAAAATGCCGCACTTGTACCTTGATAGAAGACGGCGTGGAAATGGATGAATCAACCCAAGAATATTGCGGTCCTGAATTGGTGAAGATTGAAAATAAGGAGTTTACTTCTGAAGAAAATGGGGAAGTAAAAACTAGGAAATACCGTTGTCGATAGTCTTAGTTCGCCTTAATTATCTTACCTGTATAACACTTGTTCTTTTTGGTTTCAATTGTGTAAATGTAAGTGCCAACAATTAGATTATCGTCATTGGTGGAAATTAAATCACTGAAAAAAACATCGGCCTTACCCTTATTATTTTCACCAAACTTCCTTAAGAACTTAAGCTCCCCTTGAGGTGAAACTTTTACAAGGAAACTAAAGCGTTCTTTATTTTTTACATCATAGGAATTCCCAACCACTACAAAATCTCCTGAATTATCTTCAATGAATTTGTAGGCGCTAATTATTCCTGGAATTTTTATTTCCCTTTTAAATTCTTGCGCCTTTAGCAAAGTGATTTGCATAAAAACAATCAAGAAAAATAAGGAAAAGTACTTTTTCACATCTAGAGGCAACATAAGTACCAAAGCCTTAGTTTTGTCACTAATTATCTATTTAAAGATAAATATTCCACATGTATTATTGCCAACCATTTCCGTTTTCATTTTAACATTGTTATATAAATCCTTTTATATTTTAATCTGTCTTCCTAGATTTAGATGAATAACCTTCTTCTTAAAGTTTTCGTATTAAATTAACTTATGGAATTATCCCAAACTGAAATCGATGCATTGATTAGTCTTTTAGAGGACCAAGACCCCTTTGTATCTAATCATGTAAACGACAAACTTCTTTCACTGGGAGAATCGGTAATTCCAAATTTAGAGACTGCATGGGAAACTAGTTTTGATGGTGTTCAGCAGCAGCGGATTGAAAATTTAATCCACCAGATTCAGTTTGAAAATCTTCTTGAAGAAATTAAACTTTGGGCAAAAAACAATTCCGACGATCTCCTTCGAGGAGCCATTTTAATAGCAAAATATCAATATCCCGACCTTGATCCGCAGGCATTAATTAATAAGGTAGAAGCAATAAAACGAGACGTTTGGTTAGAAATGCACTACAAGCTCACTCCACAGGAGAAAGTGAAAATTCTTAATCATGTATTTTACCGGGTTCATCAGTTTAGAGGGAATACCAAAAATTACCACGACCCGCAGAATTCTTTTATTAATGTAGTTTTAGAATCAAGCAAGGGAAACCAGATTTCACTGGCTATTATTTATGCCGTAATTGCACAAAAACTTGACCTTCCTATTTATGGAGTCAACCTCCCACAACATTTTATTTTATGCTATTTGGAGGAAGAAGAAAAGAATCCTCAACCTCAATTTTATATCAATGCGTTTAACAAGGGTTCCGTCTTCAACAAACGTGATATAGATTACTTTTTAAAGCAATTGAAACTTGAACCTAAAGCCAATTATTACCTCCCATGCAATAACCTTGAAATTATTCGAAGAGTGGTAAGAAATTTAATAAGCAGCTATGAAAAATTGGGGAGCATGGATAAAGTAGCGGACTTGGAACAAATCCAAGCCCTGCTTACTTAAAATAGCTCTTTTACATTTTCTGGAGGACGACCAAGAACTGCCTTATCTCCCTTTATCACAATCGGACGCTCAATTAAAATTGGATTTTCAGCCATTGCTTTAATCCAATCCTCATCTGACATTTCTCTTCCTTTATAATCTTCCTTAAATATTTTTTCGCCTTTGCGGATAATTTGCTCAGGTTTCATCCCAAGCTTCTTTACCACATCACGAATTTCATCAATAGAAGGCCCTTGTTTTAAATATTCTATAATTTCAACATCGTGATTTAACTCCTCAATTATTGCTAGAGTCTGTCTACTTTTTGAACATCTTGGGTTATGATAAATTTTCATTTCAATCGATTAATTTTCCATTAAATAAGCTTTGATAAATTCATCAAGTCCCCCATCCATAATGGCCTGTATATTTCCAGTTTCGTGACCTGTGCGTACATCCTTCACTAATTTGTAAGGATGGAAAACGTAATTCCTAATTTGCGAGCCCCATTCAATTTTTTTCTTGGTGCTTTCAATTACATCACGTGCTTCATTTTGTTTTCTTAATTCCAACTCATAAAGCTGAGATTTAAGCATTTTTAAAGCAATCTCCTTGTTTCCAAGTTGCGAACGATCCTGCTGACATTCAATTACTAATCCACTGGGTGCATGGCGCAATCTTACGGCAGTTTCAACTTTGTTTACATTTTGTCCTCCGGCACCACCTGAACGAAATGTATCCCAAGTAATATCACCGGGGTTAATGTCGATTTTGATAGTGTCGTCCACAACTGGGTAAGTATACACCGAAGCAAACGAGGTGTGTCTTCTTTTCTGAGAATCAAAAGGAGATATTCGCACAAGGCGATGCACCCCTGATTCACCCTTAAGAAATCCGTAGGCAAAATCACCTTCAAATTCCAGAGAAACGCTTTTAATTCCGGCTTCTTCCCCTGCTTGGTAACTCACCTCCTTAACCTTCATGCCATTTTTCTCGCCGTACATAATGTACATACGCATAAGCATTTGGGCCCAGTCCTGGCTTTCGGTGCCGCCAGCACCTGAATTTATGGTAATTAAGGCATTAAGCTGATCTTCTTCACCGCTTAACATGTTCTTAAATTCCAAGTCCTCGAGTGCCTTTACGGTTTTATCAAACTGCTCCTTTACTTCCTCCTCCGTGGCCTCATCAGCTTGGGAAAACTCTTGGAGCACCGTTAAGTCTTCGTAATGTGAAACCACATTATCAAAGGCAATAGTCCAGATTTTCTTGTTTTTTGTTTTATGCAGATGCTGCTCCGCCACTTTTGGGTCGTCCCAGAAATCTTGGGCGGTGGAAATTTGTTCTTCTTCAGCTATCTCTCTCTTCTTCCGGTCGACGTCAAAGATGCCTCCTTAAGGCGTCAATCCTCCGACTAAGATCTTTTATGTGATCAATATTCATACCACAAAACTACTCAATCCCTGGGAAAAACGCATCCGTTATGTGGTGAATTTGCGGACTTTCTTTTCCATTTAATGTGATGGCCACTATATCGAAACGAATTTCACCTTCATACTCGTTTTCTTCAATCCATCCTTGGGCCGCCAAAGCGATATTTTTGCGTTTGGCAGCATCAACGGCCTCCTCGGGAAAACCGAAATTATTGGACGATAATGTTTTTACTTCGACGAAAACCGGAATTTCTCCGTCCTTTGATATAACATCAATTTCTGCACGTCCGAACCTAAAGTTTCGCACAAGGGTGACCCATCCCTTTTTCTCAAGGTATTCCACTGCAAGTTCTTCTCCAGCCAATCCTGTTTGATTATGTTTTGCCATTTTTGATTATCAATATTAAATTACAAAAATTTCACCCAACCTATCGGCAACAGCCATACCTAAATAGAAAAAATATTACTTTTGGCAAATGAAAATCAAGCTCCTAGTGGTAGGGAAAACGGACGAGAATTATTTGAACGAGGGAATCGCAATTTTTGAAAAGCGAATTTCTAGGTTTATCAAGTTTGAAATCGTCGTTATTCCCCCAATAAAGGAAAAGAATATTAGTCCGCTTCAGCAAAAAGATAAGGAGGCAGAAGCGATGCAAAAACACCTTAAACCTACCGACACCATCGTGGCCCTAGACGAAAACGGGAGCCAATTTACATCGCCAGTATTTGCTTCAAAATTAAATCAATGGATGGTGCATAGTGCAGGAGATATTGTTTTTATCACTGGAGGCCCATACGGAATAGGAAAGGCAATTTTCGATCAGGCAAAACACACCATCGCCTTAGGTAAAGGTACTTATAGTCACCAGTTGGTACGATTAATATTTATGGAACAAATTTATAGGGCTTTTACCATACTTAACAATCACCCCTACCATAACGAATAATAAAATTAACTTTAAGCAATTGTTTTACAATTGTTTACTACATTTAACCAACCCTGAGGTTCAATTAATTTGTACCAATGAAAGGAATAGTATAAATTTGTCATAATCCATTATTCCATGAAAAATATAGGTCAAAAGATAGAGGACATAGAGCGAAAAATTTCTCGTTTGGTCGACCGTTATTCAAAAGTGGAAGAAGAAAACCTTAAGTTGCGTACTGAAAAGCAAGATATGCTCGACATTATCGACCAACATAAGGTGGAGATAGAAAAGTTAAACAACGACAAAAGAATCGTAAAATTAGCAAAAACCTTGTCTGAGACGGATGAAGATACCGTTGATCTAAAGGTAAAAATAAGCAAGTACGTGCGCGAAATAGATAAGTGCCTTACTTTGCTTGCCGACTGATTCTGAAGTTTGGAATAAATGGGAAAGCTTTCAATAAAAATAAATATAGCCGAGCGGATTTACCCTTTAAAGGTAGATGCAAGTGAAGAGGAGTTTGTGAGAAAGGCCGCAAAGGAGATAAACGAACAGATAAAGACTTATCAAAGTCAATATGCCGTAAAAGACAAACAAGATTTGTTGGCAATGTGCTTATTACAATACGCTACTCAATCTGGAAAATTAGATTCTGGAACGTTAGTAGAAGATAAGGGTTATTCTGAGAAGCTTGACCAACTCAATATATTTTTGGATGAAGTGCTAAGCATTTAATCCCCAAACATTCAGCCCAATAGGGATATATCAGTGGTACTTTTGCCTTAAAGGCGGATGAGTTTTTGCATTCATTCATATATAAAGAGTCCACATGGAAACAATTGCAATAGCCATAGGCGCCCTAGTAGTAGGGATATTAATCGGAAGATTTGCCCTAAGGTTCCTATTTAAAAACCAAGAACGCAAGTTCCAAAAGCAAGCCCAGCGTATATTAAGAGATGCTAAAGAAGAAGGCGAGCAGATAAAGAAAAATAGAATTTTAGAGGCCAAGGAGAAATTCCTTCAACTAAAATCCGACAATCAACGTGAAAGCGCTGAGCGAAACAAAAAAATTCAAACACAAGAAATTGATTTGAAAAATCGCTCCAAAGAGCTTCACAAACTTCAAGAAGATTTAAGCAAACAAAATAAAGAGCAGGACACACAACGTGAAAACCTTACTCGCCAACTTAGCCTAGTCGACAGGCGTAAAAAAGAAATTGACATCCTTCATGAAGAACAAGTTATCAAACTTGAAAAAGTAGCGGGAATTTCAGTAGCCGACGCCAAAAACCAACTTATTGAAGCCCTTAAAGACCAGGCAAAAACTGAGTCGATGGGGTATATTAAGGATATTGTGGAGCAAGCCCGCATGACGGCAAATAAGGATGCCAAGAAAATTATTATTGAAACTATTCAGCGCTCTAGTACAGAGGCGAGTATCGACAATTGTGTTTCGGTATTTAACCTGGAAAGTGACGATGTAAAAGGTAGAATTATTGGTCGTGAAGGACGAAACATTCGCGCACTTGAAGCCGCTACCGGTGTTGAAATCATTGTAGACGATACTCCTGAAGCTATCATCCTTTCTTGCTTTGACCCTGTTAGAAGAGAGATTGCAAGACTTTCGCTTCACCGTTTGGTAACCGACGGTAGAATCCACCCAGCTCGTGTTGAAGAGGTAGTAAAGAAAACTACAAAGCAACTTAACGACGAAATCGTTGAAATTGGTGAACGTACCGTAATCGATTTAGGAATTCACGGCTTACACCCTGATTTAATAAGAATGGTTGGACGTATGCGTTTCCGTTCATCTTACGGACAAAACCTACTACAGCACTCACGTGAGGTGGCTAACTTCTGCGCGATTATGGCGGCCGAACTTGGTTTAGATGTTAAAATGGCAAAACGTGCCGGATTACTTCACGATATTGGAAAAGTGCCCGATGAAGAATTAGAAACTCCTCACGCATTATTAGGAATGAAGCTTGCGAAACAATTTGGAGAATCTCCTGAGGTTTGCAACGCAATTGGAGCTCACCATGACGAGATTGAAATGACAAGTTTATTGTCTCCAATTGTTCAAGCGTGTGATGCTATTTCAGGATCACGCCCAGGAGCGAGACGTGAGGTTGTAGACAGCTACATCAAACGTTTAAAAGAACTTGAAGATCTAGCACTAAACTACCCAGGAGTTGAGAAATCTTTCGCTATTCAAGCGGGTAGAGAATTAAGGGTTGTGGTGGCCAGTGATAAAATCACGGATGCACAATCTGACCAGTTAGCCATGGACATTTCGGAAAAAATCCAAAGTGAAATGACTTACCCTGGACAAGTTAAAGTGACCGTAATTCGAGAAACACGTTCTATCGCTTACGCAAAGTAACATACAGTATTAATAAAGATTAAAGTCCTCCTCGGAAACGTGGGGGACTTTTTCGTTTAATTTCTTATTGGAAATAACTTAAAACCATCCACACAAAAAACGCGTAATTAACACCAAATTACCATGAAGCAACTACTTCTAATTTTACTTCTTTCAACGGCATTTTTTTCTGCTAAATCTCAAGAAATCAACCTGGACGATTTACATGAAAACCAAGTTAAATTCACCAATAAATCAATGTCGATATTGGGTGGATGGGCGTTGGTAAATATTACCGGTGGGCTAGTTATGCGAGAAAATTCTGAAGGCATTAACCGAAAGTTTTGGGAAGGAAATGCACTATGGAACAGCGTAAATTTGGGTTTAGCTGGCGCATCGCTTTTAGCAAATCAAAAGGGGAAGTCTGCCGGGACCATTGGTGACTATTTAAAAACTGAACAAACCCTGCAAAAAGCATTTATTTTCAATGCAGGATTGGACCTTGCCTATATGGCTGCCGGTTGGGGAATGACTGAAAGAGGAAAAAGAATGGAAGGTGAAAAAGCGATGCAACTTCGCGGATATGGCAAAGCACTTATCCTGCAAGGTGGTTTCCTATTTCTTTTTGATGGAGTTTGCTATGGATTACGCACGGCAAACATTCAAACGTTGTACGATAATTTAGATGTGAATATTAGCCTTGGGCTAGTCGGTAATATGGCAACGCTAAGAGCTACCTTCTAATCAAACCCCAAACCAAGCCCCATTTCTTGGCGGATCGGCTTCAATACAAATTGTTTCTTTACTTACAGGATGAACAAAATCTAATTGCTTTGCATGAAGTGAGATTGACTTGTCGTGATTAGGCGTAGGAGCTCCGTATTTTAGATCACCTACAATAGGGCAACCCATGGAAGCCAGTTGTACCCGGATTTGGTGTGCGCGACCTGTATGCGGCTTCACTTCAAGAACCCAAGCTTTACCCAAGTCCTTTATCATTTTATAGGAAAGCTGTGCAAGTTTTGCACCCGCTTTTTTAGCATTCACCGTTTTAACCACGTTTCTTTTCTGGTCTTTCAAAAGGTAATGCTCAAGCTTCCCCTCGATGTCGTTGGGTCTTTTGGTGACAATAGCCCAATACGTTTTTTGAACTGTTCTTTGCTTAAACACTTCATTCATCCGCGCCAAGCCCTTGCTGGTCTTTGCCATTAACAACACACCACTAACCGGGCGATCTATTCGATGGATTACACCAAGGAAGATATTCCCCGGCTTTTGGTATTTCATGCGAATGAATTCTTTCACATCTTCACCCAAAGGAGCTTCGCCTGTTTTATCTCCCTGCACCAATTCACCCGGCTTTTTATTCACCGCGATAAAGTGATTGTCTTCGTAAATTACTTCTGGAAAGGCCACTTAGTATTGCTCTTTTTCGTTTGGAAAATCAGTAGACTTTACGTCCTTAATATAACTCTGGACTGCTCCAGAGATTTCGTCGTAAAGGTTTAAGTAACGACGTAAAAAACGCGGACTAAAATCCTTTGTAATACCCAGAAGATCATGGAGCACAAGAACTTGTCCGTCAACTCCACCTCCAGCGCCAATACCAATAAATGGGATAGGAATCTCTTGTGCCAAACGTGTAGCAAGCTTAGCAGGAATTTTCTCTAAAACAATGGCAAAACATCCAGCTTCCCAAAGGGCTTTTGCATCCGTGATTAATTGCTCAGCCTCTTCATCTTCTTTAGCACGAACACTGTATGTTCCAAATTTATAAATAGATTGTGGGGTTAATCCTAAGTGTCCCATTACAGGAACACCCGCTGAGATAATTCGCTTTACCGATTCAACCACTTCAGTCCCACCTTCAAGTTTCACTGCATGTCCGCCTGACTCTTTCATAATTCTAATGGAAGAAGTTAGTGCTTCACGGCTATTCCCTTGGTATGATCCGAAAGGTAAATCAACCACAACCAATGCTCTACTTACGGCGCGAACAACAGATTGCGCATGATAAATCATTTGATCTAAGGTAATTGGCAAAGTAGTTTCATGGCCAGCCATCACATTACTAGCACTATCACCCACAAGAATTACATCAATGCCCGCATCATCAACAATTTGAGCAAGAGAGAAATCGTACGCAGTTAGCATACTAATTTTTTCTCCCTTGGTTTTCATTTCTTGAAGCACGTGGGTAGTGACCTTCTTTATTTTCTTATGGATAGACATAATAGTGGATTTGTAAATCACTTCAAATTTAACATTCCGTTAAACATTATCGAACAAGTTCGTTACAATCTGCTTGAAATAGTTTATTATCTTTGAAACTTGCACGCATACCAAAAGGAACTACATTTCTGATTATGAAGATTTTACAGATAAGCTCATTAATTATTGCATTTTTCGTTATTACCGGTTGCGAGACCCAGATTGACGTTCTTGGAGAATACGAGGAGCAAACGATAATTTACGGCTTGTTAGATACTCGTGAGACCACTCAATATGTAAAAATCAATAAGGCTTTTGTAAACCCAAATCGTGATGCACTGGAAATAGCCCAAGAATCCGATTCCCTTTATCATCCAAATGCAATGACCGTGCAACTTCAAGAGTACAGGAATGAATCGGTTTTTGGCCAGCCAGTTTTATTGGACACTGCCACCGAAATCGCCAAAGAGCCGGGGACCTTTGCGGGACCTAATCAATTACTTTATAAAACCCCAGCTGGATTTAAATTAAAGAAAGACAGCAAATACGAAATTCAGTTAATCAGAAAATCTTCAAATGAAGTTTTTGTTACCGCTGTCGCCGATATTGTGGATGACATCAACTTTACATTCCCTTCGTTCCCAACAGTTACCCTCAGTAATGGTAGTGATTTTAGAAAACAGAATTTAAAATGGAGTAGCGCCAAAGATGCTCGCATTTATGAAATGACTTTAACTTTCAAGTTCACAGAAAAAAATAAAACTTCCGGAGAAGAAACCCCTAAATCAATTGTTTGGCAAGTATTTGAAGGCATAAAAAGTCCAACTACTCAAGGCGAACAAGAGATGGAGTTCAGATTGGATGGGGAAGAGTTTTACGGCAATATTGCTAATGTCCTTACTCCAAACGGCAATCTGGAGCGCAAGATTGACTCCAACATAGTGTTCAATTTCAGCTACAGCACACAAGAATTTGCAAACTACCTGGAAGTGAGCAAACCGTCTACCTTTTTAAACGACGTTAAGCCTGAGTATACCAATGTTGAAGGCGGCCTTGGACTGTTTACTTCCCGAGGCGGGAAAGATGTAATAAAAGGCCTTAGCAGTCCTTCAGTTAAACAATTATTAGAAGGGCAAACAACAGGTAACCTTGGATTCGTAAGATAAATTGAAGTCCGCCTTGGATCTCCCGAAATATTAAACAAAAAATCCCGACACCAATTTAATTGATGTCGGGATAGTATTTTAAAAGGAGTTGATTCCTTATTTAAGCAACTCTCTAGCGATAACAATTTTCTGGATTTCAGAAGTTCCTTCACCAATTGTACAAAGCTTAGAATCACGGTAGAATTTCTCTACTGGGAAATCTTTCGTGTATCCATATCCACCGAAAATCTGAACAGCTTCAGTAGAACAGAAAACTGCAACTTCAGAAGTCATGTATTTCGCCATGGCACTTTCCTTAGTCATTGGAACACCTTTGTTCTTCATATCAGCAGCTTGGTAAGTCAGTAACTCACTTGCTTCGATACGCGTAGCCATATCAGCGATTTTCCAAGCAATTCCTTGGAAGTTTGCGATAGGTTCTCCGAACTGGTGACGCTCCTTAGCGTACTTTCTAGAAGCTTCTAAAGCACCTTTTGCAATCCCTAATCCAAGAGAAGCGATAGAGATTCTTCCGCCATCAAGAACTTTCATAGCTTGCTTGAATCCGTCACCTTCTTGACCTAATAAATTCGCTTTAGGCACACGGCAGTTGTCGAAAATCATTTCGGCAGTTTCACTAGCACGCATACCTAATTTATTTTCTTTTTTACCGCCTGAAAAACCTGGAGTTCCACGTTCAACAACGATAGCACTAATTCCTTTCGAGCTTCCTACCTCACCGGTACGAACCATTACCACAGCAACCTCACCAGAAATACCGTGCGTAATCCAGTTCTTAGCTCCATTAATCACGTACTCATCTCCGTCTAAAACAGCGGTGGTAGTCATACGCATGGCGTCAGAACCGGTATTTGCCTCGGTTAATCCCCAAGCACCAATCCACTCAGCCGTAGCTAATCTCGGAAGCCATTTTTTCTTTTGCTCTTCATTACCAAAAGCCAGGATATGACCGGTACATAAAGAGTTGTGTGCAGCAACACTAAGACCAATAGAACCACAAACCTTTGCGATTTCAGAAATCACAGTGATGTACTCGAAGTAACCGAAACCAGCACCACCATATTCTGTTGGTACAAGTACGCCCATCAATCCAAGCTCACCTAATTTTTTAAACACATGAACAGGGAATTCTTGACTTTCGTCCCATTTCATCATGTCAGGCTTAATTTCTTTTTCGCAGAAATCGTGTATCATTTGGGCGATCATCTTTTGATTCTCGCTCATCCCGAAATTCAATCCAGTATTTTGTTCCATTGATATTTTATTACGCTATTGTCAATTCTAATAAGCCGCTAAAGTAAGGATATTCTTCGAAAATCGGTCAATATTTTGCGCCCCATTTAGGAAGTTTAAGCTCACTAAAAAAGAGAATGCAGCCACATTCCCTCCCATTTTTTCTACTAATTGCGCTGCAGCGGAAGCTGTCCCTCCCGTAGCAAGCAGGTCGTCGTGGATTAACACCTTGCTTCCTGGCATAAATGCATCGGCGTGCATTTCGATGATGTCGGTTCCATATTCCAACAAATACTCGTGAGAAACCACCTTGGCAGGAAGCTTGCCCTTTTTCCTTACAGGCACAAAAGGCACTTCCAAGGCTTCAGCGATAAGCATCCCAAACAGGAATCCTCTTGCCTCAATTCCAGCAACCACATCAATCTTGATGTCTTTCAAGCTTTCGCGGATGGCTTCCGTGATTTTTCGTGTGAGTTGAGGTTTTTGTAAAATTGGGGTAATGTCCTTGAACTGAATTCCAGGTTTTGGGAAATCAGGGATATTGCGGATTTCCGCTTTTATTATTTCTTCAATGTTCATCAATTTCTTTTCCTTTTAAAGAGAGCTTTAAGATTAAATATCCGCCTATCCCTGCAAGTAACGAGGCAATTAAAATTCCGGTTTTGGCTTGGCTAATTAAAACCGCATCGGTGAAAGCCAAATTGGAAATAAAAAGGGACATGGTAAAACCAATTCCTCCTAAAAGTCCAATACCTAAAAGCTGGGTCCAATTTATTTCGTGTGGTAATTTGGCTAGTTTAGTTTTCACTGCAAACCAGCAAAATGTTAATATCCCTAATGGCTTACCTACTACCAGAGCTAAAATCACAATTAGGCTCAAGTTTCCTGTACCACCCGCTCCAGAAAGGTGCACTCCGGCATTTGCAAGTGCAAAAATGGGCATAATAATAAAAGCCACATAGCCGTGAAGGTGATGCTCAAGCTTTTGTAAGGGAGACTGGAAGTTTTCGGCAGCATCTTCAATATGATCTATGGCCACCAATTGTTCATGACTTAAAAGAGTTTTTTCAGGATCATTTTTTTTCTTAATAACCGTCATTTCCTTTTTAATATTTTGAATAAACATGGTGATATTAACCTTGCTTGCAGATGGTATTGTCATTGCTACCAAAATACCTGCCAAAGTCGCGTGAATTCCAGATTGGAGCATTAAATACCATAAGATTACCCCAGGAACTACATAAAAACCAATACGCTTTATTTTCATCCTATTAAAAAGCAAAAGGATTGCTAAAATACCGAAGGCACTTACCAAAGCCCAAATTTGAATGGAACCACTATAAAAAAGGGCTATTACTAATACCGCTCCAATATCATCGACAATTGCGAAAGCGGTAAGGAAAATTTTCATAGCTAAGGGCACCCGTTTTCCAAGAAGACTTAAAACACCGAGCGAAAAGGCGATATCTGTGGCCATTGGAATCCCCCATCCCACTTGAGCTGCCTCGGAATCAATAAGTGTTACAAAAAGTAATGCTGGAATTACCATTCCTCCTAATGCTGCAACCAAAGGCATGGCGGCAGCCTTTACTGTTGAAAGCTCTCCTTCGCGGATTTCCCTTTTTATTTCGAGACCAACAACAAAAAAAAAGATTGCCATTAATCCATCATTTATCCAATGATGGATTGTCTTAGAGAAGACCGCGCCTTCAAACCCGATAGAAAATTTCATCTCCCAGAAATGGATAAAATCTTCGGCCCACGGGCTATTTGCAAGAACCATTGCAAGAACACTGCAAATTATTAAAACAATTCCTCCTGAAGCTTGAGTTTGGGTAAACCGCTGAAAAGGAGTTAATACTTTATCAAGAATTGTGGTCTTCTTAATTGGGTCTTCGTTCATCTATATTTTAAGCGTTTTTATTTAAAAATTCTATAAGTTTCACTACAGCAAGACCGCGATGGCTTATTTTATTTTTTTCTTCAATGGTCATCTCGGCAAAGGAGCAACCAAAACCATCAGGCATGAAAATAGGATCATATCCAAAGCCTTTCTCCCCATATTTTTCGGTAGAGATCATACCGTTAACTATACCCTCAAAAAAGTGGCTTTCCCCATCTTTTAAAAGTGAAATTACTGTTCGAAAACGAGCTTTTCGGTTAATTTGAGTTTCCATCGCTTCCAAAACCTTGTTCATATTTTCGTCGAACGAGCAATCTTCTCCTGCATATCTCGCTGAGTAAACGCCCGGCTCGCCGTTTAAGGCTTCGATTTCCAGTCCGGTATCATCAGCAAAACAGTCGAATCCGTATTTTTCCTTAACAAATGTTGATTTCTGCAATGCATTTTCCTGAAGCGTAAAACCGGTCTCCGGAATTTCTTCGGCGCAATCAATCTCCTTCAAACTTAAAATCGAAATCTCGCTTAATTGTTTGCTTACTTCTTCTAATTTATGAAGATTATTGGTTGCAAACACTAGTTTACTATTAGACATTAAATAATTGTTTTAAAGCCATCCACAATTGCTTTTTAGAGTCTACATTGTGTAGGATGTTATCAATAGATTGAGACCTTACCACCTTCATACTTGCAGCAGAAGAGGGTAGGTAATGTTTTTCCAACTGCGAAACCCCGAGTGACGAAACGTCTTCAGAAAAAACCAACATTTTGGATGGAGAAAAAAACTTCTTTAAATCCAGTGCCGTCACCCCCTGGTAGGCCCCAAGATTCACTAAAGCCACATCTTCGGGCTTTAGTCCAACAGCTCCTAAGATTTTCATTAAAAAATCTCTTTGTGGATGAGAAATTAATTTCCCTTGTTCGTTTAAATATAAAACCAATACATACTTATTGTTATCACCCTCATAATCAAAGGAATCAAATTGTTTTGTTTCCGTAATTTGGTAGACAGGTTCATTAAAAATGAAGCCCATTGCAGAAGGATGGTTAGCTAAGTAGGTTTTGGTCATGTAAATGTGTAATTTTGACAAAAATACTAGAAATAATTTAATCCTTTGGAAACAGAACATGGGCTTATTTTATGGCCATGAAAGAAAATTAAACATTTTTCTTTCGAACTACTTTGGTCATAAAAAAATAAACCTTATCTTTGTCGTCCTTAAATAAATAGACACAGCATTATACAATGGCAAATCATAAATCAACTTTAAAAAGGGCACGTCAAAGCGTGGTACGTCGTTTAAGAAACCGTTACCAGATGAAAACCACCCGTAACTTGGTGAAAAAATTACGTGAAACTACTGATAAGAAAGAAGCGGCAGAAATGCTTCCTAAAGTTGTAGCTATGCTAGACAAATTGGCTAAGAAGAATATTATTCATAACCATACGGCTAGCAACAACAAGTCAAACTTAACCAAATTAGTAAATAACCTGTAAGCAGCAGGATTAATATACTCACAACACACGAATAGGGACGCCGCAAGGTTGTCCCTATTTTTTTTTGGAAATTTTGTATATTAGGTATACTTACTCAAACCTAATACAAATGAAAAATTACCCAGAAAACCTCACCATCAAGTCTTGGGCCGAAGCCGACCGTCCACGTGAAAAACTCTTAAACCGGGGACAAAAATCCCTCACTGACGCTGAACTCCTTGCTATAATCATAGGATCAGGGACAATAAAAGAAACAGCAGTTGAACTCAGCAAGAAAATCCTCCAAGAGTCCAAACAAAGCCTAGAAGAACTTTCCCGAAAAACTATTCATGACCTCTGCAAAACCAAAGGAATAGGCCCAGCCAAAGCGGTAAGCATTGTCGCAGCATTAGAACTTGGCCGACGACGCAAAGAAACCCCAATAAAGAAAAATGCTAAAGTGGGCATGAGTCAAGATGCATTCCATTATATGGAACTCGCCCTCTCCGACTTAGATCATGAGGAATTTTGGATTGCACTTCTAAACAGAAATAATTATATAATCGACAAGAAACTAATCTCTCAAGGCGGCGTTACAGGCACCGTAGCCGACCCAAAGATTATATTTAAGCATGCCCTTCAACAATTAGCCTGCGGAGTAATCCTTTATCATAATCACCCTAGTGGGAATCTTCACCCATCAGAGTCTGACATTAAATTAACCCAAAAATTAAAGGCCGCTGGCGACAGTTTGGACATCAACATTATCGATCATTTAATAATTGCAGGTGGGACCTATTTCAGTTTTCGGGACGAAGGGTTACTGTAACAAAAACTTTTTCCTCGGTACAATTTCCAAAATGGAGAGAAAAACAATATCGCTTCTCGACCAAGCGATATTTTTTTTATTTTTTTAAATGAAAATTCATCTCAATTAAAGTCTCCTGAAATCGTTATTAACACTAATAAAACCAAAGTCAATACCCTTGATTTATTAATGACTACAAAGGCATTTCTTAAAAAAACACATCCTCCAATTTTCCTTCTGATTATTCGCAACACCCTTATCAAAATTTGTAACTGAAAATTTCTTTTCTATATTGGACTCACGGAAATTATTTAAACATATAAATAAAATTACTTATTAGTCTTGCCATTCTGGCAGGACTCGGGTCGAGTACATTCGTCCAAACGCAACGTCAATGTGCCTCGTACGAAAAATACATTGAACACATCTCCAATCCGAAAAATGCATTTAGAATGCAACAATTTGAGCAGAGCTCCTAATTGTACGTTCAGCAAATGCAAGAAACAAGACAAAATGGAAGTCTCGGGGCCGATGGAGCAACGGTAATTCTACCAGTTGTTGTACACGTTATTTACAGCAATTCAACTCAAAACATCAGTGACGCTCAAATTCAATCACAAATTGATGTTTTAAACGCCAATTTCGCTGCCCTTAACAGTTACTACAACAACACCCCGTCAGAATTCCAAGGGCTACGATCTGGAAACACAAAAATCCAGTTCGAAATGGCAACCGAAGACCCTAATGGAAACACAACAACCGGTATCACACGCAAAAGCAGCAGTACTTCTAGCGGGGGAACAAACGAAGCAATGAAAAGCTCAGGCGGAGTTGACCCATGGCCAACTGGAGATTACCTTAATATTTGGGTATGTAACATTGGTGGTGGAATTTTAGGTTACGCACAATTTCCAGGCGGATCAGCTTCTACTGATGGTATTTTAATTGGACCAAACTACTTTGGCAGCACAAATGGAGGGTCAGGATTTCACCTATCCTCTCCATTCGACAAAGGAAGAACTACAACTCACTAAGTGGGTCACTGGCTAAACCTTCGCCATATTTGGGGCGATGGTGCTTGCAGTGCATCTGACTATGTTGATGACACTCCAAGTACTTCGGGCCCAAATTACAGATGCCCTTCAAACCATAAGGCATCCTGTAGCTTAAACGACATGCATATGGATTATGTTGATGACGTTTGTATGTTCATGTTCTTACAAGGACAAGAAGATAGAATGAGAGCCACGTTCTTTGGAACAAACGCTCCTCGAGCAAGTTTTATAGCCGGAACACCTCCATCTCCTCCAGCCTGCAACGAAATCGAAGTGACTCTAACTTTAGTTTTAGACAACTACCCATCTGAAACCTCCTAGACACTAACTGATGGTGGCGGCGCCACAGTAGCTTCAGGAAGTGGATACAGCGTTGCAAACTCAACAGTAACAGAAACTTTATGCTTACCTGGCGGCGATTACTCATTTACAATCAACGATAGCTATGGTGATGGAATCTGCTGTAGTAATGGATCGGGATCTTATGATGTATCTGCAGGAGTAACTAATTACGAAACAGGCGGAAGCTTTGCAGCTAGCGAGACCACCCCGTTCAATGTGGCAGGCACACCTCCAGGAGGCGGAACCGGCACTGCACCAACGGGTTACTGTGCTTCAGAAGGAAGCAATGTCTCTGACGAATATATTAACCGTGTTCAAATGGGAGCTATTGACAACACTTCAGGATCAAATGGTGGCTTCGGAGACTTCACAGGGTAAAAAACAACTATCACTGTAGGTAGCTCAGCACTATTACCATTACCCCAACATGGACAGGATCGGTTTATACTGAAGCATACAACGTATGGATTGATTACAACCGTGACAGTGACTTCACCGATGCTGGAGAATCAGTTTACACTCGTGCTAAAACCAAAACAACTCTATTTTAGGCTCTTTCACAGTTCCTTCAGGAGTATCTGCAGGTTACACTCGCATCAGAGTTCAAATGAAGTATAATGCTAATGCTACATCATGTGAAACTTTCACTTACGGTGAGGTAGAAGATTATAAAGTATTACTTTCTAGAGGAGCTAGAACTGAATTAGGACTCACTAACAAAAGCCTAACTGTTTTCCCTAACCCGGCGAACAAAATGGTTAACGTAAGATTGGAAAAACTACTTCAGAATCAACGTAGATTATCCTAACCGATATTGGTGGACGAATAATCAAATCAGAGAACCGTGAAATACCAGCAGGTAACCACCTTCTTTCATTACCACTAGAGAATGTTAGTCAAGGACTATACTTTGTAAATATTAAAGGTGAAAGCTATACGCTATCCCAGAAATTAGTAGTTGACTAATTAAACCTAACAAATAAGAAAGCCCTCTGCATCGAAAGATGTAGAGGGCTTTCTTTGTTTACCGAAGTATTGGGCATAAAAAAAGCCCGGTATAAATACCGGGCTTCAATTTCAAAAAAGTATAGAGTAATAATTAAATTACTTTCACATTTACTGCGTTTAATCCTTTTTTTCCTTCTTTCAATTCGAACTCAACAACATCACCTTCGCGAATCTCGTCGATAATTCCTGAAATGTGTACGAAGTGTTCTTTGCCTGTTCCTTCTTCACTAATAAAGCCGAATCCTTTTGATTCGTTGAAGAATTTTACTGTTCCTTTGTTCATTTTGTTAATTCTTAAAAATAAATATAATTCTCAAAGATACCTTAACCTCAGCAATTAACGCAGTGTTTAGAAGGAAATATTATTGATTTAATTTTAAAGCACTCCACGAACCAATCCTATAGCGGGTTTAGCAGGGAAATTATTTTTCAATAAAAATTTACTTTTCATTGGAATTCAAAGAATTTGAACCGATTTACAAAAAAAACTACTCTTTATTCTCGATCGATAACGCTCCAGAAGGACACGCATTAACTTGGTCAATGATTTCTCCCTCAGATGCCCCGTCTACATCAATCCATGGTTTTTCCTTTGGTTTAAAAACTGCAGACAGGTTTTTTGCGCATTCAGCACTATGGATACATTTCCCTGGTTTCCAAACAACATTCACTGTATCAACCGGGTATCTTTTATTTATTTCTTTTGACATGGTATTATTTTTTTGCTTTTATCGCTGCTACAATTCCTTTCAGGCCCAAACTTTTAATTCATTTTTATCCTCAACAAGCTCTAGAGGTAATTCCCAATAAGCATTCCTTTTCCTTTTTTAGAATTCTGGCACTACCCTATCCCTTTGGATTCAAAATCGGGGTTGCTTAAATTCATTATTCCGTCTTTAAAAACCCCTATTCCTCAAGACATCTTTTTCATTTCAACTACTTCAACAAGGGAAGGTTGACTTCAATAAACTGGAGTTAATCTGGTGATACTGCCACAAATCAGTAGTTAATGTTTTAATATTCTTTGGATAATGCTTAGAAAGTTAAAATAAAAATGACAAATGGAAAAACCAATCCTCTATTTGTGCCTTATAATCGTAGGATTTTCGGAAATTTGAACTTTAATTTTAAAGAAGAATAAATAATGTCAGCAAATACCCCTGAAAAAGTACAAGTAGCTATACTCGGAGCAGGACCCGGCGGAGCTACAACTTCCATAAACCTTTGTCAACGAGGCATTCCCCATGTGGTTTTAGAAAAAGGCGTTTTTCCTAGAGATAAAATTTGCGGTGACGCTTTAAGCGGAAAGGTAGTAGAAGTACTTAACCAATTGGATCCATCTTTTGTTAAAGAAATTGCTTCAAGGGACCCAGAGGAATACATCGGAAGCTATGGGGTGAAATTTGCTGGACCAAATGGACAATTCGTTGATATCCCATTTAAAACGGATCTTACTAAATTAAAAGATGCGCCTGGGTTTATTACCAAACGGATTGTATTTGACAATTTTCTTTTCAATAAAATAGACAGAAATATTGCGGATGTCCGTGAAGGCTCAACCGTAACTGATGTTGAACAAACTCCTGAAGGAGCTTTAATCACATACAGCAATAACGGGGAGACCAAGCAGATTTTAGCCGACCTTGTTGTAGGTGCGGAAGGAGATCGTTCTTTAGTCGCAAAAAAACTTGCAAAACATAAGATGGATCCAAAACATTATTGTGGAGGGCTTCGCGCCTACTACACAGGTGTTACTGGATTTAACGAAAATAATTTTATTGAACTTCACTTTATTGATGACCTCTTGCCAGGATATTTTTGGATCTTCCCATTACCAAATGGCGAAGCCAATGTGGGTGTTGGAATGCTAACTTCTAAAGCTAGTTCAAAAAATGTAAACCTAAAAAAGGCGATGCTTTCAGCCATTGAAAACAACCCTACAATAAAAGATAGATTCAAAAATGCCGAGCTAAAAGGCAAGATTCAAGGATGGGGACTTCCTTTAGGCTCCAAGAAACGTTCGATTAGTGGTGACAATTACCTTCTTATTGGAGATGCTGCCTCTTTAATTGATCCCTTTTCTGGAGAAGGTATTGGGAATGCCTTAAAAAGCGCAATGGTCGCTGCCGAAAAAATTGAAGAAGCTTTAGATGCTGGAGATTTCAGCGCAAGCTTTCTTAAGGCATACGACAAAAAGGTCTACAAACAACTTTGGACAGAGTTAAACCTTAGCCATAGAATGCAGCAGCTCGGAACTACACGATGGTTACTAAACCTTGTTATCAATAAAGCAGCCAGAAGTAAGACTCTGCAAGAAACTATAACCTGCATGTTTGAGGATATTGATATGCGCTCACGATTAAGAAGCCCTCGTTTCTACTTAAATTTAATTTTCAACTAAAATCCAACATAGCACATGAATATTTCATACCGCTGGTTAAAAAAATACATTGATACTGACCTAACTCCCGATAAAATGTCAGGTATTCTTACCGACATTGGATTGGAAGTTGAAAGCCTTGAAGAAATTGAAACAGTTCCTGGAGGTTTAAAAGGATTGGTTATCGGGGAGGTGCTTACTTGTATAACACATGAAAATGCCGACCGACTTCGAGTAACCACGGTAAATATTGGTGAAGCCGAACCGGTACAAATTGTATGTGGAGCACCCAATGTGGCTGCTGGACAAAAGGTATTAGTAGCAACCGTTGGAGCAACATTATACCCGAGTGAAGGCGATCCATTTCAAATAAAAAAATCTAAAATAAGAGGTGAAGTATCTATAGGAATGATATGCGCCGAAGATGAAATTGGACTTGGTCAAGGTCACGAAGGCATCATGGTGCTTGACGTAGATTCAAAAGTAGGGACTCCTGCGGCAGATTTCTTCAAAGTTGAAACTGACTTCAGATTCACCATCGGCTTAACCCCAAACAGAGCGGATGCTGCTTCACATCTTGGAGTTGCCCGCGACCTTGCTGCATTCCTGAAAACAAAAGCTATCGTTCCAGAGACCAAAACCCTTCCAATAGGAAATAATACTCCAATTAAGGTTACGGTCGAAAATAGTGATGCATGTATTCGCTATACTGGAATAAAATTAACTTCGATTACCGTTGGAGATTCACCAGATTGGCTTAAAAACAATCTACTATCCATCGGCTTAAAGCCGATAAATAACGTAGTTGATATCACAAATTTCGTACTTCACGAATTAGGTCAGCCTTTACACGCCTTTGACACTCAAAAAATTGAAGGAAATGAAGTAAGGGTAAAAACGTTAGCCTCTGGGACAAAATTCAAAACCTTAGATGAGGTAGAAAGAGAATTGCATGAAAACGACCTTATGATTTGTAACGCTAAGGCACCCATGTGTATCGCAGGGGTATTTGGCGGAATAGACTCTGGTGTGACTGCAAAAACTACTGAGATCTTCCTTGAAAGTGCTTATTTCCACCCAGTATGGATTAGAAAAGCAGCAAAACGTCATGGAATGAATACCGATGCATCTTTTCGATTTGAAAGAGGTACAGATCCAAACATGACGGTCACGGCACTTCAGCGCGCGGTGGACCTATTAATTGAAATTACTGGTGCTAAGGTCGATGGAGACATGAGTGACTTCTATCCTAACCCTGTATCCAATTTCGAAATCGAATTACCCTTCTCCAAAGTGGACCGTTTAATCGGACATAAAATTGAACGTGATGAAATTTGCTCCATTTTTGAGTACTTAGAAATGGGGATTCTAGAGCGGACAGAAGAAAAAGTTAAAGTGACCGTTCCACCTTACCGTGTAGATGTTCAACGGGATGTGGACCTAATTGAGGATGTACTTAGAATTGTGGGATTCAACAGTGTTCCTATGCCCGCTAAAATGGGGATTTCACTTTCTTTTAGCGACCAACCCAACAAGGATAAAGTAAGGAATCTTTTAAGTGACTTCCTTTCTGCTAATGGATTTCAAGAAATAATGTCTAACAGCTTAACTTCATCCATAAAAAATGAAAAGGCTGGTATTTTAGACGCTAAGAAAGCTGTAAAAGTGCTTAACCCATTAAGTAATGAGCTGGATATTCTGCGCCAGAATCTTTTAACAAATGGGCTTGAATCACTTGCCTACAATATTAACCGCAAACAAGCCGATCTAAAAATTTATGAATTCGGAAAAACTTATTTCAAGAATGATGATAAGTTTAAGGAGAACCAGCAACTTTTGCTTTTAACAACTGGCAAACGCGAAGATGAGCAATGGAATGCATCCAAAGAAAATGTGGATGTGTTTTTTGTTAAGGCTTTCGCCGAATCAGTTCTTGAAAAACTTGGCATTAAATCCACCGATATTACCCAGGCCAATGAAGCCGGGCTTGAATATGGTGGCTCCCTAATGTTAGGGCCAAATGAGTTATGCACTTTTGGCAGAGTATCACGCAGAGCCACCAAAGCTATGGATATAAAGCAGGAAGTTTTTATGGCTCGGTTTGATTGGGACAAAATCCTTAAGCTTCTTCGAAAAAGTAAAATTGAATATAAGGAAGTTGCTAAGTTCCCTGCCATGCGTCGGGATCTTTCGATGCTACTTAATAAAGATGTTAGCTTTAACGATCTTCAAAAATTGGCGCGTAAAACAGAGCGAAAATTACTTCAAAATATTACCGTGTTCGATGTTTATCAAGGAGACAAACTACCCGAAGGAAAAAAATCGTACGCGTTAGGATTTGTATTTATGGATGAAAATAAAACATTAAAAGACAAACAGATTGATTCAATCATGGACAAAATGATGAGCGCCTTCGAAATCGAAGCTGGAGCTGAAATCAGAAAATAATTTAATAAAAAAAGGCTTGTGAAATCACAAGCCTTTTTTTGCTATAATAATTCAAGTACCAATTCTGGTGGCTTGGCAATAATTGACTTTTTTGCTGAAATTAAGATTGGCCGCTCAAGTAACTCTAAATTTTTTACAATAATTCTCGCCCAATCATCATCTGAAAAATCTTTTCCTTTAAATTCCTTTTGGTATTTAGGCTCAACTTTTCTTATCAAGTCCTTGGGACTTACCCCTATTTTCCGGGCGATATCCAAGACTGTTGTTTCATTAATTGGGTCTGAAAAATAATCTATCACAACTATTTCTCGATCCTCTCCCTGCAATAAGGCAAGTGCCTTCCTACTAATGTCACATCTGGGATTATGATAAAGTGTAATCATTCTGTTGGTTTTGATTCAATTTATGAAAAAAAGCGAAGATTTCAAATTGGAAAAAACGCCACAACCCATCAATATCATTTAATAATGTTGATGGGCTGTGAATATTATTAAAAAAGGATGTTTACTCCTTTTCTTCTTTTTCTTCTACAGGGTCTGGAGCTGAATATTCAGGCAATACCGAAACTTCCTCATGCCATTTAACTACTTTCTTCATGTCAGAGGTGTATACACGCTCACGGTCATAATTTGGAAGAACCTCAGCGAAAAATGATTTCAATGCATCCCCGTTTTTCAAATCCTTTGGAATTTGATCCTTTTTAGCATCCATTTCCTTAAAAACATCTCTTAAAAGAGCGTCTCCTCCATCGGCATATAAGGTAATGTCATGAAGCCCAGCGATGCGATCGGCAGGCTTGGTCATTATCCTTTTTCCGTTTCCGTTAATTTGCTCAACTATATAGCCTTTATTTGCCTGGCTAATAATCTTATATAATCCGGGCTTCCCGGTAATCGAAACAATGTCTTTTAAGTTCATTCGTAAATTTGTTGATGGTTTCGTAGTATTGAATGGTGAAAGATACAACAATGGTACCTTTCGTGTTAATTCAATAAAACATAAAGTACAAATATCCGTTTTTTATAGAAACCATAGCAAATGAAAAGGCAGTTAATTTTTATTTTTTTTACATTATTCTTTGCTCTATCGGCACAAGCCTCTTATCTATTAATTCCAATGGATAATTCTCAGAAAAATCATTTGAAGGCTTATGGCGTGTCTTTCTGGGTGTTACAACAGGACTTGGAGGTCGATTGGCTGTTAAATTATAGGGGAGGTAGTTTTATGATAAAGTATCTCCGAGGAATTGAAAATGAACTTATTGTTAGAGGCGTTTCCTATGAGGTCATTCCAGACGGGCAAAGTACTTTAATCCTTCAGGAAATAGCTAATCCTGCGGTTAATATGGATTTCGTCAAACTTGACAAAGTTCCTAAAATTGCCGTTTATTCTCCAAAAAACAAGCTGCCCTGGGATGATGCAGTAACATTGGTTTTAACTTATGCCGAAATCCCTTATGAAGTAGTTTATGATGAGGAGGTTTTGTCATCTGAACTTCCAAAGTATGATTGGCTGCATTTACACCACGAAGATTTCACAGGACAATATGGTAAGTTTTACGCCAGCCACAGAAATTCACCTTGGTATAAAAAAGATGTGCAGCTTCAAGAAGCTACAGCCGAAAAGTTAGGTTATAAAAAGGTTAGTCAAATGAAGCTTGATGTGGCCAAAGAAATTCGGAATTTCACGGCTGGTGGCGGATTCTTGTTTGCTATGTGTAGTGGAACTGACTCCTACGATATTGCTCTTGCCGCAGAGGGAATTGACGTTTGCGATGTGATGTATGACGGCGACCCCCCTGATCAAAAAGCGCAGTCAAAGCTTGATTTTAGCAAAACTTTTGCCTTTAAGGATTTTAGATTAGTAATGAACCCCTATCAATATGAATACTCGAATATCGATGCTACAAACACTCGCCAAATGAGAGGCGCAAACGCTGAACTTGACGGATTTTCATTATTTGAGTTTTCGGCAAAGTGGGACCCTAAACCTACTATGCTCACCCAAAACCACGAACAAATCATAAAAGGCTTTATGGGCCAAACAACCGCCTTCAGGAAGGAAGTAATAAAGTCTAAAATAATCATTATGGGCGAATCAAAACCCTTAAACGAGGCTAGATATATCCATGGAGAATATGGATATGGAACGTTTACATTTTACGGTGGACATGATCCTGAAGACTATCAGCACTTTGTTGGCGAACCGCCAACAGACTTAAATCTTCATCCAAACAGTCCAGGGTATCGATTAATTCTAAACAACATCCTTTTCCCTGCTGCCAAAAAGAAAAAACAAAAAACCTAATCAAGGAAATCCCAAGAAAGACCTAAACTTATTCCTCGGTCTTGAATTGGATAACCGTAAAAATTATACACCCCTTCTCCTAAAACACCTTGTGTAAGATTGGTGACTTTTCCAAAAAAACGGACCCGCTTAACTTGGGCATGAATAAAAAATGAGGTTATTGGGTAACCGCCAGTTTCAAATCCATCAACGTTGTAAAACAATGTCGTTGAAGGCGAATAACCAATACCTGCAAACTTAGAATAGTAAACTAATTCAATTCCCGTTTGAAAGTTTAATGCCTTTTTAAATAAGGGCTTGGTGAAATAAAATGAATGCCTGAAAAAATGATCAGGAATTCTCAACAATGCAGGATTTGTAATCATTCCTGCATAATAATTTTCCATGTTAAAATCACCGAATTGGAAGTCTTTTTCGATTGTAATTTTAGTATAGTTTAACCCACTATTTACCTGCCTAGGCGTACCTGAAAAATCAATAAAAACATGGTTTTGTACTTTTCCAGAAATTAATCCTAAATCTAATTTCATCCTGTCCAATTCATAGTTCAGGGTTAATCGTGTTTGTTCCTGCTTTTCAAAAGAATTACGCCAAATAAAGTTATTCCCTTGATAATATTGCAACATGAAATACGGCTGGGCCTGGCCCAAGTAACCCTCACCCCTTAAAACTCCAAACCTCTCTCCGAGTTGAATTTCACCTCCAATAACAATCGATTGATCTGCATATTGCCGGCCCAAAACTACCCGCTCAATTTCCCCGTAAATATTGAATTTTTCAGAAATCTGCAGATTAAAATCACCGAACATCTTTGTTTCACTAATTAAACTATCGTCTTTGTAAATGGTGAGGTCAACATCTTTCTGAATTAAACCAATTCTTCCTACCAGGCTTAATCCAAAAGGTTTAATCAATGAGATATAGGCTTTTTGGTTAATTACTTTCTCAGCAAGATAATTATAGGTAGAGGTTGAATCAAAATACACATTATCATAGAAGCTTAATCCTGAGGCATCTTGGTAATAATGCCTGCTTTCGGAAATAGCTAAATCGTGATTTAAAGAAAGTCCCTTTTTCAGTCGTAATGTTTTGTCGTCTAAGGTGTCTATCCTTCCAAAAGTGTAAGACTGGTTGAGGAATACTTGTTTATTTATGACATTGTTTTCGGCATTTCCAAGCTTAAATGGCTCAAATTCTGTTTGCAGTATCCTAGGATTTAGGAATAAACTATCATTTTCAATTCCTCCGTTTTCTTGAGCCACAATTCTATTAAAAATAAAACCTGCAACAGCCTGATATCTTTCCTTCGGCGACCTATACCAAAGATAAAAATCTACAGTAGTATGATCGTTTTCTTCTCTTGAATAAAGGCCGGTTGCATTTATTTTATTATAATCAAGTCCAAAACTCACCAAAGGGGTAATATTTTGACCATGGCTCACTTCAAAAAACTGTGCCTTGCCAACGCCACTACCGTATGAAATATTAGTAAATCTGGGGCCGGTATTATACAATCTTAAGTCCTCAGGATTAGTCATATAATCCTCAAATCGATTCATCCCTAAACCATATCCTGGATTTAATTTTGGCAAAGGAATTAGTAACCTAGCCGCCGACCCAGGATTTCCAAGATCTAATTTTATTTCGTCTTCCTTTTCTCTAGGAAGATAATTGCTGAAATTCTCCAAACTTGTATCCAGGCCAGAATATACCAGAGAATCGTCATTTAATTGGGTCATCGTTAAGTAACCTACGTCACTTGCCTGAAATTTGACCTTAACACTATCCTTTTTTTGAGCAAAGGATATGCTAAAGTTCATAACTAACACAACCAACAGAAAAGAAAATCTACCAATTTTTTTCACTAAATTTTAGTTATTAACTCCTTCATTATTAAGGTCATTTTAGGCTCTGACCCACTAGCGACCTTAATGATTTCCTGGATATCAACCTTTTTTAAAGTTTCGGGAAATCCCTCATCAGTAATTACAGAAATTGCAAATACGGGTAAACCCAAATGATTTGCTGCGATTACTTCAGGAACTGTGCTCATTCCCACAACATCCGCACCTATGGTTCGAAGATATTTGTATTCTGCCCTTGTTTCTAAATTTGGCCCTGTAACACTTACATACACTCCTGTATGACATTTAATTTGATTCTCATGAGCAATTTCCAAACCCTTTTTAAGCATTTCTCTATCATAAGGTTCACTCATGTCAGGAAATCTCGGCCCAAGCTCTTCGTAATTCGTTCCAATTAGTGGATTGTCGGGTTGGAAGTTAATATGATCCTCGATGATCATTAAATCACCTTTTTTATACTCAGGGTTCATACAACCACAGGCATTACTAACAAACAGCTTTGAGACTCCCAACATTTTTAAAACACGTACAGGAAAAACAATTTGTTGCATTGAATAACCTTCATAAAAATGGAATCTGCCTTGCATGGCAACGACTTTTTTTCCGCCAAGGAATCCGAATAATAGCTTTCCAGTATGAAACTCAACAGTACTAATTGGAAAATTAGGGATATTAGAATACATTAATTCATATTCCACTTCCATTTCATTAACCAATCCTCCAAGGCCCGTCCCTAAAATAATGCCCACTTCAGGGCTAAAATCAACTCTGTCGGTAATATATTTAGTGGTGGCCTTAATTGCATCTAACATAACTCTTCTAATTTTCCGGTTATAACATTTTTATCTTCTGGGGAAAAACCCACTACCATTTTAAGGGCATAAATAGGCATTTCCTCTAATACTTCTTTCAATTCTGGTCTGTTTAGCTTCACCGCATCTTTTTGAGTCGTGAAGATTACAGAATTATCTGAAGCCTTTTTAAAATCCTCTAAAATTTGCTCCAAATCCGAAACTGCAAAAGGGTAATGGTCGGCAAATTTAAAATGCTTGGCTAATTTGTATTTTTCCATTATGTGTCTCACAAGTGGAGTGGAATCGGCAATTCCTGTGATTAAATAAACACAAGTCCTTTTTGATATTTCAACCTTTCGATTTACTTGATCATTCAATGGAACCAAATCCTTGTATTCAATCGTCGAGAACAACAAGGGAACGTTATCTTTTATAGAAAGCTTTCTTCGCCAGCCCAACACCTCCTCTTCCGATGGGTGCTCATCCATTTTGGTTAATACCACCAAGTCAGAACGATTTTTTCCCTTCCTAAATTCCCTTAAGTTTCCTGCTGGAAGAACAAAATCGTCACAATACGGGAGAGTAGCACTAGTTAATAGAATTTGAAATTTTGGTTTAACATATCTATGTTGAAAGGCATCGTCCATTAAAATAACCTCATGATTTCTTTCCAAAATTTTTATCCCAGAAACTCTATCCTCACAAACCGCCACTGTTACATTTGGGAATTTCATTTTGGTTTGCAAAGGTTCATCTCCGACTAAAAGGGCATCGGAATCAACTTCGACTTCTACAAATCCTTCAGATTTTCGTCCATAACCACGACTTAAAACAGCAACCTTTTTATTTAAAAAATAATTTTCCAAGAGAAATTCAACCATAGGAGATTTTCCAGATCCTCCAATACTTAAATTACCTACGCTAATTACAGTAACCTTCGATTTATATACCGGTAACCAGCCCCAATCAAACGCACGGTTTCGTATTTCTAGAACAATCCCATAAAGGATTGAAAATGGATATAATATTAATCGCAGTTTTTCCATTTGCAGTTATAGAGGCTCAAAAGTACAAAGTTAAGTTGGCCTTAATTACTTAATTAATCACCAAAATCGGAGTGAATTTTCACTCCTCTTCTTCCCCATTAAAATTTTGATAAATTTGATTTAAAACCTTTTCAGCAATTGCCAAATCTTGGGTTTCTATACCTTCAATTGCTTCATTCAAAATATCCTGAGCATGAGGTAGAAGTTCCTGCTGTAACTGTTTCCCTTTGTTTGTGAGGTAGATTAATTTACTCCTACGGTCTACTTTATCAGGAACACGAATTACAAGATCCTTCCTTTCCAACGTGTCAATAAGTCTAGTTATACTAGTTTTGTCCTTAAAGGATTGGGTTGCTAAACTTTGTTGAGTTTGCCCGTCATCAACCCAAAGGCGCATCATAACTATCCACTGATCTAAAGAAAAAACATGGCCTTTTTCTGAAAAACGCTGCGCCAATCTAGTTGCCAAAATCCTATGAGTACGACTTAGGATTAATCCTAAGTTTGCCTTCATGTTAACTGTCCTTATTCCCATAATTAGTTGTATTATCAACGGTTACATATAAAACTAAAAAAAATATTGAACCCCTCCTAGTTCTTTAACGTCAAAATTTTAATTAATTTTCAATATGAAATCCAAACCAGAAATAACGTTTGAAGACTTTTCTAAAATTGATGTTCGATGTGGCACAGTATCGGACGCAATGGACTTTCCTGAAGCTCACAATTCTTCCAATAAATTACTAATCAATTTTGGTATTGATATAGGAAGAAAAAAAAGTAGTGCACAAATAACAGATTTATACTCAAAAGAACAGCTAATTGGGAAGCAAATAATGGCCGTTGCATACTTTTCATCTCGACAAATTGGACCGTTTATGAGTGAGGCCTTAGTTTTTGGAATAGTTGGAGATACAAGGGGTGTGGTTTTACTTAAACCTGATCAAAACTCTATAAATGGATTACTCTTAGGTTAATATAGACAAAATGGAAATAAAAAAATTCATTACCGAGGACTGTATAAAAATATTAAAAACCGCCGACCAAAAAACGACTCCTAGCTGGGGGACTATGACTTTCCATCATATGGTAGAACATTTAACCTTGGTTATTTCAATATCCTGCGGTAAAAAGAAAGTTGACATAATTACTCCTCCTGAAAAAATACAAAGAAATCATAACTTTTTAGCGAGCCCAATGCCATTACCTAAGGAGTTCAAGGCCCCATTTCTTCCTACAGATATTACGCTTCCTATAGTGCATAAAAATTTAGACCATTCCTTAGGGCATTTAATACAAGAATTAAACGACTTTTATTCTTGCTTTAAAACAAACCCAGAAGCAACTTTTAATCATCCTATATTCGGGGCGCTCAATAAAACACAATGGGAGTTATTTCATCAGAAACATTTCACTCATCACCTAGGACAATTTAATTTACTATGAAAAATAAGATCTCTCTTATTATTATAGCTGGCGCGACCATAGGAATTATGGGAATGTCCATACCGAATGCCACATTCGAGAATAATAAAACGATCCATTCAATATTAGGGGACTTAAATAAAGAGCAACCCAATCACATTGTTATGGACCCTAATCCAAACCTGGTATCAAAAGGAAAAGAATTGGTTACCCAGGGATTCACTACATCACCTGAAGGGAATAAAAGTAAGCGGATTAGCATCTTCTTCAGCTGTACCGATTGCCATAATTTAGTTCGGGAAGACCCCGATTTAACCAATCCAAATCCTATTGATAGACTTGCTTATGCAGACAAAAACAAACTGCCTTTTTTGCAAGGAACAACACTCTATGGCGTAACTAATCGCACCTCATGGTATAACGGTGATTATGTTAAAAAATACGGGAAACGAGCGGTTAAAAGTAATACAGATTTAAAGGAAGCCATTCAGCTTTGCGCCGAAATATGTTCTCAAGGAAGGCCACTTGAAGAATGGGAAGTCAATTCTTTACTTCATTATTTCTCAGCAAACTCAATAACTTGGGGAGACATAAAAAATAATCCAGCAATTGAACAATCCAATTATGGGGATGAACTGTCAATTGCTATACAAAACAGCTATTCCAAAATATCCTCAGCAACTTTTCCTAAAATGCCAGGCAGACTAGATCTTGGATATGATTTTGAAGGTAACCCACTAAATGGCGAGAAAATATATAAACTAAGTTGCAGAACTTGCCACGACAAAGATGGACCCTCAACGGTTGAATTGGATTATTCCAAATCCAATTTCCGAGACTTTAATAAAAACTACTTATCAAAAGGAAACTCTAACTTGTATAAGATTGTAACCTCAGGAACTTATCCGGAATTGGGTCATAAACCATATATGCCGCTTTTCCCAGAGGAAAGATTGAATAAACAACAAGTGGAAGATTTAAAGGCGTATTTCATTCAAGAAGCTAATCGATAGACTTATTTATATTTACGACCAGCAATTCTAAAGTCTCTACTAATATTAAATCCAAACATAATATCACCTTTTAGCCATTCTCCACGTGTTGTAGATATGTATTGACGTTCGATCATTCCGGCACCATTACTTACGTGCAATTGGAAAACATGGGCGGCAGTTCCTAAATCAACACCTAAAGAGAGAGTATTTAATACGCCTGTGGGTCTCATAGATTCTGGAGTGTAATAATATTCGCCAACTAAAGCAACAAGCCGGCTCACCTGAATAGATGAAGAAACACCTATCGTTGCAATTTCATTACTTAATCCTATTTGAGGGGAGTAGTTACGGTGCGAATACATAGGCATTAACTGCATAGAAAATGCTGGGCTAAACATCTTGGCTAAAATAATTTGAGTATTATAGTAGACTTTATTGATTAATTCGGCCTCCTTACCAGGGAGGAACGGTTGAGTTTTTACACTTGAATTTACATATACAGATAAAGATAGTGGTGTTGAGTTATCGAATGTCTGTTGCAGCACGGCATACTTCCCAAAAACATCAACAACCTTTTCAAAACCACTACGACCAATTCCTATGTCCAATTTAGGAGTTAGACCAAAATCCAATCCTAGTCTGGTTGTGGCTTGATCTAGCCCAAAAAACTCATTAACACCACCTTTTATTGAGCCAAATCTATGGCCAATAACAAATTTCATTGTTCCCTGTCCTGTGGTTTCTACAGAGTGGCCGTTTATTACACGGGTATCTTTAAAAGCACTTACTAATGAGGATGCTGGAGCCTGGGCTATTAACGACAATGATCCGGCAAGCATAAATGCGGCCGTGCAGAAAATAATTAATTTTGTCATACGTGTTAAGTTACGTAAAAAGGCTAAAATTAATTTTTTAAAAGGGGTGTAAAAAATAGAATTATAGGTGAATTCCAAAAAAAAGGGCAAAAAAAAAGCCTCTCCGTAAGGAAAGGCTCTTTTAAAATCCGGCAACGACATACTCTCCCGGGTATTACCCTAGTACCATCTGCGCGAATGGGCTTAACTTCTCTGTTCGGAATGGGAAGAGGTGGACACCATTGCTATAGTCACCGTAAGACTTTAGATCATAATCGGTTCATTGTGCTTAAAATTGCTTTTAAAACCTAGATCACTATAGTATTGACATATTTAAGAAAGAAATTACAAAAACATAAAAGGTAAATCATCGTGGAAACATTCCGGGTAATTAGTACTGCTCAGCTACGGCCATTACTGACCTTCCACCTGCAGCCTATCAACGTTATCGTCTTTAACGTCCCTTAATGGAAATCTCATCTTGGAGCGAGCTTCGCGCTTAGATGCTTTCAGCGCTTATCTCTTCCCAGCATAGCTACCCAGCAGTGCTCCTGGCGGAACAACTGGTACACCAGTGGCTAGTCCAACCCGGTCCTCTCGTACTAAGGTCAGGTCTCCTCAAATTTCCTACGCCCACAACAGATAGGGACCGAACTGTCTCGCGACGTTCTGAACCCAGCTCGCGTGCCACTTTAATGGGCGAACAGCCCAACCCTTGGGACCTTCTCCAGCCCCAGGATGTGACGAGCCGACATC
>JBLIKP010000012.1:0-36281 GCA_047635375.1 Sphingobacteriales bacterium | reverse complement strand
TTTTTCATTTCGGCTAATAAATAGAATGCACCACTAACCACAATTTGGCTTTTAGGATGAATCTTTGTCACGGGTAAGATTTCTATATACCCTATATCTCTCAGGCCAGTATTTACTTCAATTTTTTCAAAGGCAACTTCCCCGGTCTTCTGATTTGCCGATTTTTCTAGAAATATATAGCTCAATCCTTCGTCTTCAACCACGGCTTCTTCTGGCAGGCATAGGGTGTTTTTATTTTCCACAATTATTCTAGCATCAACGTACATTCCAGGTAATAGTTTGCCTGTTTTGTTTTCAATCTCAGCATGAATTTTAACCGATCGTGTCTGAGTTTCGAAAGCTTTCCCAACAGCAAATATCTTTCCCTCAAATACTTGGTTCGGAAAGCCTACAAGGGTAAAATTAACGCGCTGATTATTCGATATTTTTGCAAGATCTTTTTCAAATACATTCAGCCCAATATGGATATGGTGATTGTCGACTATCTCAAACAATTCAGTTTCAGCAGTGACATATTGTCCCAAGTTGAACTGGATAACCCTAACATAACCTGAAAGGGGGCTCCTCACATAAAAAGAGGATTGTATTTGTCCGCTTTTCACTTTTTCGGGATCTATGCCAATCATTTGTAGTTGAGCCTTAAAACCGACCGACTTAGCATTTACACGATTAAACTCTGATTTAGCTTGCTGAAAATCTCGTTTAGAAACGGTTTCGTTTTCGAAAAGTTCAGTAACGCGATCAAACTGTTCTTTTAAGTATCCCAGTTCACCCTCTGCCTCCATATATTCTTGTTGCCATTTTATTATGGTTGGGCTTTCAAGTTCAGTGAGAATTTGTCCACGTACCACTTTATCCCCTTCTAGCACATGGATTTTTTTAACTCTACCCGCTGTAAGCGTGCTTACCGAGGCCTTTTTTTGTGGGGGCAGTTCAAGCTCCCCAGAAGCTTTTACACTGCCGTTTAGGCTCATGTTTTTAAATCCACCGGTTTTTATGGCCATAATTTCCATTTGCTCGGCGACCATGTGCACTTCCTTTTCTTTGTCGTATTCTTCCTCAGCCTCATGATCGTGGGCATCTTCACCCTCATGAGCAGCTTCGTTTTCTTCTTCATGGCCATGCTTGTCGGTGGGGTTACCACAACCTAAAATGAATAAGGCGAAAAAGAGTATTATTAGATTTTGTAATTTCATAACAAGGGTTAAATTTCCTCTGATTTTGAGGGGATTAACGATTTATTTTCTGTTAGTCTGTAAAGCACAGGCAATACAAACAAGGTAAGTAGGGTGGCAGTGATAAGTCCGCCAATCACTACGGTAGCCAACGGTGCCTGAACTTCGGCTCCAGCTGATTTTGAAAGTGCCATAGGCAAAAATCCTAAAGCTGCAACTGATGCGGTCATAATCACGGGCCTAAGCCTTACTTGAACTCCCTTAATGATGATTTCATTAATGTTCGTCATCCCCGATTTTCGAAGTTCGTTGAAGGAAGCAATGAGCACAATTCCATTCAAGACGGCTACACCAAAAAGAGCAATAAAACCAATCCCCGCCGAAATACTAAAGGGCATATCCCTTAACCACAACGCGAATATTCCGCCTATGGCTGAAAAAGGAATTGCACTAAATATCAATAATGCTTGTTTTACCGAGGAAAAGGTAAAAAACAGCAATACTAAAATTAACGTTAACGCCACCGGTACTGCAATCCCAAGTCTTTCCTTTGCTGCAACCAAGTTTTCAAATTGTCCGCCATACTTAATATAATAACCAGCCGGAAGATCTAAATTGGCTATTAAAGTTTCATCAATTTCCTCCACCAACGATTCGGTGTCGCGGTTACGTGCGTTAACTCCGAGCACAATCCTTCGCTTTGCATCTTCTCTAGAAATTTGCATTGGCCCTTCAACCATCTCAATCTTGGCGACCTGTGAAAGTGGAACTTGTCCGCCATTTGGCAGTGAGATATAAAGATTTTTAATGCTCTCAATATCTTTCCGTGAGTTCTCTTCAAGCCTAACAGTCAGGTCAAATCGGCGTTCCCCTTCAAACACAACTCCAGCTGTACTTCCGGCAAAAGCAGCACGCAGGGTGGTGTTTAATTCTTGTACATTAAGTCCGTACTGTGCTAATTGATCGCGCTGATATTTTACCAGCATCTGCGGTAAGCCTTGTGTCTGCTCCAGCCTCAAATCCCCAACTCCTTGAATTGGCTTAATTAAAGCCTCGGCTTCTTTACCTAATCTAAATAGGAGGTCTGGGTCTTCGCCGAAAATTTTTATTGCAATATCCTCGCGCACTCCAGCGATTAGCTCATTGAATCGCATTTGGATGGGCTGCGTGAATTCGTAGGTGACACCGGGAATCAAATTGAGCACCTTTTCCATTTTTTCAAACATTTTTTCCTTGCTTGACGCCGATGTCCATTCGTCTTTTGGGGCCATATGCACAATAATATCTCCAACTTCAATGGGCATGGGGTCAGTAGGTACTTCTGCGGTCCCAATTTTACTCACAACCGTAATTACCTCAGGAAAGTTGGCTAATAATGCTTTTTGAATTTTCTCTGAAACCTCAATGCTCTGGCTAAGTGAACTTCCAGGAGGCAGGATTTGATGTAATGCGAAATCCCCTTCCTCTAACGTTGGGATAAATTCTCCGCCTAAGCGATTAAAAACAAATAGAGAGGAAATAAATAAAAAAACCGAACCAAAAAGTACCACAAAGCGTCGTTTAAGTGATGCTTTTAATAATGGAGTTACCACTTGACTTACTTTTGAGATGATTTTATCACTCAAAGTCACCTTGTTGCTTACTTTTCTGTTTAAACACAATGCCGACATCATAGGAACATAGGTCATGCTTAAAATAAGCGCTCCAAGAATAGCGAAACTCACCGTCTGCGCCATTGGCCCGAACATTTTTCCCTCAATACCAACCAGGGCAAGAATAGGAAGATAAACGATTAGGATAATGATTTCCCCAAAGGCCGCTGAGCTTCTGATTTTTGAACTTGCATTGTAAACCTGCTTGTCAAACTCTACTCGGGTAAGGGTTTGTCCTCCAAATTTTGTCCGCATTTGATAGACAATTGACTCCACAATAATTACTGAGCCATCTACAATAAGCCCAAAGTCAATTGCCCCCAAACTCATCAAATTAGCCGAAACCCCGAAAAGGTTCATCATGCACATCGCAAAAAGCATGGCTAGGGGAATTACTGAGGCAACGATTAGTCCACCTCTGAAATTCCCAAGAAGAATTACAAGGATGAAAATTACAATCAATCCACCTTCAATAAGATTGGTTTTTACCGTCTTTATGGCTCGAGAGATAAGTCCGGAGCGTTCTAAAAAGGGTTCTATGGTTACACCATCGGGTAGGGAGGTTTGGATAGATTTAATTCTTTCTTTAACCCGGCCCACAACTTCAAAAGAATTTTCTCCCTTAAGCATAAGTGTCATTCCACCTACCACTTCACCTTTCCCATTGTAGGTAAGTGCACCATAACGGGGTTTGTTCCCAAAATGTACTTTGGCAATGTCACGAATGTAAATTGGTTGATTCCCCTTAGTCGAAACCACAATATTTTCGATGTCTTTAAAGGTTTTCACCAAGCCTTCACCACGAATGAAATAGGTTTGGAAGCGCTTTTCAATGTAGCTTCCGCCGGTGTTTTCGTTGTTTTTCTCCAGTGCTTCAAAAACTTGGGAAATTGAAATCCCGAAGCTGTTCAGGTTCTCAGGGTTAACGGCAACTTCGTAGGTTTTTAATTTTCCGCCCCAGCCACTAACTTCAATAACTCCTGGGATTCCTGCCAACTGACGTTTTACGATCCAATCGTTTATTTCCCTAAGGTCAGTGGAGGAATAGGTAGAGTCAAATCCGGGCTCCGTCTTCAGAATGTATTGAAATATCTCTCCAAGTCCAGAAGTTATCGGCCCTAATGTTGGTGAACCAAAGCCCTCAGGGATTTCCTTCCTTACTAAATTAAGTTGCTCTGAAATTAATTGTCGGGCGCGATAAACGTCCATTGATTCTTTAAAAACGATGGTTACCACCGAAATTCCGAACCGGGAAATGGACCGTATTTCCTCCACATCGGGCAGGTTGGCCATTGCCATTTCAATAGGGAAGGTGACAAATTGCTCCACCTCCTGCGCAGCAAGGGTAGGGCTTTGTGTCATTACTTGAACCTGATTATTCGTGATGTCAGGCACAGCATCCAGGGGGATATGGGTAAGTGAATACACTCCCCAACCGATTAATGCAGCCGTAAATAGGCCGATAATCAGCTTTTGCCTTATGCTAAAGGCAATTAGCTTATCTATCATGTTGATTTGTTTAGCGTAATAAATTCAGTTTGTCCCGTCGTGGGGATTTTGAATTACGCTCTAGGCGGATGGAAAAGGGCGAAAACTACAGCCTTAGGTCGCCCAAATATTTTATAATCCAATATAGGAGTAAGCGGGTTAATCTGTACTTCCTTATGGAAAACCACCATCACAGAATGTGCATGGCAGCAATGGCAAAGACAAAGGGGGGAGCAGTTGTCGGCTTCAGATTCTTCATGCCCATGGGAAGAAGATTGAGATGATTGTTCAATTTGATTCTTGCAATCGTCGTCAAAGCTATCGCTACAGGGGGTTAATATTACCCCAAGCATAAATAAACTCAATATTGCAGCGATGGATTTCAAGACATTCAAAACTAACAATTTGAAAGTCTAAGTCAAATTGTTCTTGAGTTTTAACTCGAAGTTTAATTGTTTGAAATCAATTATCCCCTTGTTTTTCTTAAGGTGTTCAAGGATTACCAAAGACTTTTGAATCCTTTTGTCGGGGTTTTTTACTTTCCCCGCGATATACAAAAGATTCCTTTTTTTTCCTGGTGTTAGCTCATCAAAAAAGCCTTTTCCTTCAAGATCTTGTAGCAAACAAGCTTCAAGTTCTTCAGGCACAGGTAATCCAAATTCCGAATCGTCTTTCTTCAATTTAACCTCTAAGGGTTGGTCAAGGACAAATCCCAATTTATTTCTTATCTGAGCATTAAGGTTAATAAACCACTCCTCATTTCCATGTGGCATTATTGCACATTGAAACTCAATCTTGTCATTTAACGTGCAGATAACCATTTTATCTCCAGTAAATTGAAAGCTTTTCACCACATCGGCATCGACCATAAGGACATGACTCCAAAGGCTTGAATCTAATTTGACAAGCGGTGATATAAAACTAACCATGTAATATTTTAATTATATGTCCATTATTAAAATTGACAATCGTTTACTTTAAAACAAACATAAATAAGATTTATTAATTCAAAAAACAATATTCTATGCAAAAGATGGGCGACACTACAAACGCGTTAAACTGGTTCGAAATTCCAGTAAAAGATATTGACCGTGCCTCAAAATTTTATTCAGCAGTTTTTGAAATTGAAATGGCAAGAATGAAAATGGGGGAGACTGAAATGTCATTTTTCCTTATGAATCAGTAGCCTACTGGAAAGGTGAGTGGATCTATAAATCAAGGTGAAGGCTAAGAGCCATCCATGGTTGGGTCAACAATTTATTTAAACGGTAATCCAGACCTTTCAGTGGCTCTTTCACGTATCGAAGGGAACGGCGGAAAAATTTTAGCTACTAAGATGAATATAGGGGGACATGGAAATATTGCATTCTTCCTTGCCACTGAAGGAAATAAAGTTGGATTACACAGTATAAAATAATCCGACGTAAGAAAAGAATTGGGGAGATTAAAATCCCCATGGAATCATCCCGGAAATATCTTAAAATGGAAAATTGATTTTCCCTTAGTTTAGGATTAAATTTCGTTCAAAAAAATGGTGGAGTTATTAACTCCACCATTTAGTTTTATAATGCTGTGGGTACCGGTTGATTTGTCATCACGAAATATCGTGGATCATCAGGTTCGTCGGTAAAGTATTTTGCAAAGTTAGGATTGGCTTTCTCCAATAATATCTTACAATCTGGGCTTAGGTGACGAAGAGTTACCTCTTTACCAGATTCAATGTATTTATCCATTAGCTTTTCAATTGCTTCAATTCCTGAATGGTCTTGAACCTTTGATTCTAAAAAGTCGATTTCAATTTTTTCAGGATCTTCTCCAATAGAAAATTTCTCGGTAAATGCTTGGGTAGAACCAAAGAAAAGCGGTCCCCAAATTTCGTAAACCTTAGTACCATCTTCTTTTACCCTTTTGCGAGCACGAATTCGTCTAGCACTTTCCCAACTAAAGACCAATGCACTTACAATTACTCCAGAAATTACGGCAATTGCAAGGTCGAATATCACGGTAATTGCGGAAACTAATATTAATACAAATGCATCCGATTTAGGAATTTTTGGAAGAATCCTAAAACTTGACCAAGCAAAGGTCCCAATAACCACCATAAACATAACTCCCACCAATGCTGCAATTGGAACTAGCTCGATGTAAGGAGATAGGAATAAGATAAAAGAGAGTAGGGCCAAGGCTGCAGTTGCACCGGATAATCGGCCACGACCACCAGAATTAACGTTTATCATACTTTGGCCAATCATGGCACAACCACCCATTCCACCAAAGAATCCGTTTACAATATTTGCAGCACCTTGAGCGATTGATTCACGGTTAGATGAACCACGGGTTTCTGTTATTTCGTCTATCAATTGAAGCGTCATTAACGATTCAATTAAACCGACCGCAGCAAGGATTAATGCATAGGGTAGAATAAATACAAAAGTCTCCCAAGTTAAAGGGATTTGCGGAATGGCAAAGCTTGGTAAGCCTCCTTCAATTCCTGTTCCGCCACGTTCTTGCACGTAACTTAGTACAGTTGAGGTGTCAATTCCACCAAATATTACAATGGCAGAAACCACAAGAATTGCGGCTAATCCTGCTGGAATTTTCGATGTTATTTTTGGTAGACCCACCATAATTCCCATGGTTAATCCAACTAAACCAAGCATGGTCCATAAATGCGTGCCTGAAAGGAATTCGTCTCCTGATTTAAACATCTGAAGCTGACTTAGGAAAATCACAATTGCCAGTCCATTTACAAATCCCATCATTACTGAATGTGGAATAAGCCTTACAAATTTTCCTAGTTTTAAAACACCAGCCAAAATTTGAATTAATCCCATCAATAAAAGCGTAGCGAACAGGTATTGAAGTCCTGCGTTGGCTACCTCTGGCATCATATCATTTCCTTGGCTTATTAAGCTTACCATTACAACCGCAAGAGCTCCAGTGGCTCCACTAATCATCCCAGGTCTTCCTCCAAAAATGGAGGTAACTAGGCCTACCATAAAGGCTCCATATAGTCCAATTATTGGGTCTATACCAGCAACAAAGGCGAATGCCACAGCTTCTGGTACCAATGCAAACGCTACGGTTAGCCCAGACAGGATGTCGGACTTCGCATTCGAAGTTGTTTTCTTTATTAATTCAAATAGGGCCATAGTGTAATGGTTTTAAAAAGTGCCGCAAAGGTAGGATTTATTCAGGGCATACAAGTTCCGAAAATCAGATTAAATGGCAACCTTTGTGCTAAATCCAATTTCTATGCATTTAATTACCTTAGACGAAGTCCCCTTCGAAGTCCTAGCCGATACCTTTGACTATGCCTTTTCAGATTACTTTGTGAAATTTTCTAATGATCCTGAAAAATTGAAAAAACGATGGGAGCTAGGGGGAGCAAATTTTGCCTTAAGCGCTGGATTAATACAAGATAATCACTTAGTAGGCTTTCTGGTAAATGCCATTGAAGAAAGAAATGGAGAGATGATCGCCCATAATTTAGCCACTGGAATTATTCCAGAATTTAGA
This sequence comes from Sphingobacteriales bacterium, assembly GCA_047635375.1. Lineage (GTDB taxonomy): Bacteria > Bacteroidota > Bacteroidia > Sphingobacteriales > Sphingobacteriaceae > JBLIKP01. Next base: position 28,447 of record JBLIKP010000012.1, on the reverse strand, counting down.
GGAGAAGGCGGGACAGGCTTGATGTATGGTATGTTGGGGCCAATGCTTGCTAAGCAAGGGGTTAAAAAGTATTCACTTGAAATAATTACAAAGAATAAATGGGCTGTTAAAGCTTATGAAAATATAGGTTTTCAGGAAGTAAGGACTTTGGTCTGCCTTTCGGCGGATAAAGTTTTAGCTGAATCTGATGAGGAGGTGAAAAATGAATCAATTAGTTGGGAGTGGGTTGAGAAAACCCTTTTCAATTCCTCATCCTGGGAGCAAGATTTAGAAAAAATCAAAAAAAACGAATCGGAGTTTGAGTTTTTAGCAATTTCTAATGCTTGGTTAATTATTCAAAAACATTCTGGCCAAGTAATGTTTGGAGGGAAAAATGATGACGCAAAAAATGCGACATTAATCCCTCTTTTTAAGGCGGTTGAAAAGAAATACTCCCTTGTGAAATGGAATAATATTGATTCTTCAGAGCAGAAATTATTGGGTTACTTGGGAAGTTTAGGATTTAAGGAGACTTTTAAGCAATTCGAGATGTTAAAAATCAGTTAAATCATATGTTTTTTGTGCCTATTGCACGATTTTCCTTTTGAAGGGTAATAACTTGTATTTTTAAATAAATTATCCAAATCTAGCTAAAAAGGAAAAAGAAATTAATCTCGTTGAAAAATGGTATAAGGCACTTCACGATAGTGCTCAGGATGGGATTATTACTGTAAATGATAAAGGAGAAGTTTTAAGCTGGCATAAAGCAGCTTCAAAAATATTTGGTATCACATGAAAAAGGCACTTGGGAATAATATTTCAAAGCTGTTTAGAATAAAAGAGCACCCTGGATTTACTGATAATTTCATGGAACTTTTAAGTTTCTTTACTCACGCTAAAGGGAAGGATATAGAACTTACGAGGCGTAGAGAAAGTGGTATTTTTATTCCATTAGGCGTTAGTTTCACCCCATGGGAACGAGAAAGTAAATTTTTCTATTCATGGATTTTCCGGGATGTTTCCACCAGAAATGAAACCCAAAATAAGCTTAAAATGGTTTGTCATTTGGGTATAGAAATTGTGAATTCTGTGTCCATTGAAAGTGCTTTTGAAAATATATTGGAAAAGCATTTCTCAAGTGGGTTGGTCCGAAGATATTTCGAAAGGTTGGAAAGCAAAAATAGAAGAAGTTGTGAACACCAAAACGGAAGTGTTTATTAACAGCACCTATGAAATACCCAGCGGGATAAAATTGTTCTTCACTAAGCTCGTTCCAGAGTTTGGGAAAGAGGGGAATGTTAAATCAATTATGGCAATTACCAGGGATGTTACTGATTCAGGAATAACCGGAAGCTAGATTCTATTTACACTCCGGCGGAGGCTGCCTGCATTAATAATGCGCAAAAATATGCTGCGTAAGTTCCTAAGGCGTATCCTAATACTGCTAATAAAACACCTACTGATGCTAGGGCAGGATGGAAGGCACTTGCCACAATCGGAGCTGAGGCGGCACCCCCTACATTTGCTTGACTTCCCACAGCGGTGAAGAAAAATGGTGCTTTTATTATTTTTGCCGTAGTTAGTAATACTGTAATGTGGATTAACATCCAAATTAGACCGATTAGAAAATACCCGGGACTGTCTTGAATAGCCAAAAGGTTCATCTTCATCCCTATACTTGCCACGAGTACATATAGGAACAAGCTACCCACCTTTGAAGCCCCATAATCTTCATAGCTCCTCAGTTTTGTAAAGCTTAATATTAGACCTAAGGTTGTTGCAATAATTATTAGCCAAAAGAACTTTGAGCTAAAACTGAATTTATCCAATGCAGGGAAATTTTCACCAAAAAATGGTCCTAAGAAATCGGCGCCGACATGCGCTATGGCCGTTACACCTAATCCAATAGCTACAATTGTTATTAGCTGAGTTAAGCCTGGATTTTTCGCATTACTTAATTGGTAATTTTCTATACTATCTTTTAATTTAACAATTGCAGAATTATCGGCCTTGAGCCACTTGTCTACTTTGTCGCTTATACCCGCACCATATAATAGGACTGCCATCCAAAGGTTGGCCATGATAACATCCACTGCAATCATCGCGCTGAATAAATTGTCGCTAGCACCAAAAACTTCTTTCATTGCCGTTTGATTTGCACCCCCGCCAATCCAACTTCCAGCAATTGTAGCAAGTCCTCTCCAAACTTCCTCTGGTCCTGAGCCTCCAAGGACATCTGGGGCAATAAAACTTACCGCAAATATTGCCAATGGGCCACCTATTACAATCCCTACAGTTCCAGCAAGGAACATGATAATCGCTTTAGGACCGAGATTTATTATCCCTTTGAAATCAATACTTAGGGTTAAAAGGACTAAGGATGCAGGTAGCAGATATCTTGACGCTACATGATATAAATTACTTTCATCACCAGATATAATTCCTAAGGAATTGAAAATACTTGGGATAAAATAGCAAAGTAGCAAGGAAGGAACATATTTGTAAAACTTTTTCCACCCGGGTTTTTTACTCGAGGAAGTGATAAAAACAAAAGCTAGAATTATGCATAAAAGGCCTAATACAACTGCGTCGTTTGTGATTAATGGGGTGCTCATAGATTGAAAGTTTGCGTCTAATATACCTCAAACATTGAAAAGGTAAAAAAATACCTAATTTTGAGGATGGAAGAAAAGTCTCTTAACACCAACAAATGTCCAAATTGCACGCGAGAATTTTCTTGTACTCATGCTCTGGGCTGCTGGTGTGGTGAAATTGTTCTTTCGGCCAATTCGCTTTCTTTTCTTAAAGCGAATTTTCAAGATTGCCTTTGTCCTGATTGTATAAAGGCAATGTTAGAAGGTGAAAATAAACACAAGCTTAATTAATAAGCCGCTAGTCCTTCTTTAATTAGTAGCTCAAGGACAAAGGTTTCGATTTCTTCACGAACTACTGCAAACCCTTGGCTAATTTCAATGGCTGATCCAGTAAATTTTGCAGGATCAGGAAAGCTATGATGAACCAACTTTGCTGAGCTTGGAAATACTGGGCATGATTCCTTAGCATTGTCACACACGGTCAATATTAAATCAAAATTCACATCGATGTACTCATTTACGTTATTTGAGGTGTAATGGGATATATCGATACCATCGGCCTTAAGTGTTGCAACGGCATTGGGGTTTAATCCGTGAGTTTCAATTCCGGCACTGTAAATATTGGCTTTTGCCGAAGCGTATTTTTCAAAGTATGCATGGGCAATTTGACTTCTGCATGAGTTTCCAGTGCAAAGCACAAGTATGTTTTTCTTCATTTTAATTTTTTAATATTTTCCAAATGGGGACAGCTGATATCATTCCTAGGATTGGTGCTGCAATATAAACCCATAAATCGGTTAAGTTTCCCTCGAAGATTGCCGGTCCAATGGACCGTGCCGGATTCATGGAAGCTCCGCAAACGGGTCCAGCGACTAAGGCTTCTATAAAAACGGTTCCTGCTATTGCTAATCCGGCCATTAATCCTTGCTCTTGATTTCCTGTGGCTACCCTAAGAATAATAAGCATCAAGATAAATGATAAAATAAACTCTAATATAAAAGATTGCATTATTGTTCCCGCAGGGTGTGTAGCTCCTGTGGTTGTTGCTTCGGGGAAAAGCGCATATAAAATTGCCGACGCCGCTATTGCTCCTGAAATTTGTGCTGTTAGGTAACCGGCAATATGTTTTCCAGGAAAATTTTTAGCTAACCAGAACGACAAGGTAACTGCTGGGTTAATATGGGCGCCAGATAATTCGCCAAAGGCCTGAATAACTAGGAAAACAACAGCTCCAAATGATAACGCAATGCCTAGATGTCCGATGGTTTCCGGGAACATCGAATTGATAATTATTGAACCTGCACCAAAGAAAACTAAGGTTAATGTTCCTAGAAATTCGGCTAGGAGTTTTTTTACTAGCAACATCCAGATCCAGGTTCACAGGGGTTTCCAGAATCTACACCGATAGCCGCAAGGGCAACTTTAGGCTTTGCATCTACCGTTATATCATTGATTCCCACGGTTTGTTTTGAATCGCTGGGCACGCAACATGCCTCGGCAGATTCTTTTTGATATCGAGGGTCGTTGAATTCTACATCTTGGTGAAAGAAATAAATTTCCCATTGGTGGCCATCAGGATCGGCTGCCCAGAATTTATCTTGAAACGCATAGCAGCAATTTGTGCCCATTTCTTCCTTGGTTTTTAACCCTTTATTTTCAGCTATGGTTAGCCTTGATTTTAGCTCTTCCTCTGAGTCTACTTGAATCCCAAGGTGCCCAAATCCAGGAGAAACTCTTTCAGGATTTTCAACAAATGAAATTATTAGTGGAGGCTCCATAACGTGAAATTTCGCATAACCTGATTGGATTTTTTCTGGCTCTTGGCCGAAAAATTTTCTGTAAAACGCTAGCGTTTCAAAGATGTCCTTAACGTAAAGGCTAATGTGCATTCGGGGGAATTTCGGTTGATTCATAATATTGAATTTAGCAGCAAGATGCTTCTTGGTTGTAATGATTGAAAAAATTATTTAGAAGGGTTTGGATACGTGTCCAGTTTTCCGGGTTAATGCAATAGCATACCGAAGTGCCTTCTATGGTTCCTTTGATTATACCTGCCGACTTTAGCTCCTTAAGGTGTTGAGATATTGTTGCTTGAGCAAGAGGTAGCTCGATGACTAAATCTCCGCAAACACATGAATTTGTTTTTATTATTTCCTGTAATATGGCAATCCGGGCGGGATGCGCCAATGCCTTTGCCATATTAGCAATAAGGTTTTGTTCGTCGGTGAATTTAGCGGTGTTTGTAAGTCCCATAGTTCAAATGTAGGAACTTATTTTGTTTTATTGCAATATTACGATTAATAAAATATTTCGTTGGGGTTGAATCGCTAATTTTTTAATGCTAGATATCCAAAGCCAATTAAAATTGCCAGTCCGTAGCTCAGGAGGGTTCCTATTAAAACATATTCGGTTAATTTTCTGTCTTTGGCTCTAGATAAATCACTAAATCTAAATATTGATTTTGCGGCGATTAGAAATCCTATTGCCTGCCACTGGTGCAGTATGATAAAGAGAAAAATAAATAGTCGTTCTAGCATTCCAATATACAATCCTGCATTTTTTAAGGAGTCATGGTTTTTATCTTCCGATATTTCCCATCCGCCTAAAGCAACTTTCATAATTATTCCAGAAACGGCAGTGGTCAATGTCAAGGCGAGCGCGGCCAAAAGGATGGTTTTGGTTTGGTCAGCGGTAATATTAATTGAAAATCGGAAGAAATAGTGTGCTACTGCTGCCAGCACAATTAAGTGTAAAAATTGATCGACTACAAATAGTAGTTTTGAGTTTTTAGAATTACTTAGGTTAAGCTTTAGGAGATCAATAATAAAGTGTGTTACCGTAATAAGTAATATTGCACCAATATATTCTAATTTTAAAGGCAAGAATAATAGTAATATTATTGCGTGAATGGTAATATGAAGATACAAGTAAACCGACTTGTGTTTCTTTTTTTCCTTATCCTTAACCCATTTTAGGGGTTGGAAAATGAAGTCTCCTAAGACGTGGGAGAGGACTAATTTCAAAATAAATAGAAGCATAATTATTGAAATTGATTGTGATAAAAGGACATCATTCTTTTGATTTCTTCAAAGCCTCCTCTTTTAAGCGCCTCACTAACACTGCTTTGTGACTTTTTTAATAATTTTGCTAAAGCAACCTGATTTAAACTTGGGTTTTCAAGGGACAGCTTTATAGTTTGTGCGGTTACTTTAGTCCAATTATTCATGATTAACTGTGCTAAAGCCAATATAATATCCCATTGATTATCAATTTCTTGATTACCAGTTTTTATTATTAAGGTTGAATTTTTTAAATTATCTAATGCCTCGCCCGACCGGTAATAAACAGGGCCACTTGATTCACCCACCCTAAACGAGTGATAGGTTTTTTCTCCAACTCCAATTGATATTCTAACATCCATACCTTGGATTTGCCTGATGGCAGCCTTAATATGAATTGCCGCCTCCAAGCTTTTAATTGCATCTAGTTCTAACTGAAAGCCATCACCTCTAAATATCTCCCAATTTATGGGGGTTTTACCATAGTGGTTAAGTGTGTCTTTTAATACCGGAAGCCAAACTTCGGGATTTTTCTTGCGTGAATTTATTATATCTCCTGTAATTATTGATAATCTCTCCATCTTAATATCTGATTATTTACCTATAATCAAATATATCGTTTTTTTAACAGATATTTTAATTTATAGTCTTTTTTTCAGATATTTTGAGCTAAATATTAAATGGGATCTGCAAATATTTTTAAGAATTTCTTAGGTAGGCCTTTGTAAATTTCTATTGCGGTGGAGTAAACGGGGTGAATAAAACTTAAGGAATAAGCGTGCAGATACAGCCCTTTCCCGAAATGAATTTTCCCGCTTTCCCCATACTCTTTATCTCCTAATATGGGATTTCCGATTGAGGATAAGTGTTTACGTAATTGATGTCGCCTGCCAGTTTTGGGGATGAGTTTAACAAGATTCAACTTTCCAAATCGCTCCGAATCAACCGTTTCTATCAATTCGAAAGTGCTAGAACTGGGCTTGTTATCGATGTCTGAGTTGATTTCACCTTCATGGTCTAAAGGCCCAATACACACGGCATAATAAGATTTGGAAATATTTCTTGCGGAAAATAGTATGCCTAATTGCTGGATACTGCTTGACGTTTTGCCTATTAATAAAACTCCACTGGTAGCATAATCCAGCCTATGAATGGGTTGGGGTAAAACAGCATCTTTTTGACTACTTGGCTTTAAATTAAAGGACAGTGCTTTGGCGATGGTGAGAAATTTATTTCCACTAACTAAAACTCCTGCTTGCTTATTAATAATGGCTAAATAATCATCTTCGAAAAGTACTTCTAATTTTAAATCAGGTGCTTTATCGATGCTTGGTGCCTCGGGTATTTCAAGCTCAATTTGCTCGCCGCCTCGAATCAGTGTTCCGGTATTTGCCTTTTCACCATTAATAAATACCTGCCCTTTTTTTATGACTTTTTTAAGTGCCGATTTGGTATTTACCATCGGAAAAATTCCTATCCCATAATCCGAAAATCGAACGGGGTTCTCCTGTGGTGGGGCGGTATGAAATAATTTATTTGCGATGGTATAAAATTAAAACGAATAATTGATTAAAGTGAAAAAGGCTTTTGTGTTTTTTTTTACACAAAAGCCTTTTTTCTAAGATTCGTCGCCGATTAAAGTAATCTTCTTGGTATTGTCGGAGGAATTCCGGTCAATTAACTTATTAATTGGATCTATACCTGCCTTGGTAGGAAGCTGCCCGACATTAATTAAAAAGCTCTGCTCGCCATCAACAATTTTATGCTTCTTTAAATACAACAAGGAATCTTTTCCTCGAGCATTTTCACCATAAACTCCGATGTCTACCCAATCATTCAAAACTAGGTTAGTTTCATTCCCTAAACTATCGGCACGGTATTTCTTTGCCATTACATCAATAGTGACTTGGTAACCTCTATTTGATGATTCCTTGGCTTCGGCGGTGACGGTTCTATTTTCATAAAGGGTAATGGTCTCAAACTGATCAGTAATGAAATACATCATACTATCTGGAGTAACCGCTTTAATATGTTTTAATAAATCGCTGCTAGTTGGATAAAGATCTTCTCTGCCCATCCATTCGGCTCTAAAGTTTCTAAAGGCTTCATTTACTTTATCTTCTCCAATGTAATCTTGAAGGGCATACATTACAAGTGATCCTTTTCGGTAATGAATATAGGCTTGGCCTTCAACCAAATAAAGCGGTTGTTCTTTTTTGGTTTCATTTGATCGCCCACCTAAATAACTATCTAGCTCATACTTTAGAAATTTTTGCATCATTTCTGGGGAATAACTTTCCTTCATCACCATTAATGCGCTGTATTGGGACATCGTTTCACTCAACATCGCATTTCCCTGAACACCCGCGTCGGTAACTTGGTGACCCCACCATTGATGAGCCATTTCATGTGCAGTAACATAGAAAACCATGTCTACATCATCTTCCTTAATATCTAAAATAAAACCAATAGACTCGCTATAAGGCACGGTGTTGGCAAAGGATTGAGCAAAACTCGCATACCTCGGAAATTCTAAAATCCGCATCTGACGGAATTGATAAGGGCCGAAATTTTTCTCGTAATAACTCAAGGATTTTTTCATTCCCTTCATCATTCTATCAAGATTGTAGGTGTGGTCCTTGTGGAAATAAATTTCAAGATTTACAACTCGTTTCCCTGAATCTACTTCTGAAGTCCATTTATCCGTGATGGTCTCATAATTCCCTGAAAGAATACTGTAAAAATTAACCATGGGCTTATCCATTTTATAATGGAAATAGGCACGGTTGTTTTCTTCCCAAGATTTCTCTAGATATCCAGGAGCAATTGCGGTTTGCCCATTTTGTGTTCCAATAATTATTTCAAAATCGATGAAATCACCATCGTCTCCAAATAGATTTTGATGAAGTCCTATGCTGTCGTCCTGAGCCATCATCCGTTCTTTTTCGGGAAGGTCATGGTCTTTACGGTCGTCGTCTTGACTTAATTCTAAACCGTCATTATATCCAAAGGAGGGAAGCACTGCGTTGTTGAAAAATGTTCCGTTATAAACTATCCCAGTGTTTCCACCACCTTCTTTAAAACCTGTGGTGGTAAATGCTGCTTTGAAGTCCATTTTAAGTGAATCACCCGGTTCTAACGGTAAGTTCAAGGCATAGATTTCATACTTAAAACTATCATATCGCATGGCCAACTCAAAATCACGATCGAATTTCAGGTCGGTAACCTTCATTTGATCGTCTGAACTTTGCTGAATATGAATTTCCTTTATAGGAGCGTTAGTTTTATTTTTTAATAGGTAATACCCCTCTGCAGTGAAATCTCGCTTGCGCGGATAAAGTTCTACGTTAAGGTAAGTGCCAATAATCCTTGGCTGAGGGATATTCTTGTAAACCTTTAATGTCTTCTCGTATTTAGCTTGGACCGTTTTACTGTCTTCGGAGTTTTGATATTCATTGAGCACATTGGTATTGTAATAAATGAAACAACCAGATGCTGCAAACATAATCAATCCGCTAAAAGCGAAAGTTAACATAGGCTTTGTAAGGTTCAGTTTCCCCACCTTCATTCTTATTTTCATTATCGCCTCAGACCCTCTTGCCGACAAAATTATAGATGCGACAAATAAGGCAATGGCAAAACCAAACCAATAAATGCTATACCATGAAAAGGCAATTGGAAAGTGACCGAAACTGTTCATATCACTGTATGTTCCCATACTTCCGCTTCCAAAGCTGAACATACTATGCTCAAAACCTAAAGTGTCCATTACGGCCATGGCAATGAAGAAAACTACAATGGTAGCATGAGCCAAAAACTTATGGTTCACCATAACCTGCACAAAGAAGGTGAGAATGGTGTATAAAACCAGGAAGGAGAAGGTGTCGGTAAACAGCGTTTTTATGTAAACTCCTATTTCGTAGTTATAATATCCTTTGAAGGTTTGAATTAACATTCCCGCACCAATTAACACAAATAACAATACGATGTGAATGTAAATCATCCCCAAAAATTTTGCACCAAGACTAACCCAGTTTGGAAAGGGTAATGCGTCGTAGATCAAGTTTATTTTCACATCCCTTTCTCGCCAAATCAACTCTCCGCCGTAGAAAATAATTATGATAAGGAAAAACAGATTAAATGTACCAATAAGCTCAATCAAACTGTATGTGGTGGGTATGGCGTAAGTTCCATACGACCGGTTGAAATTCCCGCTACTTGCGAAAATCAGCCCTATTCCTGCAATTACAATTGCTATAAACGGTACCGAACCCATTACATTTTTGAAGTAAAAGCGGGAGAGTCCCATCATTTTTGAAAATTGGGCGCCAAATGTATGGGAGTAAGATGCCGTTGGGATATTTATATCGGTGTTGGCCTTTTCTGATTTTCCTGAACTAGCCTTTTGCTTTCGAGAAAACCATGAAGTTGTTTCGGTTGTAAATTTAAATCTCACTTGGGTTAGAATTAGGGTGAATAACCCGAGTCCAATCCATAAAAGTCTATTGTAAAGGACATTTCCCGTGAGAGAAACAACTTGTGAATTCTGCTCGGCGACCGTCCAGTAGCGTGTTTCAATCCCGCTTGTTCCTAATGCAAATGGGTCGATTAAGGCCGCAATCGTTTGATTGTCTAAATCAGAAATAAACTGATTTGACACCAAATACCCAACCAATAAAAGTGCACCTTGAGTATAAACAACGAGCATCTTTCGGCTTAAAGCCCCGGCAGCAAAAAATATTGAGCCCGTAAAGAATAAGCTTGGGATTACAAACGCAACAAATGGATGTAGGTAAAAATATAAGTTGAAGGGAAGCAGCTTTGCTGAGTCTACCCAAGGCATTGTGGGTCCAATCATAAAACCTAAAAGCATTCCAGTGAAAACGAATAAAACGACGATAAAAGAACCTACAAATCGCCCCCACAAATAGGCGCCCTTTGAGATAGGGGTGGTGAATAAAATAGATTCAGTTTTGTGTTCAAAATCACGAAGTACCGCCACACCCATAATTGCACTGGTAATCATCATACAAAATGCAGATAAAATTAGCATCATTTGTTGAAGAACCACGGGTGCATTTTGACGGACATTTCCCGTTCCACCACCTATTGAAATTACATCGGAGGAGCTTGCACCAAATGCAAGTAAAAACATAATGCCAAAATATATCCAAGTTGCTGGACGCTTAAATCGGTACCTTAATTCGAAAGAAAGTATATTGAAAAACATAAAGACAGATTTAAGAGATTAAACAAGTTCGGCTTGCGCCGTTTTAGCGAATATTTTTGAAAAATAAACATCTTCAAGATCCGCGAATTTTTGCTTGAAACCCTCGCCAGGAATATTGTCAGAATGGACCATTATCACTGGCTTTCCGCCGATAAGGCGATCGTAAATGACATGGTGTTTTTCTTTGTAATCAGGTAATTGATTTTTCTCTATGCTTTTTGTCCAGATTTTCCCCTCAACTTCTTTTAAAGAAGACTCAGGTGAACCTTCAAAAAGGACTTCTCCTTTATTAATTATTGCCATTTGCTGACAAAGTTCTTTTACATCATCCACAATGTGAGTGCTTAAAATAACGACGGTATTCTCTCCAAGTTCGCTAAGCAGATTTAGGAATCTGTTCCTTTCAGCAGGATCTAACCCGGCCGTAGGTTCATCAACAATAATTAATTTTGGTTGGGAAAGTAATGCTTGAGCAATCCCGAAACGCTGCTTCATTCCGCCGCTATAACCTCCAAGATTTTTCTTTCTTGCTTCCCATAAATTGGTTTTATGAAGTAGCGAGCTTACCACTTCTTTCCGCTCTTTTTTATTCGTTATTCCCTTTAGCACGGCAAGGTGGTCAAGAAGTTCTTCGGCAGAAACCTTAGGGTAAACTCCAAACTCCTGTGGAAGGTATCCCAGGACTTTCCTAACCTCATCTTTTTGGGTTAATACATTAATTTCTCCAAGCTGAATTTCGCCCGTGTCAGGTTCTTGGAGTGTCGCAATTGTCCGCATTAATGATGATTTTCCAGCGCCGTTGGGGCCAAGAAGGCCGTACATTCCTTTTGGGATATTTAAAGTGACGTTTTTTAACGCTTGTACTCCATTTGAATATGTTTTGGAGAGGTTTGTGATTTGTAAGCTCATGATATTTCAGTGGTTTTTAAATAGAGGGGAAAATATTAAAATTGGTTGCATCGAGCCAGCAAGTTATTAAAAATTAAAGCTTTCGGATTGAAAAAGTTAGGTTTTGACCTACAGTATTAAAATTGAAATAAATATGTCTCCCATTAGCTTGATAAAATCCAAAATCTAAAATTCAATGGTCAAATTTTATAAATTTAAAACCAATAAGACCAATCAAAAACTTGTGTCCTGTTTGTAATACCCATGCCATGGAGCATTTTTGCGCCAAATGTGGGCAAAAGGTAATGTGAGAAAAAGTATCGTTTCTGGGATTGCTTACCGTTTTAATTAATGGTCTATTTTTTTGGAGCATTCTATTTTGGATCCATTTGGATTGTTCTTTCCAAGCCAAACGAAATAATTTAGGTCAACCTCAAAGGATTTCGTCGATATTATAAATCGCCAGTACAAATGGCATTTTATGCCGCGTTTGTCATGGGACTTCAGTTTACTTTTGGGGAAATGACCTTGTTAGGTTTTCAGGTTTCATTTACTAATGATACTATTCCGACACAAATTCTTGTATTTTCGGTCTTAATTCCTTTTATGCACTTATTTCCAACATGGTTAATTGTTTTTGTGGCCCTTGAAAATATAATTAATTTAATTTTCCCCTTTAAATTAAGCCTAACAATTTTGGGCAGTTTTCTCGGATTACTCTTCCTTTGGAACTCCATGGTTCAATTGAAATTTACGAAATGGAAAAACGTAATCATCTCCACGATAATTCAGATGCTCATTACAATTACAATTTTCTTAGGTTTGGCGCGTATTATTTACAATTACTTTCCTGATAAAATCACGAGAACTTAAACAAAAGGAAACTTAATAATGAAGATTAACAAGCATTGCAAAATTTGTAATTCCGACGTGCCAGAAACGTTCTGTGGAAATTGCGGACAAAAAATAGGTGTCAAAAAAATAACCGTTTGGAGATTAATCCAAGATGTGATAAGTGGATTGTTTTCTCTTGAAAGTTCCGTATTTGGAACCTATGGAGCCCTGCTAGTTAATCCCAAAACGGTTGTTGAATCTTATGTTCAAGGGAATAGAAGATTTTATAAATCTCCGGGGCAAATTTTATTTTATTTTACTTTTATTCTTGGAATCCAGCTTAGTTTTATTTCACCCAATGTTATTGGGCTCGTATTCAGCTTAGAATCAAATGCTCTACCCCCTGAATTAATCTTTATTATAATTTTTTTACCATACATAGCTTTTGCCTCGTATTTAGTATTTTTAAGAAACCGAAAAGGAATGTTAACCCATTTTATTTCAATGGTTTATTTGTTTTCCATGTGGGGCTCAATTTTTATTGTGATTGATAATATATTGATTTATGGTTTAGATATTAATCTTGAGACAATCTTGTTTCTAATATTTGTGCTTGTTCTATTTTGGTTTACTTCAGTGGTTTTTACAAAGAATAAAAGGAAAAGTAGAGTGTTTATAAATGCCCTTATTTTGACTATTACTACTATTGCCATTTCCATTTCCCTTTTATTTATTTTGGATTTTTTCCAGCCCGACTCAATAAGACTTTAAAGAATAACTACAATTAGTGATTTCAAAACTAGGCGGTAATTAAGAATTCATTTTTTTTATTTTTGGGATATGAGAAATGTAGCATTTTTTTTTATTTCATTTTTTATTATTGGTCTAGCGGCGTGTTCTCCTTCAAGTGGTGGTGAGGATTATGACCTAGTAGACGGAATGGGGAAATTTCAACGGTACTCCCAGAAGTTGAGCTTTTCATTGAATAGTAAAAACTGGGATCTTGCCGACTTCTACCTACATGAAATTGAAGAGATTGCGGAAGACCTTGTGCACAATCAAATAATGTATGAGGGAAATAATATTAGCCAACAAGTAAAACAAATCCTAATTCCTTCAATTGACGATTTGAAAACTGAAATTGATGGTAAGAATGAAAAAAATGCAGCAAAAAAATATACTTTTTTAATAGGCAGTTGCAATACATGTCATATAGCAACGCAACATCAATTTATTAAAATAACCATGCCAAATAGTCTATCGGTTAATCCCTATAATCAACAATTTTGAACTTGAAACCAGTTTTAATTTCTGAGTGTTTGGAGTATTTCTCTTGGTCTGAGGCCGATTTGAACATTCTTACCAAATTAAATTTAGACGAAGATGTTATGCGTTTTTTCGAATCGACTCTGGATCGAGTAGCTTCCAAGGCTTGGTTAGACAGGCAAATGAAAATGTTCGATGTACACGGTTTTTGTTATTTTAAAACTTTAGAAAAGGGGACAGGAGAATTCGTTGGGATTATTGGTATTTCACTTCAAGATTACCCGTCAGATTTTAATCCGTCAGTTGATATAGGCTATCGCTTAAACAAAAAGTTTTGGAACATGGGTTTAGCCACTGAGGGTGCATTGGCCATGTTAGATTTTTCCAAAAACAAATGTAAAATTAATATGATCTCATGCGTGGCAAGCAAGCCTAATAAAGGCAGTATTCACATTATGGAAAAGGTAGGGTTTACCTTTCAGTACGATTTTGTGCACCCAAATCTCGCTCGAGATAGTTGGTTACAACCGTGCGTTTATTATTCGAAGAATCTTTAATTAATTATCGGCGTTTTGCTGCTAATAGGGTGTTATAAAGGAGTCCAACTCTAGTCATTGGACCTACACCACCTGGAACAGGAGTAATAAAGCTGCATTGCTCTGCCACCTCATCAAATTTTACGTCACCTATTAATCGGTAGCCTCGTTTGGCAGTAGTATCGGGAACTCGAGTTATACCCACATCAATAACTACAGCGCCAGGCTTAACCATGTCCTTGGTTACAAACTCATGCTTTCCAATCGCCACGATTAAAATATCCGCTTGACGGGTAATTTCTTTCATGTTTTTGGTACGGCTGTGAACCATTGTTACCGTGCAGTTTCCCGGATTACCCTTGCGCGCCATTAGAATGCTCATAGGGTAACCAACAATGCTGCTTCGGCCCATGACCACACAATGCTTGCCTTCAGTATCAATACCTTTCTTTTCAAGCATTAAAAGTATTCCTAAAGGAGTTGCTGAAATAAAGGTTGGAAGCCCCATGCTAAGTTTCCCTACATTTGCAGGGTGAAACCCATCAACATCCTTATCAGGGCTTATTGCTTGGGTCACTTTGTCGACAGCGATGTGATTTGGAAGTGGTAACTGAACCAAAATTCCGTCAACATCATCATCTGCGTTTAGCGATTTAATTTTATCCAACAAATCCTTTTCCGAAAGGGTGTTGTCGTAGCGGAATAAAGTCGATTTAAAACCAACAATTTCACAATCCTTAACCTTACTGGCAACATAAGTTTGGCTCGCACCGTCAGTACCCACCAAGATGGCGACTAAGTGTGGAGTTTTACCTGTTTTGGTCTTAAATTCGGTGGTTTCTATCGCTAATTCTGCCTTGATTTGAATTGATAGGGCTTTTCCGTCTAATAACTGCATGAAAGGTGATTGTTGAGGGTTAGTCTAATTTTAATACGGCCATAAATGCACTTTGTGGAATCTCTACATTTCCTACTTGGCGCATTCTTTTCTTTCCTTTTTTCTGCTTTTCAAGAAGCTTACGTTTACGAGAAATATCACCACCATAACATTTAGCGGTAACATCTTTTCTTAAGGCTTTAACCGATTCTCTGGCAATAACCTTAGCTCCAATTGCAGCCTGTATGGCAATGTCAAATTGTTGACGAGGAATAAGTTCTCTTAGCTTGGCGCAAATACGCTTTCCAAGGTCGTAGGCATTGTCTCGGTGAATTAATGATGAAAGAGCATCTACGTGATCTCCATTTAACATGATATCCATTTTTACCAAGTGGGAAGCCTGATAGCCAATAGGAGAATAGTCGAACGAAGCGTATCCACGAGAAACTGTTTTTAATCTATCATAAAAATCAAAAACGATTTCTGCCATTGGCATGATAAAACTCATTTCAACACGATCTGAAGTTAAATAAACCTGATCTTTAATTTGTCCGCGTTTCTCAATACACAGTCCAATTACTTGACCAATGTATTCAGATTTGGTGATTATTTGTGCACGAATGAATGGCTCTTCAACCCGATTTAAATAGTTAGGGTCAGGTAATTCACTCGGATTATTTACAATTTCTAATACGTCAGGCGCAGAATTCAGGTAAGCATGGTAGGAAACGTTAGGAACCGTAGTGATTACAGTCATATCGAATTCTCTTTCCAAACGCTCCTGGATGATTTCCATGTGAAGCATACCAAGGAATCCACA
Organism: Sphingobacteriales bacterium; assembly: GCA_047635375.1. Classification (GTDB taxonomy): domain Bacteria; phylum Bacteroidota; class Bacteroidia; order Sphingobacteriales; family Sphingobacteriaceae; genus JBLIKP01. The sequence continues at coordinate 12,364 of JBLIKP010000012.1, read as the reverse complement.
ACGGAATCCGTAGCCTAATGCCGCCGATGATTCCGGCTCGAATACCAGTGATGCATCATTCAGCTGAAGCTTGAACATGCTTTCACGAAGTTCTTCAAAATCTTCAGTGTCTACAGGGTAAATCCCTGCAAATACCATAGGTTTTACATCCTCAAATCCCGCAATCGCATTTACACATGGGCGAGTAGGACTGGTGATGGTATCCCCAACCTTTACTTCCTTAGCCGACTTAATTCCTGATATAATATATCCAACGTTACCGGCAGAAATGCTTTTTTCAGGACGTTGTTTTAATTTTAAAACGCCAATTTCATCGGCGAAATATTCTTTATCTGTATGGAAGAACTTTACTTTATCCCCCTTATTTATCGTTCCGTTTTGAACTTTGAAATAACCAATTATTCCACGAAATGAGTTGAAAACTGAATCGAAAATTAAAGCTTGTAGTGGTGCATCAGGATCTCCCTCGGGTGAAGGAATTCTTTTTACAATTGCTTCTAAAATATTATCAACTCCCAATCCCGTTTTTCCACTCGCTGGAATAATATCATCACGATCACAACCAATTAACTCAACAATTTGGTCCTTAACTTCTTCAGGCATTGCACCAGGAAGGTCCATTTTGTTTAGAACTGGAATTATTTCTAAATCGTGCTCTAAGGCTAAGAAAAGGTTTGAGATCGTTTGAGCTTCGATACCTTGAGAGGCATCAACAATTAACAGTGCACCTTCACATGCCTTGATAGACCTTGAAACCTCGTATGAGAAATCAACATGGCCCGGTGTGTCAATTAAGTTTAATGTGTACTTCTCCTTACCCTGCATGTAATCCATTTGGATAGCATGACTCTTAATGGTAATTCCACGTTCGCGTTCAAGGTCCATATCGTCAAGGAGCTGTTCTTTCGCCTCTCTTTGTGTGATTGTACCTGTATATTCTAAAAGCCTATCGGCCAAGGTAGATTTACCATGGTCAATATGTGCGATAATGCAAAAATTACGGATGTTCTTCATGAAGCTGCAAAACTAAAGGTTTGAATTCACATTAGGAATTTATTTTGGGAGTAAGGAAATAGAATCTCCTAATTCTTAACCCATTCTTTTTTTAAAACACTATGCGAAAAGGGTTTACAATTATTTACAGAATGTAATATGTTGAAATTCAATTGATTTGAGATAATTTCTTCAATTATATAATGGAGAGTCAAAAATAAAAAATCTAAACGGTATGTTGTTCACCTACTTGATCAGGAATAAGGTTCTCAATTTTAAAAAGTCACTTTCTTCTTTCCTCAGTTTTGGTTCCTCACTAATACAATTTAAAGTAAATTAATGCGAACTAAAACCTTAATGCTTGCGCGTCAGGCTCAGGCTTCCAAAATTTCAGTCATTGACGATATTACAAGAGTGTTAACTCCACAAGGAAAATCACAAGCTAAACTAATAGCTTAGGATTTAAAAAATCTCGACTTAATCCCAGATTTAATAATCCATTCACCCGCCAATCGTTCGTCAGAAACTGCCGAGATCGTTAAAAATAATTTGGATAAAGGTTGCTTTGAAAGCCTTCTGGTTTATGGCCTTTACGCTGCAACAGTTAAAGAATATAAGCGAATTATATTAAAAGTACCTGATACCGTAGATGTGTTAATGGTAGTAGGTCATAATCCAGTCCTCTCGGACTTGGCACAGAATATCTCTCCAAAAATTAATAATAATTTGCCTCCGGCGGGTGTCTTAGTTTTCCAGTGGGCGGATGGTTCTTGGGAGGGTTTCCTAAAAGTGAACAAAAACCCAGTGGAAATCCTTGAATTTAATTAGGTAAAATTGTCTTAAATCCCATGGGGCTATATTTCACCCAATTTTATTAAGCCCATTTATCAATTAAATCTCGAATTTATTACGGTAGTAAAAATATGCTTTAAGGCATTGTGGATGACTTTACCACTTATCCAAAATAAAAACCCCGGACAATTTTGCCCGGGATTTTTTATACTGCTTTTATTAAAAAGTAATTCTTTTTCCCTTTTTGCGCAAGAATATACTTGTCATTTAGTAAATGTGAAATGTCAAAAGTGAAGTTTTCATCTGAAATCTTTTCTTTATTCACACTAACGGCACCGGATTTTATCATTCTCCTAGCTTCCCCGTTGGAAGCAAAAATCTCAGTCTTAACAGCCAATAATTCAATTGCACTAAATCCTTTGGATAATTCGTTCTTTGAAATTTCCATTTGGGGAACGCCTTCAAACACATTAAGCAGGTCTTTTTCTGATAATTTTTTTAGCGTTTCCGTGGTAGATTTTCCGAATAGAATTTGAGAAGCGGCTATTGCGGCCGACAATTCTTCCACTCCATGTACACGAATGGTGATTTCTTCAGCAATAGCCCTTTGAAGAATACGAACATGTGGGGCTTCAGCGTGTTCTGCCTCTAATTTTTCTATTGTGTTTCTGTCGATTAGGGTGAAAATTCGAATGAAGTTTTTTGCATCCTCATCACTTGTATTCATCCAAAATTGGTAAAATTGGTACGGTGATGTCCTTTCTGGATCAAGCCATACATTTCCCGACTCCGTTTTGCCAAATTTTCCGCCATCAGCCTTAGTGACAAGTGGACAAGTCATTGCAAATGCTTCGCCTCCTCCCATTCTCCTAATTAATTCTGTACCTGTAGTAATATTACCCCATTGGTCAGAACCACCCATTTGAATCTTGCAGTTTTTATTTTTGTTTAGCCAGTAAAAATCGTAACCCTGAACTAATTGGTAACTGAATTCAGTAAAGCTAATCCCCGTTTCAAGACGTTTTTTTACTGAATCTTTTGCCATCATGTAATTCACAGTAATATGCTTTCCAGCATCACGAATGAAATCCAAAAACGTCATGTTTTTAAACCAGTCGTAGTTATTTACGATTTCGGCGCTTGTTTCACTGTCGTCGAAAACTAAAAACCTTTCCAATTGAGCTTTTACACCAGCAATATTTTTTTGAAGCACATCCTCAGAAAGTAAATTTCTTTCCTCAGATTTCCCTGAAGGATCACCAACCATTCCAGTGGCTCCACCTACCAAGGCCACAGGCTTATGACCAGACCGTTGAATATGCATAAGCAGCATTATAGGAACTAATGACCCAATATGCAGACTGTCGGCAGTTGGGTCAAATCCAATGTAAGCTGATGTTAGCTCCTTTTGAACTTGCTCCTCAGTGCCCGGCATAATGTCGTGGATCATTCCGCGCCAGCGTAATTCTTCAATGAAATTGGTCATGTGAAATCGATTTTGGGCAAAGTTATAAAAATCCACCTCCCGATTTAAGGAAAAATGATTTTCCTTATAAACCTTTAAAAGCAATACTTTTCTATCCGCAAAAATTCGAATTATTAAATTCCATCCTTTACCTTGTTTCCATATTTAAATTCAATGAATTACCTCAGTCACTTTTATTTTGAGAAAGGCACATTGGATCCATACCAAATTCTTGGCGTGGCCTTACCAGATCTTTATAAGGGCGCCGAAAGAGGAAAAAACATCCACCCTAAACCATGTCCACCAGAATTTCAACATTTAAAGAAAGAATGGGACGGAATTAACAAGGGTTGGGCCCGCCATGTTTTACTTGATCATGTATTCCATAATGAGCCATATTTCGAGCAAAACATGGCTTATTTAACTGATTTACTTCGGAAAGTACCGTTTGAAAATAAATATGTAAAGCCACATTTTATTTCTCACGTTATGCTTGAATTAATCCTTGATGGAGTGATTTTAAGAAAAGGTGAAGTTGATCCGCAAAAATTTTACGACCAGTTAAATAGGATTAATCCAGAAATAGTCGCATCCTTTCTGGCTGCAGCCGGATTGAAAAACACTCCAAGATTCTTAGCGTTTTTTGAGAAGTTCAAGGAATATAAATATGTGTTTTCTTATGAAGATTCTTCTAAGCTTTATTTTGCATTAAATAGAATTTTCGGCCGACTTTGGGAGTCTGATTTTGAAGATAATAAGATCGCAATAATTGGAGTTATAGATCAGGGTTTTGCGCATATATCCAAAAATTATTCACAAATTTATTCTATTATTGATCCTCACCTAAATTCAAATTCCTAAAATGAAATACGTACTGCTTTTCCTTTCTTGCCTTTTAGTTTCCGGAAGTCAGGGGTTTAGCCAATCTGTAAAATACAGCAATGAATTTTTAAATATAGGTGTTGGCGCTCGAGCTCAAGGGTTATCAAAAGCAACCGTAGCATCAAATTCAGATGTGAGCTCTGGGTTTTGGAATCCTGCAGGATTAACCAGAATTGAAGGAGATATGCAAATTGGATTAATGCATGCCGAATATTTTGCTGGAATAGCAAATTTCGATTACGGTGCAATTTCACGTAAAATTGATGATAAAAGTGCTATTGCCTTTACCATGATTCGGTTTGGAGTAGATGATATTCCCAATACCACCCAGCTAATTAGTGCTGAGGGAAATATTAACTATGACCGAGTAACTGGATTCTCAGCTGCAGATTACGCCTTCCTAGTAAGTTATGGAAGAGAGCTCTCGATAGAAGGATTATCAGTGGGTGCAAATGCGAAAGTGGTCAGAAGGGTAGTGGGAGATTTTGCAAATAGCTGGGGCTTTGGAGTAGATGTTGGGGCACAATATCAGATTGATAATTTTGGTTTCGGGTTAATGGTAAAGGACATTACCACCACTTTCAATGCATGGCAGTTTAGCCTGGACTCAGCAACTCGCGCAACATTTAATCAAACCGGAAACGAAATTCCTCAAAATTCATTAGAAATAACATTACCCCAAGTGGTTGCTGGGGTTAATTATTCAGCGACAATAAATGATAAATTTGGTGTTATGGCTGAAGCCGATTTGTTTATCACAACTGATGGACCAAGAAATGTGCTAATTAGCTATACCAATAACCCTATTTCCATTGATCCTGCCATCGGCCTTGAGCTGGATTATGCTAAAATTATTTACCTGAGAGGTGGATTTGGAAATTTTCAGGAGGTAAAATTACTTGGAGGAGGAGAAGAAATGACTTTCCAGCCTAATTTCGGATTAGGATTGCAAATTAATCGATTCTCAATCGATTACGCCTTGACGGATGTAGGTGATCAATCAGATGCGCTTTTCTCACATATATTTTCTTTGCGTTTAGACATCAACAAATAAGATTTAAAACGAAATCTCCCCTCAATTTTTATAAATTAGCCGCAAGAAAATAATGTGGAAATGGATAAACAAAAAGCCCAACAAAAGATTGCTGATTTAAGCAATGTATTGAAGGATCATAATTACAAATACTACGTTCTCAGCCAACCTGAAATTAGTGATTTTGATTTTGATAAGCTTTTGAAAGAATTGCAGGATTTGGAAAATCAGTTTCCGGAATTCATTCATCCCGATTCACCGACTCAAAAAGTAGGGGGTGGGATCACCAAAAACTTCGAAACCATTTCTCATAAAATCCCAATGCTTAGTTTGGGAAATACCTATAGTAAGGAAGAGTTATTAGATTTTGATGGGAGGGTGCAAAAAGGATTAGACGAAGCTCCATTTTCCTATGTTGCTGAACTTAAGTTCGACGGTTTAGCAATTTCATTAACCTATAAAAATGGTGAGCTTTTCAGGGCGCTTACTCGAGGTGATGGAACTATGGGCGACGATGTGACCACAAATGTGCGCACCATAAAAACCATTCCAACCAAACTTAATCCAGGCGATTATCCCGATGAATTTGAGGTGCGCGGTGAAATATTCATGCACGGGGCTGCCTTTGAAAATCTTAACTCTGATAGGGAAGAGCGTGGCGAACCAACATTTGCAAATCCTCGAAATTTCGCTTCAGGCACCTTGAAAATGCAGGATTCAGCCGTAGTGGCTAAAAGACCGTTGGATTGTTTTTTGTATGCCTATTACGGCACCTCCGAACCCAATGAGACGCATTCAGGTAATCTTAAAAAATTAGAGTCTTGGGGTTTTAAAGTCTCTGATGCATTCAAAAAATGCCAAAATATTGAAGAAGTTATAGATTTTATAGAGTATTGGGAAAAGGAGAGAAACAATTTATCCTACGATATTGATGGGATTGTTTTAAAAGTTGATAGCTACGACCATCAAGAAATTTTAGGCTTCACTGCAAAGTCGCCACGATGGGCAATTAGTTATAAATTTAAAGCCGAAGCAGCCCAAACTATTTTAGAAAGCATTACTTATCAGGTGGGAAGAACTGGATCAATCACTCCAGTGGCAAATTTAAATCCTGTGCTTTTAGCAGGAACCACGGTAAGGCGTGCAAGTCTTCATAATGCTAATGAAATTGAACGACTTGATATTAGAATTGGGGATACTGTAAGTGTTGAAAAAGGGGGAGAAATAATTCCTAAAATCACAGGGATTGACCTTTCCAAACGCGGGTCCGATGCCCTTAAAATAGAATATCCAATGCAGTGCCCCGACTGTGCTGCTCCACTAGTACGAAAGGATGGGGAGGCAAATCACTATTGTTCAAATGAGCAAGGCTGCCCAACACAGTTAATTGGGAAAATTCAACATTTTATCGGCCGAAAGGCTATGGATATTGAAGGGTTAGGTAACGAAACGGTCGATTTACTTTTCCGTGAAGGAATGATTAGAAATGTCGCCGATATTTTTGAACTAAAGGATAAGAAAGAAGCACTTTTAGACCTTGATCGATTTGCTGAAAAATCAGTAAACAACATGATTGAAGGTGTTGAAAAAGCAAAATTAATCCCATTTGATAGGGTATTATTTAGTTTGGGAATACGATATGTTGGCAGCACAGTAGCTAGGAAATTAACCGAACATTTTTCCGATATTTGGGCTTTGAAATCTGCAACGTTGGAAGAGCTTATTGAAGTTGATGAAATTGGGGGTCGTATTGCAGAAAGTGTGGTTCAATTTTTTGATAATCCGCAAAGTGTTTCTCAAATTAGCCGACTGGAAAATGTGGGGCTAAATTTTAAATCGGCACCCAAGCAAAAAGCAATAGGAAACCAATTAGAGGGCAAGATTTTCGTCGTTTCAGGAGTTTTTACTAAATTCTCACGGGATGAATTGAAAAAGGCAATCTCTTTGCATGGCGGAAAAGCAGGAAGTAGCATTACGAAAAAAACAGATTTTTTAATTGCAGGCGACAATATGGGACCTGCAAAGTTGAAAAAAGCTCAGGACCTTGAAGTTAAAATTATCTCCGAAGACAATTTTATTGAACTGATTAAATGACCAAAATTTACGAAATCCGGAACCGAATTGCCCTTCATCGACTAAAGAAGAAAACGGCGCGCTCCAAAACCAAAAGGAAAACGGTTTCATTTGTTGACGCCAAAAAAATTGGAATTATTTATTCCGCAAATAAAGGCGAGGACCTTCATTTGATAAATGAATTCATGCTAAAAATTAAGGCTCAAGGAAAAAAAATATTCATCCTTGCCTATCAAGAAAATGCAAAAAAAGAAGAATTTGCAAATAAAAGGGCCCATGAAACCTTCCTCGTCCGAAAAAATCTATCCTTTTGGTTTGAACCAAGGGGCAAAGAATTTAAGGAATTTAAAAATCAATCTTTTGACATTCTGATTAACCTTGATCTAAAGGAATATATATGCCTTGGATATTTAACAGGCCAATCAAATGCGAAATTTAGAATTGGAAAATATTCTGAAAAACTAGCCGATTGCCATGATTTTATGATCAATTTTGATAAAGAAAAAGGTTTAAGATTTTTCATAGAACAAGTAACACACTATTTATACATTATTAAGGGTGAAAATGGAAAAATTTAAGGGTACGGGAGTGGCCATGGTGACTCCTTTTAATACAGATGAATCCATAGATTTTATTGGTTTAAAGAAATTAATAGATCATCTTATTGATGGAGGTGTAGATTACTTGGTGGTTCTTGGAACTACTGGTGAAACTGCAACTTTAACCAAGAATGAAAAACAGCAGGTCTTTCAGGCTGTAGCCGATGCAAATCATGGACGTGTCCCTTTAGTGGCAGGTCTTGGTGGAAACTTTACGGCTGAGGTTGTAGAGGCAGTTTCTAATTTTAAAATCGTAGGATATGAGGCCATTCTTTCAGTAAGTCCATATTATAATAAGCCTACTCAGGAAGGGATTTATCAGCACTATAAAGCTGTCGCCGAAGCTTCAAACTTGCCTATTATCATGTACAATGTTCCAGGAAGGACTGGGTCTAACATGCTGCCAAGTACCACCTTGAGGTTGGCGCAAGTGGATAATATTATTGGTATGAAAGAGGCCTGCGGGAATATGGAGCAGATAATGGCTATAATTAAAGATAGACCAAAAGGGTTTTTAGTTATTTCCGGAGATGATCTTTTAACACAACCAATAATTATGGCTGGTGGGGATGGAGTTATTTCAGTAGTAGGTAATGTAGCACCAAAAATATTTTCTAATATGGTGCGATTTGCCATGGCTGGAAACATGAAAAGCTCCCAGATTAATCATTATAAATTATTTGATCTTACTAACCTTCTATTTTCCGAAGGAAACCCTGGTGGGGTTAAGGCCGCCTTAAAACATTTGGGATTAATGGAGGAGCGTATGAGGCTGCCTTTAATTGAAGTAAGTGATAATACACGGTCGGGTATTATCAATATTGTAAAAACATTATAAAAAGGTCAAAAAAAAATCCCTCCGAAAGGTGGGATTTTTTTTTAAAAGATTTCAATTAGTCGTTCTTCATGTTTTGAACTTCTATGCGAATATCTTGTGCCAAGGTTTTTAATTGCTGCATGCCTTTACGAATTCGAGTTCCTGCAGCTTTGTTTCCTTTGTTGTAGAATTTATCTACATCACCATCCAACTCCTCAATCATACTTTTTACTTCGTTAAACTTATCCATGGGTACTCTTTTTTAAGAATTGAAAAATTCTGATTTTAAATTTGATTTCTAAAAGTAAGTTGTTTTTTGCTAATAACAAATAGCCCTGCAGGCATTAACTCAATTTATATAAATAAAAAAGGGAAGTTGAATCCAACTCCCCTTCAATACGTTATAAAATTCACAATTATGCATTTACCATTTTGATGGTTTCATAATGTTTAGTTTTTAACTTCTCAGCAACTTCAGTAAATGCTTTTAGGGTTTCATCCACATCGGCCAGGGTGTGCATTGCTGTAGGAATTAACCTAAGCAATAAAACCCCCTTAGGTACCACAGGATAGGTAACCATTGAGCAGAAGATTTTGTAGTTATCACGTAAATCCTTAATCATATTAACCGACTCATTTAACGTTCCGCTCATAATAACTGGAGTAACGCATGAGCTTGTTGCGCCTAAATTAAAACCTCGTTCCCTTAAACCTGATTGCAAAGCATTCACAATAGTCCAAAGCTGTTCTTTTAATTCAGGATTCTTTTTAAGTAACTCTAGACGCTTTCTTGCCCCAACTACTAATGGCATTGGTAAGCTTTTTGCGAAAATTTGTGAGCGTGTGTTATATTTTAAGTATTCCTTAATTTGCTTATTTGTGGCGATAAATGCGCCAATTGATGCCATTGATTTTGCGAAAGTCCCAAAATAAAGGTCGATTTCGTCTTGTACACCTTGTTCTTCACCACATCCAGCTCCAGTTTTTCCTAAAGTTCCAAATCCGTGAGCATCGTCAACTAAAAGTCTGAAATTGAATTTTTTCTTTAATTCAACAACACCTTTTAAATCACCTTGAGCACCTGACATTCCGAAAACACCTTCAGTAATTACAAGAATAGCACCCCCGGTTTGTTCAACCATTTTAGCTGCACGCTCAAGCTGCTTCTCAAGATTTTCAATGTCGTTGTGCGCGTAAACGTAACGTTTACCTTGGTGAAGTCTTACACCATCAACTATACATGCATGAGATTCGGCGTCATATACAATAACATCTCTACGGTCAACTAAGGCATCAATCGCCGACATTATCCCTTGATAACCGAAGTTCATTAAAATACAATCTTCTTTACCTAAAAACTCAGCTAATTCACGCTCTAATTCAGTGTGCTCATCAGTATTACCAGACATCATTCTAGCGCCCATTGGGTAGCCAAGTCCCCATTTTTCAGTAGCCTCTGAATCGGCTTTTCTAACTTCAGGGTGATTAGCAAGTCCCAAGTAATTGTTCAAGCTCCAAACCAACATCTCTTGACCTTGAAAAGTCATTCTATTTTTTATCTGGCCTTCTAATTTTGGGAAAGCATAATACCCTTCAGCTAAGTCTGAGTATTGCCCAAGTGGACCACGGTTTTCTTTTAATTTTTCAAATAAATCCAAAATGTGTTCGGTTTTAATTTTGTGAATGATTAATCTCGCAAATCTAACGGAATAATATGGATTTATCAACTGACTAAAACCGCTTGAGTGCCTTGTGATTAGCGAATTACCTATAATAATTTGCCTATGTGAAATTTGCCATTTAACTTACCCTTATGAAAGTATTTTCGTCCGAAAAAATAAAAGAGATTGATCGTTTAACTTGTGTTGAAGAGGGAATAAAATCCATAGATTTAATGGAAAGAGCGTCCAAAAACTGGGTTAATACCTTTAAGTCCGATTTTCCAGAAATAAAAAGAGTAATTGTTTTCTGCGGACTCGGCAATAACGGAGGGGATGGTCTGGCCATCGCAAGATTATTAAAAACCCAAAAAGTAGAAGTTAGGGTGGTGATTTTAAGATATTCCGAAACTGTTAGCCCCGATTTTTTAATAAATGAACAGCTATTGCAAAGTGTGGGATTGGAAGTAGTAAATTGCCCGTTTGAGCGCTTCCCAGAATTAAAAGAGGATGAGCTAATAATTGATGCAATCCTTGGGAATGGAATAAATAGACCTACTGATGGAATTATAAAAGAGGTGATTCAAAAGATTAATGGGGCTGGTAATTTTGTGATTTCAGTTGACCTTCCTTCTGGACTTTTTGGAGATCTACATACTCCAAAAAATAATCAAGTAATAAAAGCCAGTCGTGTATATACCTTTCAATTCCCTAAACTTGCCCTGTTCATGCCTGAGAATGGTGATTTTGCTCCTGAATTTAAAGTAATTGACATTGGACTTCCTGCTGCTTTAACTGATAATTTTTCGGCGAAAGCCCACTATTTAACGAAAGATTTAATCTTTCCAATTTGGAAGCCTAGAGCAAAATTTAGCTATAAAAATAATTTCGGACATGGACTTGTGATTGGCGGTAGCATAGGGATGATGGGCGCTCCCCTAATCGCGGCCGAGGCATGTTTAAGAGGAGGTGCTGGATTAGTATCCGGATTGATGCCCAATTGTGGACTAAAGATCTTTCAAACGGTGCTTCCGCAAGTGATGTGTTTGAAGCATAAAAATGAGGAGATATTAAAAGGTGTTGTGCCCGATTTATCAAAGTATACGGCAATTGCCATTGGTCCTGGGATGGGAACAGATCCAGAAACGGGAGGATTTTTAATTGAAATTTTAAATGAGGGCAAAGTTCCAATGGTTTTGGATGCAGACGCTCTAAATCTATTGGCTGGAATTAAGGATGCCCAATATCCTGAAAATACAATTCTCACTCCACACGAAGGGGAGTTAAAGGGGCTTATCGGAACCTGGTTAAATGATTTCGATAAAATTGCTAAAGCCCAAAATTTCGCAGTAATAAACAAGATAATATTAATCGTAAAAGGTGCACACACCTGCGTTATTGATAGTAATGGGGAATTATTTTTTAACTCAACCGGTAATCCTTCACTAGCAAAAGCTGGTTCAGGGGATTTGTTAACAGGGATTTTACTTTCATTTTTATGTCAGGGAGAATCGGCTATAATATCGTCGAAAAAAGCGGTTTTACTTCATGGATTGTTGGCTGATAAGGCCACTGAATCGTCGTCAGAGCATGGAATTGTGATTCAAGATCTAATGAAGCAGCTTTCGGAGGCTGAAAATTTCTAATATTCAGATAGTAATATGGAGGAACGGAACGGATTTTGTTCTATATTTAAATGCTGTTTGAGTCTGAAAATTGAAATTAATAATGATTCAGCATATTCTTCGTTTCACTAAGATTTATAAATGAAAAAGATTTTCACATTAATTACGCTTGTTGCCTTAACTACTTTTTTCAGCAACAATGAATTGCTTGCTCAGGATAATAAAGGAACTGAATTTTGGTTTACAATGCCTGCACAAAGGTCTGGTATAGCTGCAGAGCTTAAGCTTTATTTTATAGGTTATTATGATACTGAAATAAAAATTGAATACCCGGCTCGAGCTGGTCAAACTGGCTCCAGTACAACTTTACAATTAACAGGTGGTATTCCCTTAACTTTTAATATGCCTCAGGCATTTTTGGATGGGG